>JBBSJO010000196.1:0-7358 GCA_038257185.1 Rhodobacterales bacterium | reverse complement strand
GATAATGGAGGAAGAGGTGAATCGAAAACTCCAAGGGCCGAAACCAGGTCGGCAATTGCTGCTTCTTGCGAACCTTCAAGCAGGATCCGCCAAATCTCAATTGTACGCTTGGCCCCCTTTCTATCACCTGTGGAACGGAGCCGGTCGACTCGACCGATCAACTGATCAATACTGTCAACATCCCAAGGCAGAGAGAAAAAGATGATGCCTTGTGCGACGTGATGAAGATTGAGCCCTGCTTGCACCCAATCCCCCACAAGTAACAGGCGGCTGTCCCCGGACAGCATAGGAGCAAGTGTCTCTTGAATTTCTCTCAGGTTGGTCACGCCTTCGACGTCTGTCGAAGCGGGACGGCGCAAGACCGAGATCGCATCCGCAAGATCGGGAAAGTAGCGAGGCAGCGCTGTCCTCAGCATATCGATGGTCGGGTTGTCACCACATACAATGAACGGGGTCGAGCAGATGACCGGTTGGAGTGTCGACACAACGACCGGCAGTGTCACGTTCAATGCCGTCCCGAGCGCGGGCGTCGCAATCACCGCCGGGTTTGAATTCGATGTACCTGTGCGCTTCGACACCGACACGCTCGACGTCACCCTCGATATCGAGCGGCTGGGCTCAATCACGTCAATTCCACTGCTGGAGATCCGCAGATGAGGTGCTACGCCTCGCCCAGCATCGCTTTCACGTCTTTGATGCGGGCAAACAACGTCATCGGCTCAGCGGCCGTTTCGGTAAATCCAGCCTCGAGATAGAAGGCCTTGGCACGGTCATTCAGGGCGTGGACAAGGATGGCCGCAATGCCAACCTCATGGGCTGCCGAAGTAATCCTGAGCACCGCGTCGCGCAGCAATGCGCGGCCAAGACCGTTGCCCTGTTCGGATGCATCAATCGCCAGACGGCCCAGTACGATCACCGGGATCGGATCGGGCATGTTCTGCTTGAGCTTGCGCGGCATCACATCGTGGCTCACCGATCCGGCCGCCAAGGCATAAAAGCCGACCACACGTGCGCCCCGGCAGAGCACAAAGGTTCGCGATGCACCCGACGCCTGATTGGCCTGTGCTTTGCGCTTCAACCACGCATCAAGCGTCTCTGCGCCGGATGTGAACGCATCGACCTGATGGCTGTCGTTCAGGGGTTCGGGTTCGGGTGCTGTCAGCGGCCCTTCACCCGATGTCATTTGTCCCATGGAGCGGGTGTGGCCAGCAGCTTGCGCAGACGTTCGTTCGGCGCAGGCGGCGCGTCGAGCTGGGCCATGAAGGCTCCGAACTGATCGGCATCCAGCCGAAACGCGGTGCGATCCAACAAGGCATCCTCGGCGGCCTGCCGACTGGCCTCCATCATGAACTCCGAACGGTTCTTGCCAAGAGCGGCCGCCGCGCGGTCGATCAGATCACGGTCACGCGGGGTGACGCGAAGATTGATCAGCGACCGGCGCTGGGGATCCTGATTGGGGGTCGCTGCGACCATGGCCTGCACTCCTGCGATGACGAGACTCAATATGTAAAGACAAGAGCTTTACATTTCAACTATAGAATGGACGCCAATCATGAAAGCCCTTTCCCCAACCCTACAGGCCCATCTCGATGATGGCACCACAACCCTGTCCTGGTGCTGGCGGATTTCGCGGACGGATGGGGGCAGCTTAGGCTTTACCGACCATGATCGGGCGCTGGTGTTCGATAGCACCGAGTTTGAGCCCGAAAGCGGGTTTGCCGCCTCGGAAATCCGCTCTGGCTCCGATCTGGCCGTCGATGCGCAAGACGCGAGCGGCGTGCTGACTTCGGATCGGATCACTGAGACCGACATTCTCGACGGGCGCTGGGACAATGCAGCGGTGGAGCTGTGGCGGGTGAACTGGGCCGACACCAGCCAGCGGGTTCTCTTGCGCCGGGGTGCTGTGGGTCAAATCCGGCGCGGACATATGGCCTTTGTCGCGGAAGTGCGGTCGCTGGCGCATGTGCTGGGCCAGACCGTTGGGCGGACGTTTCAGGCGGGGTGCGACGCCGCGCTGGGCGATGTGCGCTGCCAGATCGATCTGGAAAACGCTCTCTATAGGGGCACGGGGGTGATCACCGACCTGTTGCGCGACCGCGCGTTCATGGCCTCGGGGCTATCAGCGTTCGAGGCGGGCTGGTTCACATCCGGCATCCTGACATGGACCAGCGGCGCCAATGCGGGGCGCATCACCGAAGTGCTGGCCCATGGATTGGATTATGCCATCGCCACCCTGACCCTGCTGGAAGCCCCCGTGCGCGCGATCGTCGAGGGCGACAGCTTCATCGCGCGGGCTGGTTGCGACAAGCGGATCGCAACCTGTGGCGCGAAATTCGCCAACACAGTCAACTTCCGGGGCTTTCCCAACATTCCGGGTCAGGATGCAGTGCTGCGCTATGCCAGCCAGGACGGCAGCCATGAAGGCGGCGTGCTTTGATGACCGCTGATCCCGTCCTCGTCGTCTCCGCTGCACGAAGCTGGCTGGGCACGCCCTATCACGATCAGGCCAGCCTGCGCGAAGTCGGCTGCGATTGCCTCGGCCTCGCCCGCGGTGTCTGGCGCGAGGTCGTCGGGGACGAGCCATTCCCGATCCCGCCCTACAGCCGCGATTGGGGCGAGACCGGACCCCACGAGGTGCTGGCGGACGGGGCACGGCGCATGATGATCGAGGTTATTCCCTCCGAGGCCGGTCCCGGCGCGCTGATCCTGTTCCGCATGACGCCGCGCGCCATCGCCAAGCATGTCGGGATCCTCACCGCGCCTGATCGCTTTATCCGTTCCTACGAGCGCCTTGGCGTCATCGAAGAAGTCCTGACCCCGGTCTGGCGGCGGCGCATCGCCTTCGCCTTCCTGTTCCCCCCCTCCGGCAGCATCTGAAAGTTCTAACATGGCAGCTATTGTACTCGGCGCGGCTGGCTCCGCGATCGGCGGTTCCATCGGCGGCACTCTCCTTGGTGTCAGCGCCGTCACAATCGGTGGATTCATTGGATCGAGCGTCGGGTCCTTGGTCGACGAGTGGATCGTGTCGTCCCTCGCGCCCGCCCAGCGGATCGAGGGCGCGCGGCTGGACGGGTTACGAATCACTTCTGCGACCGAAGGGGCCGTAATCCCGCGCCTTTTTAGCCGCATGCGGATTGGTGGAAACATCATCTGGGCCACGGATTTTCGCGAAGAGGTCAACACCACGCGTCAGGGCGGCGGCAAGGGCAGCGGGCCGAAGGTCACCACTACCGAATATCTCTATTATGCCAGCTTTGCGGTGGCGCTCTGCGAAGGCGAAATCACCGGCATTGGCCGCGTCTGGGCCGACGGCAAGGCGATGGACATGACTAGCGTGAGCTGGCGCTGGTATCCCGGAAACGATGCGTAGACCCCCGATCCGTTCATCGCCGCCAAGATGGGTGCTGCCAACACGCCGGCCTATCGCGGCACCGCCTATGTCGTCTTTGAAGAACTGAACCTCAGCGCCTTCGGCAACCGCCTGCCCCAGATCAGCTTCGAAGTGTTCCGCCCCCTCGCCGATCCCGACACCGCCGAAGGACTGGTCAAGGCCGTGACAATGATCCCGGCATCGGGCGAATTCACCTATGCGACCGCCCCGGTCAAGAAAACCACAGGTTCTGGCGGCGCGACCGTGGCCGAGAACCTGAATGCGATCACCGACACAGCCGACATTGTGGTGGCGCTGGACCGGCTGCAGGCGATGGCCCCTGCGATGGAAAGCGTCTCTCTGGTCGTGGCATGGTTCGGCGATGACCTGCGTGCAGGATCGTGCAAGGTGCGCCCCGGCGTCGAGGTGGCCGCCAAGACCACCACGCCATTGTCCTGGTCCGTGAACGGTGTCGCGCGCGCGGATGCGTTTCTGGTCAGCCGAGATGCCGAGGACAGGCCGGTCTATGGCGGCACCCCTGCCGACTTTGCCGTAGTGCAGGCGATCCAGGAGATGAAGGCGCGCGGGCTGCGGGTGACATTCTATCCCTTCATCCTGATGGACGTGCCGCCCGGCAATACCAAGCCAAACCCCTACAGCGCCGATGCCGCCACCTCCGGCCAGCCGACCTTCCCCTGGCGCGGCCGGATCACCTGTTCGCCCGCCGCAGGTTTCGCCGGATCGGTGGACAAGACGGCGACAGCCGCCACGCAGGTCGCGGCGCTGTTTGGAACAGCTGCGCCCGCCGACTTCAGCGTATCGGGCACCACTGTCAGCTGGACAGGCCCGGCAGGCAAATGGTCGTTGCGCCGGATGATCCTGCACTATGCGCATCTCTGCAAAGCCGCAGGCGGCGTGGATGCCTTCCTGATCGGATCGGAAATGCCCGGTCCGACTACGATCCGCTCGGGCGCCAGCACATATCCCGCCGTCACCGCCTTCAAGGTGCTCGCCGCCGATGTCCGTGCGATCCTCGGCGCTGGGCCCAAGATCGGCTACGCAGCCGACTGGTCGGAATACTTCGGGCATCACCCTGCCGACGGCAGCGGCGACGTCTTCTTCCACCTCGATCCGCTCTGGTCGGATGCGAATATCGATCTCATCGGTATCGATAACTACATGCCGCTGTCCGACTGGCGCGACGGGTTCGATCATGCCGACGCCGCGCTGGCGCCCGCGATTTATGACCGGACCTACCTGCAATCCAACATCACCGGTGGCGAAGGGTTCGACTGGTTCTATGCCAGCTTGGTCGACCGGACGACGCAGACCCGGACGCCAATCACCGATGGTGCCGTGGGCAAACCATGGGTCTTCCGCTTCAAGGATCTGCGCGCCTGGTGGCAAAACCCGCATTTCAACCGACCTGGCGGGGTGGAGAGCGGCACGCCAACCGCATGGGTGCCGCAGTCAAAGCCGATCTGGTTCACCGAGCTGGGCTGCCCGGCCATTGATCGCGGCACCAATCAGCCGAACGTGTTCTTCGATCCGAAGTCGTCTGAGAGCTTCACGCCGTATTTCTCGCGCGGCTGGCGCGACGATGCGATCCAGCGGGCCTATCTGGAAGCGACCTATCTGTTCTGGGGTGCTGCGGCGAACAATCCGGTGTCATCGGTCTATGGCAACCAGATGGTGCATGTGCCCGAATGCGCCGCTTGGACATGGGATGCGCGTCCCTATCCGTTCTTCCCCGGGCTGACCGATGTCTGGACCGACGGCCCAAACTGGCGGCTGGGGCACTGGCTGACCGGGCGGCTGGGTGCTGTGTCACTGGCGGCGCTGGTGCGGCACCTCTGCCTGCGCGCTGGAATGCCGGAAGAGCTGATCGACGTCTCCGGCATCTGGGGCGCGGTCGAGGGCTTTGTCATCTCGGCGCTGGAAGCCCCGCGCGCTTCGATAAGTACGCTGGCCAGACATTTCGGGTTCGATTCCGTGGAGAGCGAAGGGCGCATCCAGTTCCTGATGCGCGGCCGCATTGCCGGTCTGACCATCACCCCTGACGGCATGGTCGCGCCCGGTTCCGCACAGGGCGACGTGATGGAACTGACCCGGGCGCAGGAAACCGAACTGCCGCAGGCCCTGAAATGGCAAGTCGCGCGCGCCGACGAGGACTATGACGCGGCACAGGTCGAAGCACGGCGCATCACCGTGGATACGACGCGCATCGCTTCAGAAAGCTTTCCGATGGCGATCCCTCCTGAAGAGGCGGAACGCCGGTGCCGTCGCGCGCTGATGGAGGCATGGGTTGGACGCGAAAGTGCCGTGTTCCTCCTGCCGCCCTCAAGGCTGGCGCTGGATCCTTGCGACGTGATCCTCTTGGACCACGATGGCCGACAGACGGAACTGCGGCTAGTTTCCATCGCGGACTCGGACTTGCGCAGCGTCGACGCGGTGCGCCAGGATCGGGCGGTCTATGACTTGCCGCCGGGAGCACCGCGCCCGGCCACGCTGTCGACACCGACCGTCTTTGGCGCACCCGACATCGTGCTCATGGACCTGCCGCAGCTGCGTGAAGGTCAGCCTGCGCACCGTCCGTTTGTCGCGGCGCATGCCAAGCCGTGGCCTGGCGAGATCGCCGTCTACCGCAGCGCCGCAACGGATGGATTTGCCCTACTGACCACCTTCAGCTCGCGAGCGCGCATGGGTGTGTTGGCGGCCGACTTCTTTGCCGGGCCAGTATCGCGCTTCGATCTCGGTAATGCGCTGGTGGTCGATCTCTATTCTGGAACGCTGGAGAGCGTCACGGATATCACCTTGCTGGGTGGGGCCAACGCGCTGGCCGTGGAAACTGGCACTGGGCAATGGGCAATCATCCAAGCGGGCGCAGCCGAGTTGATCGCGCCGGGGCGGTACCGCCTGACCCGGTTGCTGCGCGGCCAGCGCGGAACGGAAGGATCGATGGTCAGCATGGTGCCAACCGGCTCGCGGGTGGTTGTTCTCGATACGACCGTGGCCACCCTGCCCAACAGCGAGGCTGATCTCGGCCTGCCGTGGAACTGGCGTATCGGCCCGGCTTCCAAGTCGGTCAGCGACGAGACCTTTGTCGCCTCCAGCTTCACGCCAGAGGGCGCTGGGCTGCTGCCTTTCTCTGTCGCCCATGTCGAACAGCCGTGGCGCACGGCACGCAGCCCCGGCGGTCTCACGATCCGCTGGACGCGCCGCTCGCGGTCGCTGGCCGCCGACACTTGGGGGATGGGCGATGTGCCCTTGGCCGAAGACAGTGAGGCTTACGTGGTCGACTTTCTGGACGGGTCAGTTGTCAAGCGATCCTTGACGACTGCCACGACCAGCGCCCTCTACACCGCCGCCCAGCAGACGACTGATTGGGGCGCGCCCCTCGGTCCCGGCCAATCCCTCGCCATCTGCATCTACCAGCTCTCGGCCCTGATCGGCCGGGGCGCTGGGCGATCCGTCACCCTCAGCTTCTGAAGGCAATCATGTCAGACATCACTACACACCTCCTGCTGCCCTACATCCTGGCATCGCAGGCCCAGAAGCATGTCACCCATAACGAGGCACTGCGGTTGCTGGATGCCATGGTCCAGCTGTCGGTCTTCGACCGAACGCGCACCGCCCCACCCGTCAGCCCGACCGATGGCGACCGGCACATTGCGGCATCGGGCGCGACAGGCCTTTGGGCGGGCTGGGATCTGAACGTCGCCTTCTGGGTCGACGGCGTCTGGATGCGGCTCGTCCCGCGCCCGGGCTGGCTGGCGTGGATCGCGGCCGAACAGATGTTTCTGGTCTGGAATGGCAGCGCCTGGGAACCGGTTGGCGAACCGGTGGATGTGTCAGATGCTGTTTTCAGCCTGGTGAATGACGCCGATCCGACCAAGAAGGCGGCGTTCTCGCTGTCTGGGGTTACGACGGGCACGACCCGGACCTTCACGCTGCCGAACACATCGTCAGAACTGGCAATCCTTGCGGG
>JBBSJO010000195.1:0-7363 GCA_038257185.1 Rhodobacterales bacterium | reverse complement strand
CAGGTCTTTTCCCGTATCCATGTGGAGGACATCGCGCAGGCGCTGGAACTGTCGCTCGCCACACCCGATCCGGGGGCGATCTACAACCTCTGCGACGACAACCCTGCCCCGCCGCAGGAGGTCATTGGCCATGCCGCCGAACTGCTGGGCCTGCCGCTCCCGCCCGCCATCGATTTCGAGACCGCCGAGATGACCCCGATGGCCCGCAGTTTCTATGCCGAAAGCAAGAAGGTGCGGAACAATCACGCCAAGTCATCGTTGGGCTGGCAGCCTGCCTATCCCGACTATCGCAGCGGGCTGGCTGACCTTCTGGCACGTGAAACTGACTGATACGGGGATGATATGGACCGCGAGGACAGCCTTCCCCTGACCCATCTTCTGGATGATCTCGAGCGCACCGCCGAGGCTAGGACAGTGTCGGTCAACGATGTGCTGACCGGATTCGGCGACCGGGCGATCACGCCGTTCATGCTGATACTCTCCCTTTTGCTCATCTCGCCGCTGTCGGGCATACCGGGGGTGCCCACCGTCAGCGCACTGATCATGATCACGCTCGCGGTACAGGCGCTCATCGGGCGGCGCAGGCTTTGGCTGCCGGGGTTCCTGCTGCGCCGCGAAATTTCCGGAGCCCGATTGCGGACCGGCGTGAAGTGGCTGCGCAAACCCTGCGCCTTCGTGGACCGCCATTCGCATCCGCGCCTGAAACTGCTCACTGTCGGACCGATGCGCTATCTGACCCTGCTTGCGCTGGTGGTCATTCCGATGGGCTGGCCCTTTCTCGAAGTACTCCCGATGGTGACCACGGTCGGAGCGGCGACGGTCGGTCTGATGACCTTCGGGCTGTTCATCCGGGATGGCCTTTATGTGCTGCTCGGATACGGGATGGTAGGGCTTACCTTGGGAACGGTGCTCTATTTCATCTATTGACGCGGTCTGCCTTGTCGCTGCCCTGCGGCACCGCCATATAGGCCAAAACCTCAAGGCAAATACCCGTGCAGCAGCAGCTTCGTACCTTTCTGGAAGACCCCCGCGTCATCAACGCGATCATGGCCGTCATCCTCTTCAACGCCATCCTTCTGGGACTGGAGACCTATCCCGCGGTGATGGACCGCTTCGGCGGGATCATCCGGGCGCTCGACATCGCCTGCCTTGCGGTCTTTGTGGTGGAACTGGCGGCCAAGATCGTGGCCTACCGGGGGCGATTCTTCCGGGACGGCTGGAACGTCTTCGACTTTGTCATCGTGGGGATTTCGCTGTTCCCCGCCGCTCAGGGGTTCGCGGCATTGCGCGCGCTGCGCGTCCTTCGCGTGCTCCGGCTGATCAGCGGTGCGCCTCGCTTGCGCCGCGTGGTCGAAGGCTTCATCACCGCGCTGCCCGGCATGGGGTCGGTGTTCCTGCTGATGGCGCTGATCTTCTACATTGGGGCGGTCATCGCGACCAAGCTCTTCGGCGCTGTCTTTCCCGATTGGTTCGGCAACCTTGCACTGTCGGGCTATTCGCTGTTCCAGATCATGACGCTGGAAAGCTGGTCGATGGGCATCGTCCGCCCTGTGATGGAAGTCTACCCCTACGCCTGGGCGTTCTTCATCCCTTTCATCATGGTCACTACTTTTGCCGTCGTGAACCTGCTGGTGGGCCTGATCGTGAACTCGATGCAGGACGCGCATCATCAGGAGGACAATGCCGAGACCGGAGCCTACCGCGATGACGTCACGGCACGTCTGGTCGTGATCGAAAGACAGTTGGACAAGCTGATTTCGCGCGAGGAACGCTAGGCCCGTTTCGCCCCGATGCTGGCGATGCCGAGCACACTCAGCACCTTCGCCTCGATCTGCTCCGCATTCATGCCCGCGACGGCATACATATCCGCCGGGCTCGCCTGATCAATGAAGATGTCGGGCAGCACCATCGATCGGAACTTGAGCCCGGTGTCGAACACGCCTTCCTCGGCCAGCAACTGCGCGACGTGAGAGCCAAAGCCACCAACGGCGCCTTCCTCGATGGTGATGAGCGCCTCGTGATCTGCGGCCAGCGACAGGATCATGTCCCGGTCCAGTGGTTTGGCGAAACGGGCATCCGCGATGGTAGGGGTGATCCCTTTGGCGTTCAGCGCTTCCGCCGCTTTCTCCACCTCAGACAACCTCGTGCCGAAGGACAGAAGCGCAACACGCTTGCCCTCCTTGATGATCCGCCCCTTGCCGATTTCCAGCGGGACGCCGTGTTCGGGCATGGTCACGCCGGTGCCCTCGCCCCGCGGAAAACGGAAAGCAATGGGCCCGTCATCATGCGCTGCGGCGGTCGCCACCATGTGGCGCAGTTCCGCCTCGTCAGCGGCGGCCATGACTACGAAGCCGGGCAGGTTGGCCAGGAAAGCGACGTCAAAGGCCCCCGCATGGGTAGCCCCGTCGGCGCCCACCAGCCCTGCGCGGTCGATGGCGAAGCGCACCGGCAGGCGCTGGATCGCCACGTCGTGCACGACCTGATCGTAGCCGCGTTGCAGGAAGGTGGAATAGATCGCGCAGAAGGGCTTCATACCGCCCGCCGCGAGGGCCGCCGAGAAGGTCACGCCGTGCTGTTCGGCAATCCCCACGTCGAAGCAGCGCGAGGGGTAGCGTTCGGCGAAGAGGTTCAGCCCCGTACCGTCCGGCATCGCGGCGGTGACGGCACAGATCTTGTCGTCCCGCGCGGCCTCGTCCAGCAGACTGCTGGCGAAGACCGATGTATAGCTCGGAGCGTTGGTGGGCGTCTTCTTCTGCTCGCCGGTCACCACGTTGAACTTGCCGACCCCATGCCCCTTGTCGCGCGCCTTTTCGGCGGGGCCGTAGCCCTTGCCCTTCTTGGTCAGTACGTGGATCAGGATCGGCCCTGTGGCGCGGTCCTTTACCGTGCGCAATACAGGCAGCAACTGGTTCAGGTCATGCCCGTCGATGGGCCCGAGGTAGGAGAAGCCCAGTTGCTCGAACAGGGTGCCGCCCACGGCCATGCCCTTGAGGATGTCCCTGGCGCGCTTGGCCCCCTCGCGGAAGGGGGAGGGCAGCAGGCTGACCGCGCCCTTGGCCGCAGCCTTGAGGTCCTGGAACGGCGCTTCGGCGTAGAGGCGGCTGAGGTAGGACGACATCGCGCCCACGGGCGGAGCGATCGACATTTCGTTGTCGTTGAGGATCACGATCAGCCGCTTGCCGAGGTGGCCCGCGTTGTTCATCGCCTCATAGGCCATACCTGCCGACATAGCACCATCCCCGATCACCGCGATGGCGTCGCCCAGCCCCTCATCCGTCACGCCCCCGAGGTCACGCGCTACGGCAAAGCCGAGCGCCGCGCTGATCGAAGTGGACGAATGGGCAGCCCCAAAGGGATCGTAGGGGCTTTCGCTGCGCTTGGTGAAGCCGCTCAGCCCGTCCTTGGCGCGCAGGGTGCGGATGCGGTCGCGCCTCTCGGTCAGGATCTTGTGGGGATAGCACTGGTGGCCTACGTCCCAGACGATCTTGTCGCGCGGGGTTTCGAAGACCGCGTGCAGTGCCACGGTCAGCTCCACCACGCCCAGACCCGCGCCAAGGTGCCCGCCGGTGACAGAGACGGCGGAGATGGTTTCGGCCCGTACTTCCCGCGCCAGCTGATGCAATTGCGCGTCGGACAGCCGTTTCAGGTCAGCCGGGCGCGTCACCTGATCCAGCAGGGGGGTAAGGGGAGTATCGGACATGCGGGGCCTCCTGCCGTGCGGCGGCTTTCAGTTCCTGCGCGCAATAACGAACGCGGCGGCCTGTCGCAAGGTTTCGCCGCCGTCACCGTAAACAGATAAGGCATCGCAGGCGGATTGCATCAGGTCTTGTGCGCGGCGTTTCGCCCCTGTCAGACCGAGGTGCGACACGAAGGTGGCCTTGCCCGCGTCTGCATCCTTGCCCGTGGCCTTGCCGACGGTCGCCGCGTCGCCCTCCACATCGAGGATGTCGTCGGCGATCTGGAAGGCAAGCCCGAGGTCGCGCGCGTAGGATCCAAGCGCCTCGGTGCCATCCCCCGCCATGCGCGGCCCGACGAGGGCTGCCCATTCGATCAGCGCCCCGGTCTTGCCCGCCTGAAGCGTGATGATGTCGTCGAGGGTGAGGGGGGCCGCCGCCGTTTCCGCTGCGATATCCAGCGCCTGACCGCCGACCATTCCGGCGACGCCTGCGGCCTCAGCCAGTGTTCGGACGAGGGTTCGCCCGTGCTCTGGCAGGCAACCCGCCTGAACCACCAGTTGAAACGCCAGCGTCTGCAACGCATCGCCCGCCAGTACCGCCGTCGCTTCGTCCCATTTCCGGTGCACTGTCGGCTGGCCCCGTCGCAGGTCGTCGTCGTCCATGCAGGGCAGGTCGTCGTGCACCAGCGAGTAGCCGTGCATCGCCTCAATGGCCGCCGCCGGTTCTGCCGCGCTGGCCGCGGCGATGCCGTGCAACCGCGCACTTTCCACCGCCAGGAACGCCCGCAATCCCTTGCCGCCCGTTACAGCATAGCGCATCGCCTCCGCCACCGGGCCGACGGCGTTCTCCAGTTCGCGCAGGATCCGAGCCTCCGCCAGCGCCCGCGCCGCCTCCAGCGCGCCCTTGAACGCCGCCGCCACCGGGTTCTACAGCCCTTCCACGGGTTTCAGCCCCACCGGGTTGCCGTCGCCGTCCAGCGTGATCGCCGCGACCTTTTCCTCGGCTTCCTTCAGCTTCGCTTCGCAACGCGCCTTCAGCTTCGCGCCGCGCTCGTAAAGCGCAATGCTCTCGTCCAGTGCCACGTCGCCGCGCTCCAGCTGGCCCAGAACTTTCTCAAGTTCGGCCATCGCGGTCTCGAAATTCATCTCTTCAACGGGGGTATCGCTCATCACGGCCTCATAAACAGCTTTCGCCGCACAATAGAACGCGGCGCCGGCCAAGGCCAGCACATGTCCCCATTCACTTTGCCAAATAAACTCTCCGTGGGCCGCCCATTCTGCGCCGTTGGTTCGCGCCCAATGGGCGACGGGCGCAAAGTCCCCAGCGCGCTCAACTCAATCAGGCGCCAGCATGTATCCCGCCCCGCGCACGGTCTGGAGATATCGCGGCTGCTTCGGATTGTCCTCGATCTTGCGCCGCAGCCGTGTGATCTGGACGTCCACCGCCCGCTCCTGCGCCTGGCCCCGGTCGCGGCCCAACTCCTCCACCAGCTTCGCGCGGCTCAAAGGCGCGCCGGGTTGGGCAGAGAATATCCTCATCAGCTGGATCTCGGTTGCCGTCAGCCGCACCAGATCGTCGCCCTGCCACATCTCGCCGCGTTCCAGATCATAGCGGATCGGCCCCAGCGTCAGGACCTTGGGTGCCGCGTCCTCGGCCCGCGTGTCGGGCATCCGACGCAGGATCGCGTTGATCCGCAGCAGCAGTTCCTTGGGTTCAAAAGGTTTGGGCAGGTAATCGTCCGCCCCGGCCTCCAGCCCCTCGATCCGGTTGCCGGTCTCGCCCTTGGCGGTCAGCAGCAGGATCGGCGTCTGCATCGTCTCGCGCAGGGACTTGGTCAGCGACAGCCCGTCCTCCCCCGGCATCATCAAGTCCAGCACGATCAGGTCAAATTCCAGGCCTGTCAGGATACGCCGCGCATGCGCGGCGTCCCGCGCCGCCGTCACCAGAAACCCGTGCCGCATCAGGAACTTCTGCAACAACACCCGGATGCGCTCGTCATCATCCACGATCAGCAGGTGCGAGTCGAAATCGCTCATGTGCCGCTGTCCTTGAGCCGGACGTAGCTTTGCCGCATTTCCGTATCCATCATCGCCTCCAGTACCGTGCGGAACCCCGCGACCGCCTCCGGTCCCGCATCCCGGAACGCTGCCCGCATCCGTGCCCGCTGCGCGTCCGACAGGCGCTGTTCCAGCGCACGGCCCGCGTCCGTCAGATAGAGGTGCCGCTCGCGTTTGTCGTTCCGTCCCACACGGCTTTGTACCAGACCATCGGAGATCAATGTGCGCAAAACCCGGTTCAATGACTGTTTTGTGACCCCGAGGATGTTGAGCAGGTTGTTCACCGTCGTCCCCGGTGCGCGGTTGATGAAGTGGATCGCCCGGTGATGCGCCCGGCCATAGGCCAGGTCGTCAAGGATCCGGTCGGGATCGGCGGTAAAGCCGCGATAGGCAAAGAACATCGCCTCGATGCCTTGCCGCAGCTGCTCGTCGGTCAAAAACAGCAGGCTCTCGCTGCCGCCGGAGGAACCGCGCCCGTCTGCCATCTGGTGTTCCTTTTCTTGCTGGCGGCAACTTTACGTCAGCGTTATTGACATTCCAAGGGTGAAAGGCTATCGAGCCGCAGCTTTTGCGTAATTTTATGCCCGTTTTGGGCTAAGATTGCGCAATATTCGTAAATGTCGCTACGAAGATCGGGAAGGATATACCATGGCGGGCGGATATGATGATCGGGACGGATACATCTGGATGGATGGCAAGATGGTCGACTGGCGCGAGGCCAATGTCCATATCCTGACCCACGCGATGCACTACGCCTCCTCCGTCTTCGAAGGCGAGCGGGCCTATAACGGCAAGATTTTCAAGAGCCGCGAACACGCCGAACGGCTCAAGCGGTCCGCCCAGATGATCGACTTCGAAATCCCCTATACAGTGGACGAGATCGAGGCCGCCAAGGTCGAGGTGCTTGCCGCTTCCGGTCTGACCGACGCCTACGTGCGTGCCGTCGCCTGGCGCGGGGTGGGCGAGGACATGGGCGTCGCCTCCGCCCGCAATCCGGTACGCATGGCGATCGCGGCCTGGGAGTGGGGCGCCTATTACGGTGACGCCAAGATGAAGGGCGCCAAGCTCGACATCTCCAAGTGGAAGCGGCCCAGCCCCGAGACGATCCCGGTCCACGCCAAGGCGGCGGGCCTCTACATGATCTGCACCATGTCAAAGCATGCGGCGGAGGCGAAGGGCTGTTCCGACGCGCTGTTCATGGACTATCGCGGCTACGTGGCGGAGGCGACGGGGGCGAACATCTTCTTCGTCAAGGACGGAGAGGTGCATACGCCCGACCCGGACTGTTTCCTCAACGGCATCACGCGGCAGACGGTCGTGGGCATGCTGCGCGAAAAGCAGATCAAGGTGCACGAGCGCCACATCATGCCGGAGGAGATGGAAGGCTTCGAGCAATGCTGGCTGACCGGCACGGCGGCGGAAGTGACGCCCGTGGGGCAGATCGGGACGTTCAACTTCGAGGTCGGTGCCCTGACGCGCGATATTGCGACGAGTTACGAGAAGCTGGTCCGCAGCTAAACCATCTCTTGGTTAATCGGTTATGGAAGCGGCGGCTCGGGCTGCCCCTTCTTCATGCGGCGGGGCAGATTGCCTTGCGTTGGAGGCGGAATGTGTCCACCCTTTGCCGTG
>JBBSJO010000194.1:0-7385 GCA_038257185.1 Rhodobacterales bacterium | reverse complement strand
GACCGTTTTCTTTCAAAGAAAACGGCGGTGCGCGTTTAGCCTGCGGCCTTTGGGTGGCTGCGGTTGTAGACCTCCATCAGCCGGGCGGTGTCGACCGCCGTATAGGCTTGCGTGGTCGACAAGGAGGCATGGCCCAGCAGTTCCTGAATTGCCCGCAGATCGCCACCCGCGTCGAGCAGGTGTGTGGCAAAACTGTGCCGCATGGCGTGGGGCGTGGCGCTTGCAGGCAGGCCGAGCTGCATCCGCGCATCCGCCATGACCTGCGCGATGGCGCGCGGGCCGAGTGGCCCGCCGCGAATGGCGCGGAACAGCGGCGCGCCGGTCTCGCGGGGGTAGGGGCTGGCGGAGAGGTATGCCTCCACGGCGGCACGGGCGGCGGGCAGGACGGGGACCACGCGTTCCTTGCCGCCCTTGCCGATGATGCGCAGGACCTCCGGCAGCGGTGCGTCGGCGCCTTTCAGCCCCAGGGCTTCGGAAATCCGCAACCCGCAGCCCCAGAGCATCGTCAGTACCGCAACGTCCCGCGCCGCGACCCAAGGCCGTTCGGATTGGATTTCGACGCAGTCGATCATTGCTTTCGCGGCGTTGATCGCCAAGGGGCGCGGCAGTTTCTTCTGAAACTTCGGCGAACGGGTTGAGAGCACAGCGGTCGGCTCGAATCCCTCGCGTTCGGCCAGCCAGCGGTAGAAGGCCTTCACCGCCGAGAGCTTGCGCGCCATCGACCGGGGGCCGACATCGGCACCGCGGGTGCGGGCCATCCAGCTGCGCATGTCGGAAATGGTGATCTTCGAAAGCGCGCCCAGTCCCTGCGTGTCGCCCTTGTGCAGGGTGATGAAGGAGAGAAAATCCGCAACATCGCCCTGATAGGCGGTGATCGTGTTCGCTGCCGCGCCTTTCAGCGCGCGTTGGTGGTCAAGCCAGGTCTGCAAGGCATCGCGTGCGGCGGGGCTGATCAGGCCGGTGGCCGCACTGTGGTCTGCGCGGTTCAAGACAGCCAGCGGCGCATCGCGCGCTCGAAGACCCCGGTGAAGAAGGTCAGAAGATCGGTGCCCTGCTGGGGACCGAACTGGTGCGGATCCTCGGCGCCCATGACGAGCAGGCCGGGCAGACGTCCCGCGCCGAAGTCGAGCTTGAGGCAGGCTTCCGAGCGGATCCATTCCGCGTTGCTGCCATAGATCGTTTCCGATGCATCCTGGACCCCGCGCAGGGTGACCTGTCGCGGGGTGCTGCCCCGGCCCTGGGACAGGTAGTCATCGATGAATCCGGGTTCCGCGACGCTCAGGACATCGCCCAGCCGCTGCACCGCCGGGTCATTGTCGTTCTGCACCGATTCCAGCACCAGCTTGACCGCGTCGACGCGCAAGATGTCCGCCACTTCGCCGCCAAGGTCGCGCAGGAAAGTTTCGAACTCCACCGGGTCGAGCATTCGCAGGACGGCGCGGTGGATCTGGTTGGTGCCGGCGAGGTTCTCGTAAGCGGCGGCGATGACACTGCGGTGGGTATCCTCCAGCCGGTCCAGCCGCGTCTCCAGCCGCTCCATCGCGATGCCACGCAGATCGACGATATTCCCGCCCATCGCCTTCTCATTGGCCGCGATCAGGGCCTGCATGACATCGCTGTCATCCAGAATCACATCGGGTCGCGAAATGATCGCCTCGCGCAGGGAGTCGTCTATCTTCGGGCTGCTGCTCATCACTCGTCTCTTCCAGATTTCAGGTCATATAGCATGGGGGCAGTTCAAAATCTGCCCTTTTGTTGGCGCATTGCCGCCGCTGTGTAACGCGATGTGGCCGATGGGTCTCAGCTCCACCGCACCGGGCACGGGCAATTTCTTGAAAGAAATTGCCAAAGCGTTTTGCAAAACGCTTTGGCGCGCGGGTCAGACGATCTTGATGCCCGCCTTGGCCGCGTCCTTCATGAACTGCTCGAGACCCTTGTCGGTCAGCATGTGCCCGGCCAGTTTGCGGATCACTTCCGGGGGTGCTGTCATCACGTCCGCGCCAATCAGGGCGCAGTCCTGCACGTGATTCACGCTGCGGATGGAGGCCGCGAGGATCTGTGTCTCGAACCCGTAGTTGTCGTAGATCGTGCGGATGTCCTGAATGAGGTACATTCCATCGAGTTGGATGTCGTCGAGCCGCCCGATGAAGGGAGAGATGAAGGTCGCCCCCGCCTTGGCCGCCAGCAGCGCCTGATTGGCGGAGAAGCAGAGCGTCACGTTGACCATGTTGCCCTCGTCCGTCAGCACCTTGCAGGCCTTCAACCCGGCCCAGGTCAGCGGCACCTTCACGGCGATGTTGTCGGCGATCTTGACGAGCTTGCGGCCCTCGGCAATCATGTCGTCGGCCCCCAGCGCCACCACTTCGGCGCTCACGGGGCCCGCGACCATGTCGCAGATCTCCTTGGTGACTTCGAGGATGTCGCGCCCCGATTTGAGGATCAGCGAGGGGTTGGTGGTCACCCCGTCGACCATGCCCAGTTCGTTCAGCTCGGCGATGGCGTCGATCTCGGCGGTGTCTACGAAAAATTTCATGGGCAATGTCCTTGCGCAGGGGGAAGCGAGCGTCGATGTTGGCTTTAGCGCATGATCTGCCGTGCCGAAACCCTCAATTCCGCGACCGGCGCAATCGGAGCCCCTGTTGAGCATCCCTGATTTCTTTGACCACGGCGACCTTGTCGGCGTGCTGACCACGCAGCCCCTGGGCCGCACCCTGGATTACCGCGCGCCTGAGGGGGGCTGCCATCTGGGTGCTTTCGTCGAGGTGCCGCTGGGGCCGCGCAAGGTGCTGGGGGTGGTCTGGGGGCCGGGGGCCGGGGATTACGACCTGGCCAAGGTGCGCCATGTCATCCGGGTCCTCGATGCGGCCCCGATGCGGGCGGAGATGAAAGATTTCTTGACCCGCGCGGCGGCCTATACGCTGACACCGATGCCAGCGATGCTGCGACTTGCCACGCGCGCGCCGGGACTGGGCGATTCGCCTTCGATGCGCAAGGTCTACCGGCGCGGTGGGGCGGAGCCCGACCGCATGACGGACGCGCGCCGCCGGGTGCTGGAGACGCTGGCGGAGTACGGTGATCTCTCCTTCACCCTCAAGGAACTGGCCGAACTGGCGGCGGTGACTCCTTCCGTCGTGAAGGGGCTGGTGGCGCAGGAGGCGGTGCGCGAGGAGGACAGCCCCCGCGACACACCCTTTGCGCGCATGGACCCGGATCTGCCCGGCAAGGCCTTGACGGAGGATCAGGCGGCGGGCGCTGCCACGCTGGCCGCTGCTGTCAAATCCGGCGCTTACGGCACGACATTGCTGCGCGGTGTCACCGGCTCGGGCAAGACAGAGGTCTATCTGGAGGCGGTGGCGGCGGCCCTGCGCGCGGGGCGGCAATCGCTGGTACTGCTGCCGGAGATCGCCCTGACGGAGCAGTTCTTCCACCGCGTTCAGGAACGCTTCGGCGCCAAGCCCGCCGAGTGGCATTCCGGTGCCACCATGACCGAACGGCGGCGTATCTGGCGCATGGTGGGGCAGGGGCAGGCCGGGCTGGTGATCGGCGCGCGTTCTGCGCTCTTTCTGCCGTTTCGCGATCTGGGACTGATTGTGGTCGATGAGGAACATGACACCTCCTACAAGCAGGAGGATGGCGTCCTCTATAACGCCCGCGACATGGCGGTCTTGCGCGCGTCGATCTGCGGGGCGCAGGTGGTGCTGGCCAGCGCAACACCCAGCCTCGAAAGCTGGGCCAACGTGGAGGCGGGGAAATACGCGCGGCTGGAACTGACCTCGCGCTTCGGTCCCGCCGTGATGCCGCAGATGGGGGCCATCGACATGCGGGCCGAGGGGCTGCCTTCGGACCGCTGGGTGTCGCCGACGCTTAAACGGGAGGTCGACACGCGGCTGGAGAGGGAAGAGCAGGCAATGCTCTTCATCAACCGGCGCGGCTACGCGCCGATCACGCTGTGTCGTGCCTGCGGGCACCAGATCGGCTGCGATCATTGTGACGCGCGGATGGTGGAGCATCGGTTCCTCAAGCGCCTCGTCTGCCACCAGTGCGGCGAGAGCAAGCCGATGCCCGAGGCCTGTCCCTCCTGCGAGGCGGTGGGCCGCCTGGCCCCGGTGGGGCCGGGGGTGGAACGGCTGGGCGAGGAGGCGGCGCAGCTTTGGCCCGATGCGCGGATCGCGGTGCTGAGTTCGGACATGTACGGATCGGCCCGTGCGCTGAAGGCGGAGATCGCGGCCATCGCGGCGGGGGCGGCGGATATCGTGATCGGTACGCAGCTCGTGGCCAAGGGGCACAACTTCCCCAAGCTGACCCTCGTTGGCGTCATCGACGCCGACCTGGGATTGATGGGATCGGACCTGCGCGCGGCGGAGCGGACATTTCAACTGATGCGGCAGGTCGCAGGGCGCGCAGGGCGGGCGGAAGCGCCGGGAGCGGCGCTGTTGCAGACCTACCAGCCGGAGCATCCGGTGATCCGGGCCATTCTGGCGGGGGACGAGGAGAAGTTCTGGGCGGCGGAGGCCAAGGAGCGCCGTCAGGCGGGCGTGCCGCCTTACGGGCGCATGGCTGGGATCATCCTGTCCGGGCCGGACGTGGCGGCGGTTTTCGACGCGGGCAATCTTTTGGCGCGGCAGGATGGGGCATTGCGACGGATCGGGGCGCAGGTCTACGGGCCTGCACCCGCGCCCATCGCGCGGGTCAGGGGGCGGCACCGGGTCAGATTGCTGGTGAAGGCGGACAAGAGCGCACCATTGCAGGAGGCGCTGGCGCGGTGGGTGGCGCAGGTGAAGCTCAAGGGCGATTTGCGGCTGGCAGTGGATATCGATCCGCAGAGCTTCTACTGAAGGGGTCGACCGCGCGAAAGAACAAGAATCCTTGTTGTCCTGACCCGAGGGTCAGGACGTGCCTCCGGCGGGAGTTTGTCTGGCAAAGTGTGCGTTGGCGCAGGCAGAGGTCGCGCATTTTCGATCTCGTCAAGGCGAAGGGTCGGGCGTAAAGGGGTGGGATGGCACAATACATTACCCTCGAAGACGCCAGGCAGTTGCCGTTCTGGCGGCGGCCCGTGTCGCTTCTGTTTCTCATGGCGCTGGCGATGCCGATTGCGTTCAACACTTGGTCGGCGCTGCTGAACAACTTCGTGATCGAGGTGGCGGATTTCGACGGGGCGGACATCGGGCTGCTGCATACTGTGCGCGAGATTCCGGGGTTCCTCGCCGTTGGAGTGATTGCAATCATCATCTTCGTGCGGGAACAGGTGCTGGGGCTTGTCTCGCTCATCCTGCTGGGGGCGGCCACGGCCATCACGGCGTGGTTTCCGTCGATGGGGGGCATTCTCACCATCACCATGCTCAGTTCCATCGGATTTCATTATTACGAGACGGTGAACCAGTCGCTACAATTGCAATGGCTCAAGATCGAGGACGCGCCCCGCATGCTGGGTTGGCTCATGGCGGCGGGGTCGCTGGCAACGCTGGTGGCCTACCTGCTGATCATGGCGCTGTGGAACACGCTCAGCCTGAGCTACAACATCGTCTACATGATCGGCGGCGGCGTGACCGTGCTGATCGCCGGGTTCGCCATTCTGGCCTATCCGCAGTTCGAGGCACCGACGCCGCAGCGCAAGACCTTCGTGCTGCGCCGCCGTTACTGGCTTTACTACGCCTTGCAGTTCATGTCCGGCGCGCGGCGGCAGATCTTCATGGTCTTTGCGGGTTTCATGATGGTGGAACGCTTCGGTTACGACGTGCACCAGATCACGCTGCTCTATCTCATCAACCTTGTGGCAAACATGATCCTCGCCCCGATGATGGGCCGCGCGGTGGGGTTCTTTGGCGAGCGGCGTACGCTGGGGTTCGAGTATATCGGCCTGATCCTCGTGTTTCTGAGTTACGGCGGCGTCTACTACCTTGGCTGGGGCGTGGTGGTCGCGGCGGTGCTCTATGTGCTCGATCACCTTTTCTTTGGGCTGGCGCTCGCGCTCAAGACCTACTTCCAGAAGATCGCCGACCCCGCCGATATCGCGCCCACGGCGGCGGTGGCCTTCACCATCAATCACATTGCGGCGGTTTTCCTGCCTGTCGTGCTAGGTCTGCTGTGGCTGGTCTCGCCTGCGGCAGTGTTCTTTCTGGCAGCGGGCATGGCGGGCGTCTCGCTCTGCCTTGCAATGCTGATCCCGCGCCACCCGGCACCCGGCAATGAGACGATCTTTGCCGCTGGGTTCCCGCAGGCAGCGGAGTAGCGGTATGGAACCGGGGCGGTTTCTGAGCGGCTCGACCATGGGCCACGTGGTGCGGATGACCGCGACCGGCGCCATGGGGATCACCTTTGTGTTCCTGGTGGACGCGGTGGGGCTGTTGTGGATTTCGCAACTGGGCGATCCGACACTTGTGGCGGCGATCGGGTTCGCCTTCGCGATCCAGTTCTTCTCCGTCTCCATCGCCGTTGGACTGATGATCGCGGCCACGGCCATGATTTCGCGCAGCATCGGACGCGGAGAGCGGGCGCTCGCCCGGCGTCAGGCCGGGGCCGCGGTCATCATCGCAGCCGTGATACAGGCGGCGGTGGCCCTGCTGGTTATCACGGAACGGCACGATCTGGTCGAATTCGCGGGGGCGAGTGGAGAGACCGCGCGGCTCTCGGCACGCTATCTTGCGATCACCATGCCCTCGCTGATCTTCATGGCGGTGGCGCTGACCTGTTCCGGGGCGCTGCGGGCAGAGGGGTTGGGGGCGCAGGCCATGTACGTGACCCTGCTGTCCGGCGTGCTGCTGATGGTGCTGGACCCGATCCTGATTGTCTGGCTCGGCCTCGGGCTGGATGGCGCCGCCATCGGGCTTTTCGCCTTCCGGATCCTGCTGGTCGGGCTCGCGATCTATTTCGCCGCATATCGCAACGATCTGGTGGCGCGCCCGGCCTGGGAGGATGTGCGGACCTTCTTCCGCCCCTTCATGATCATCGCACTGCCTGCCATCGCCACGCAGATGTCCACGCCGGCGGGAAACTATTTGATGACCATTGTCATGGCACCCTTCGGCGATGACGCAGTGGCTGCCTGGGCCGTCGTGGGACGGCTGACGGTGGTGGTCTTCGGCGGAGTCTTCGCCCTGTCGGGTGCCATCGGGGGCATCTTCGGGCAGAACTTCGGCGCAGGCAACTATGACCGGCTGCGCAGCACCTACCGCGACGCGCTGATCTTCTGCTTCCTCTATACGCTTGTCGCATGGGGCCTGTTTCTGCTGGCACTGCCCTCCGTCATCGACATCTTCGGGCTGACCGGGCAGGGGGCGGAGGTGTTGCGGGCCTTCTGCTACGTCGGCGTGGGCGGGTTCATCTTTATCGGTGGGCTCTTCGTGTCCAATGCCGCATTCAACAACCTCGGCAAGCCGGGGCGGTCG
>JBBSJO010000193.1:0-7387 GCA_038257185.1 Rhodobacterales bacterium | reverse complement strand
GCTGACCCGCGGCGCACGCGTCACGGCGAACAACCCGTGGAACGAATATGCCGACACGCTGGAATGGACAGTGTCCAGCCCGCCGCCCGAACACACGTTCGAGCAGCTGCCCAAGCGGGAAGACTGGGACAAGTTGCCCAGCCACTGATTGCAGAAAAGACAGCAGAGGCTCCAATGCAAGTTGGGGCCTCTTTTCTTTTGGCGGACGCGCTCTGCCGGCAGCGGCGATACGGTCGTCAGAACATCTCCAGGTTTGATATTAAGGAGTTCAGATCCTGCCGGTGTAGTCGGCGGCGCTTGCCACGCCTTCCTTGGCATTTGACATCAGCTTTGACTGGTCCGGCCCGAAGTCCTGTACCAGCGGACGTCCAAACATTGTCTCGAACCCGGGCTTCAAGCTTGGCGACGTGCCGACAGGAACCAACTACCTCCGGCTCAAACTGACCGACCGCCATGTGCCCGGATTTGACCACGGAGGCGGGGTCGTGGCCTATAGCGGACAAAAGGTGATCCAGCGCGGGGCCTTCAAATACAAGAGCCCCTGTCCACCCAATGGCCGCCATACCTACGAATGGACAGCCACCGCCCAGACCAAAAAGACGGGCGGCAAACTCGCTACTGCGCGCGCAGCACGCAAGTACCCTTGAGGGAAACGCGCATGAATTTAATGAATTTCACACCGCTCCGGGCCGATTTGCTGGGCCCCTTGGTCTTCAGCCTCATCACATTGTTCGGCTGGGGTCACGGGCAGTGGAATGGCCCTTGTGCGGCCAAGGATCCGTTTCGGAGTGTCGCATCAACCCCTGGATTGTCTGGCGATCAAATGGGGTGACGGCCCCCTCGGAAGGGAGCCGTCAAAAGGTCAGTCTCAAGCCGAGATTACTGCTTGCGCGCGGCGTCCACACTCCATGGGCCGGGGCCTGCGAAGAAGATGTAAAGGAAGACGAAGCAATACAGGATCGCCGCGTCGCCACCGTTGAGCGCCGGGAACGGGCTCTGCGGCGCGTGGGCCATCCAGTAGGCCACCGCCATCATGCCCGACATAACGAAGGCCACCGGGCGCGTGAAGAGCCCCAGGATCAGCAGCGCGCCGCCCACGAGTTCGAGCGCGCCCGCAATCCAGAACATGCTGAACGCCGGCGGGTTCATGTCCGAGGCCGGGAAGCCCAGCACCTTCTGCGTGCCATGGGCAAAGAAGATGAGCGCGGAGACGATGCGCAGGACGCTCAGCATCCGTGGAGCCCATGCCGTGAGTGTTGTCGTTTCGATCATTTTCGGTCGTATCCTTCGTGGTTGTTACGGCCTTGATCAGCCGGGTCTGCGAAACGCGTTAACCGATGCGCCTGCGACTGGCAACGCCATGCCGCGAACAGGCCATGTGCGGCGGCGCAGAAGCCCCGGCGTCACTGGATCCAGCTTTTTTTACCCGAACCCGGATTTCCCCCTTGCGGCGCGGGGCATGGATGGGTATTTCACGCCTCACCCAAGGAAGCGGGCGTAGCTCAGGGGTAGAGCATAACCTTGCCAAGGTTAGGGTCGGGCGTTCGAATCGCCTCGCCCGCTCCAATGGGGTCCTAAAGAAAACAAAGAGTTACAGCGCAAGTTGTAGCTCTTGTTTCATTTTTGGACATTAGATTTCTGGCTTTTCACGGTTTGATGTGTGAACGCTCCTGTTGGCAAGGTGCGCAAGGCAGCGCTATGGCTGTATTGCTCTCCCTCTGAGCTACGCCCGGATTCCGTCTACCAAACCAATTTTCGCGGAGAAGTATCAGTGTACCGACCACACAACCGAAAGGAGAAAACGCTGCCATCGCTGTGCCAAGCAGCTGGTCATCTCAAATACTCCGAACTGGCTTGATGCGTATGGTGTGCGCATCACTACTCAAACGAGAGCCGTACTCTTTCGCCTAGCGCGCCTCGCCGCGGTGATGCGGCCAAAAGCACTCTTGGAGAGTGCACAGACAATCAGAGACAGTTAATCCGGCATTAACCACAGGTCTGCAGACTTGCACGGACGATGCCTCGTGGCACACACCCGTGCAGGACGCCCTATGCTGAACCCGATCAAAATCGGCTTGAACCGTCTTCTTGTGAATAGAGCCAAGGATCAAAACACCTATCCGCGCAAGGTCGCGGCGTCGTCCCCTGGATTTTCGGAGGAAGCGCTGAGGGGACTTGCCGACCTCGATGCGAGATCCCCACCACCCGGAGCAGTTTGCACGCCAGCATCGGCTCCTTCCTACAAGAAATCGAGACGTCTCTCCAAATCCGCGTCTGCCGGGGGCGGGATGGTTACCGATGACCAAGGCAACTCGATACCGCACTATTGGGGGCATCGGGAACGGTTGCGCACGCGGTTTCTGACCGGTGGCCACAAGCCGATGCCGGAATACGAGATACTGGAGATCCTTCTGTTCAACGCAATCGACAGAATTGATGTGAAGCCGCTGGCCAAGCGATTGCTCTCGACGTTTGGGGACCTGAATGGCGTGGTTGCGGCGTCCGAACACCGTCTTCTGAAAGTCGAAGGTGCCACCCAGAAAGTGTACCTTCAGCTCCGGATTGTGGAAGCGTTCGCGCAACGCATGGGTCAGGCCAAAATTCTGAAGCGCGAGGTTTTGAGTTCCTGGGACGATCTGATTTCATACTGCCGTACGTCGATGGCACACCGCGAGATCGAACAGTTTCGCATTCTCTTTCTCGACCGCAAGAACGTCATCATCGCGGATGAGGAGCAGGCCGAGGGCACAGTCGACCATGTGCCTGTCTACCCCCGAGAGGTTGCCAAGCGTGCGCTCGAACTGAATGCCAGCGCGATTATTTTGGTCCACAATCACCCCTCAGGGGATCCGACCCCAAGCCGACAGGACATCAGTATGACAGACGCCATATCAATGGCCTGCGACAGCATCGGCGTGACCATCCATGACCATGTGATCATTGGTAAGGAGAGTGAGTTTTCGTTCAAGTCTGAGGGCTTGTTTGAGTGCTCCAATGGGAACCATCGAGAAAGATAGTTGATACTGCGCATTAACAAGAGCCGGGCAAGGCTCTTGTTAGAGTGCATTTCATCGGCTGTCAGGCACCATGCGCCGAACCGGATACATTCGGTAAAGCAAGGCGACATTCCGCCAGGACAGGAAACCGGGCAATACCCGCACTGCAAACCAATCCTTGCTTATCGCCCCCAACATCCCCACCTTACGCGCACAGGTCCCGCGCGCACCTCGCGCCACCTGCTGCCTCACCGGAAGAGCCGCGCGTCTTGCGCCCCTGCCCCCTGAGCATCCACCCGATGGGCACATGCCGTTCGGGAACCCCGAGCCAAGGAGCGATCCCATGTCCAAGGAAAAGAACAAGGGCAACAAGGAAACCAAGAAACCCAAGAAGGAAAAGGTCAAGGTCCTGGCCACCGCCAACAGCGGCACCAAGGACGGGACCGTGATCGCGGGCAAGAAGGTCAAGTGACCCCGCCGCCGGACCCTTCGGGGTCCGGCGTCCTCATTGCCTGTGCGAAGGGGCGGCACATGGGCTGCCTGCTTGTACACGCATGTGACTGCCCGCATCATGGCTCCGACACTATCCCAGGAGCCACCCCATGACCCCCGAAACCGCCCAAGGCTACCTCGCCGATCATTTCGCCCAGTGGGTGCGCGCGCTCGGCATCACGATCACCGAGATCGGGCCGGAAAGAACGATCCTCGAAATCCCCATCACCCCCGACCTCATGCGCGTGGGCGACATCCTGTCCGGACAGGCGATTGCCGCCTTGGCCGATACGGCGATGGTCTTCGCCTGCTTCGGGCATCTGGGGGGATTCGTGCCCGTGGGCACCGTCACGCTCGACACGCAGTTCCTGCGGCCTGCCACCGGCGACACCCTGCGTGCCGAAGCCGAGGTGACGCGGGCGGGCAAGGCGATGATCTTTGCCCGCTGCACCCTGATCACGGAGCCGTCGGGCAAGCCCGTGGCGCTGGCCTCTGCCACCTTTGCGCGCTGACCGGCCGTTCCGGGGCGCGACGCGGAAAGCGCGGCGCATTTACCCCTTGATCTGCCCCTTCCGGCACGCCTAACTCGCCCCATGATCCGTGCCCTTCTCCTATTGCTGCTTCTGGCCTCCTGCGGCCGACCGCTCACACTTAACGAAAGGGCGTTCATGGCGACGATCCACGGATCTTCGCTGAACCTCGACAAGGTGCGCCTGCACGACGGCGCGCCGACCCGGTCTGTCACATTCGAGCGCAAGGTGCGTCCGCGCACCACATGCCGCGAGCTGATCCTGCCGCCATTGAAGGAGGAAACAGTCACGACCCGCCCCGCCGCAGTGGCCCTCTACAACACGATTCTGTTCGACAAGGACTGGTATCTAGACGACTACCTGCCGGACTATCCCGACAAGATCGGCCTGATCGCCGCGATGCTGCTTGCGCATGAGCTGACCCACGTCTGGCAATGGCAGAACCGCGCCAGCACCGGCTATTCCCCCCTGCGCGCGGCACTGGAGCATAGCGGCGGGGCGGACCCCTACCTCTTCGAGATCAACACCGACCGGCGGTTCCACGACTTCGCCTACGAACAGCAAGGCTCGATCGTGGAGGAGTTCGTCTGCTGCCGCGCGCTGGCCCCCACCGCGCCGCGCACCGAACGGCTGCACGCGCTCATCTCGCAGGTGATGCCGGTCGCCCCGCTCCCCGCCAAACGGCAATCTGATGTGCGTCTGCCCTGGGATGGCGTAGATGTGAAAAACATCTGCCAGTGACCACCCTACTTCTGGATCGATTCCAGATAGGAGAGGAGTGCCGCCAGCGCCCGTGGCGTGGGCGTCAGCACACCCTCGACCTCGAGCGGCACGGTGTCATTCACCATCTCCCCGCCGAACTGCGGCATGACCCGCGCCAGGTGCCCCTGCATCGGATCGCCATAGATGTAGCTCAGCGCCCGCGCGGTCGGAAAAGTGCCCCCGTTGGCGCGCGCCAGAAGGGTCAGGTTCGCGGGCTTCGGCTGTAAACCGGCGGCCAGCGGCCCGTCGCCCACGCCGCCTGCGCCATGGCAGGAGACGCAGTTGGACGCAAAGAAGCTCCGCCCCTCTGTGGCATCGGGCATCGAGACCGGCGTGCAGGCCGTCAGCGCGCCGGTGAGCGCAAGGGTCAGGGCAGTGAGGCCGAGGGGACGGGGCATCGTATCTCCAGTTCATATAGGCAAACGCACCCTTGCAGGCCTGCATCCCCCGCGCAATGATCCAGATCAACTGAACCCCCGGAGACACCATGGCCCACTACGCCCTTATCATGCTGGTCGCAGGCATCGGCATCCCGATCCTCGCCGCCCTGAACGCCGCTCTTGGCCGCACCATCGGCTCCCCTGCCGCGGCGGCCACGGTGCTTTTCGTGATTGCCTTCGCCGCAAGCCTGAGTGTCGCGCTTGTTGCCGGACCGCAGGCTTTTGCACGCATGGCCATCGCGCCAAGGCACCTCTTCCTCGCGGGGTTGCTGGTGGCCTTCTACATTCTGTCCATCACGTATATCGCGCCGCATTTCGGGCTCGGAAACGCGGTGTTCTTCGTGCTGCTGGGCCAGTTGATCAGCGCTGCTGCCATTGATCACTGGGGGCTCTTCGGGGCCAATGTCTCGCCTCTGGGCTTGGCGCGCGCGGGGGGCATCGCGTTGATGGCCGCCGGGGTCTGGATGACGCAACAGGTCTGACGGGCGCGGATTTTTTCAAAAAATCCGACCGTTTTCCTTGAAGGAAAACGTCAGGTGGCGAGGTCCGTGACCAAGGCCCAAAGCGCATCCGGCACCTCGACCGGGTCCTGATCGACCTTGTTCTGCCCCGGCATCCGCGCGCCCTCGTCCTGACCCGCCGCCTCGACCAGTCCCGCCAGACGGGCGGCAAACGCCGGAGAGGTTGAAGGGTCGATGATGATGTAGAACTGCCCCAGATCGTGCGGCGGCCCATCGGGAGCCTTGAGCGGCGTCACGTCCCGCGACAGCACCCCGCCAGTCATGCCCGCCGCGAGAATCTCGGCCATCAGACCAAAACCCCAGCCCTTGTGGCCGCCAGCGGACGCCAATGACCCCTTGAGCGCCGCCTCCGGGTCCGTGGTGGGCTGGCCATCCGCATCCAGCGCCCAGCCTTCGGGAATCGCCTCTCCCGCCGCCCTGGCCATGGTGATCTTGCCCAGTGCCACGGTGGTGGTGGACTGGTCGAACTGCATCGCGATGCCGCCGTGCCCGTCGGGCACGGAAAAGGCGATTGGGTTGGTGCCGATCACCCGCGACTTGCCACCCGGTGCTGCGACGATGGGCGAGGCATTGGTGAACCCCATACCGATCAGCCCGGCGCGCGCGATCTGTTCCGTGAAATATCCCAGCGAGGTACAGGTATGGGCATGGGCCACCGCCAGCGTCGCGATCCCGGCCTGCCGGGCTGCATCCAGCGCCACCGGCATCCCGTAGGCAAAGGCGGGCTGGGCAAAGCCGAAACCCGCATCCACCATCACCGCCCCGGAACGCGGCGTATCCACGGAAGGCACGACATCGCCCTTCACCCGCCCGGACAGCAATTGCTGGCAATAGCTTTCAACGTAGCAGAGCCCGCAGATCCGGTTTCCCACCGCCTCCGCCCTGGCGACGGCACGTGCGACTTCTGCGGCGGCGAACGCGCCCGCCCCGTGCAGCATCAATGCCGATTGCGTGACGTCCGAGATATCCTTGAGCGAAACCTGAGCCACATGTCTTCCCCGAAACCGCCCCCCCGAGGGACCGACAACCAGTCAGACCAAAGCCCCGCATCGCCGTCAAGCGCAACCCGGCTCAGACCGGCACAAGAAGTCCGTTGTCCAGCCGGATCTGCCGATCCATCCGTGCTGCCAGCTCAAGGTTATGCGTGGCGATGACCGCCGACAACCCGGTGCTGCGCACAAGATCCATCAGCGCGCCGAACACCTGATCCGAGGTTGCAGGGTCGAGGTTGCCGGTCGGCTCGTCCGCCAACAGCAGGCGCGGCGCATTGGCCAACGCCCGGCAGAAGGCGACGCGCTGCTGCTCGCCGCCCGACAAGGCCGCGGGCCGGTGGTCGGCGCGGGGAGCGATGCCGACCTGCGTCAGCAGCTTCAACGCGCGGTCCTGCGCCGCCCCCTTCGCGGTTCCGTTGGCCAGTTGCGGCAGAACCACGTTCTCCAGCGCCGAGAACTCCGGCAGCAGGTGGTGGAACTGGTAGATGAACCCCACATCCGCCCGCCGCACCCGCGTCCGGCGGCGGTCAGGCTCGCCGGTCATGTCACTGCCGCCAATCTCCACCTTGCCCGCATCGGGCGTGTCCAGCAGCCCCGCGATGTGCAAGAGCGTCGACTTGCCCGCACCCGAGGGGGCGACGAGCGCCACGACCT
>JBBSJO010000192.1:0-7486 GCA_038257185.1 Rhodobacterales bacterium | reverse complement strand
CAGACGCTCTTCCATGGTGTTCTCGTTGCGCGAACGGGCGGCCTTGATCAACCAGCGGATCGCCAGCGCCTGGCGACGCTCGGGGCGCACCTCGACGGGGACCTGGTAGGTCGCACCACCGACGCGGCGCGAACGCACTTCGACCGACGGCTGGATGTTGTCGAGCGCTTCGTGGAACACCTCGATGGGCGCCCGCTTGATCTTGCTCTCGACGCGGGACATCGCATTGTAGACGATGCGCTCGGCGACCGACTTCTTGCCGTCGATCATCAGGTTGTTCATGAATTTGGTCAGAACCAGATCGCCATACTTGGCGTCCGGCAGAACTTCGCGTTTTTCAGCGGCGTGGCGGCGTGACATGTCGTTGTCTTCCTCTTGGCGGGTGGCGGGGTCAGACCCCGGCCAGAAAAGGGTGGCAAGGTGGGGACGCGCCCCACCCTCGTGAACTTACTTCGGACGCTTCGCGCCGTACTTGGAACGGCGCTGCTTGCGGTCCTTGACGCCCTGCGTGTCGAGCACGCCGCGCAGGATGTGGTAGCGCACACCGGGAAGGTCCTTCACACGACCGCCGCGGATCAGGACCACGGAGTGTTCCTGAAGGTTGTGGCTTTCGCCGGGGATGTAGCTGATGACTTCGAAACCATTGGTCAGGCGCACCTTGGCGACCTTCCGCATGGCCGAGTTCGGCTTCTTCGGAGTCGTCGTATAGACCCGTGTGCAGACGCCGCGCTTTTGCGGGCACTGCTCAAGGTGCATGGACTTCGAACGTTTGATTTTAGGCTGGCGCGGTTTGCGGATCAGCTGTTGGATCGTTGGCATTCCGGATATTTCCCCGTTTAGCTCACAAATGTGTGCACGAGGAGGCCCTCATGCGGTTTCAGTTCAAATGCCCCGCTCGTCTGCGGGCCAATCATGCGCGTCTGGCGCAAAGCGAAAACACCGCCACACTCCCGTACCGAGGAAAGCGAAGCGGTGGGGTTACAGAGGACCGGGTCAGCATTAGACCGGATCGTGACCACAGGCAGATATGATGTCGGCGGACGGGGCGACCCCCGTTACCGTGATAGCGGGCGTATAGGGGGTTGCGCGTAGGGTGTCAACAGCAGGCGGACCTGTCGTGGAGAGATGGGCGGGCGCGCACGCCCTGCGCGAAATCACGCTTGCCCCGGACGGGAGTTGCCCTGCATATTCGCCGCGATACTGCTGAAAAACAAGGTTTTCGTGCCATGCAAGCCATCGGACTGTGCCGCTTTTCATATCCCGCCCTGGGTGGCTTTCAGGTGGCGCATGAGACCATCGAGGAACGCATCGCCTACCTCTATGACCACCACCGGCTGGAGGAACGATTCCAGCTTCTCGAAACCGTAGCCCTGCCCTGCCTTCGGGCCCAGACCGACCCGGATTTCAGCCTGATCATCGTCGTCGGCGACCAGTTTCCGAAAGCACATCAGGAGCGCCTTGAAAACCTGATCGCCGACCTGCCGCAGGCTTTGCTGCACCGCGAACCGCCGCGCAACCAGCGCGAGGTGATGAAGGAGATCCTGAACGCCGCGCGGCTCGATCCGACAAAGCCCTGCCTTCAGTTCCGCTATGACGATGACGACGCCGTGTCGGTGGATTTCATCGAACGCCTGCGCGAGGCCGCCGCCGATTGCGCCCCCCTGCTCGCACGTCACAAGACTGTCGCCTTCGACTGGAACAAGGGGTACATCGCCGAATTCGGTCCGGAGGGGATCGCGGCTACGGAGATCTTCCGCCAGTTCTATGTGGCCTCTCTGGGGATGTATATCCGTGGCGACTGCCCTCTGACGATCATGAACTTCGCCCACGAGAAGATACCCAGGTTCATGCCTGCGATAAGCTTTTCAGACGGCCCGATGTGGGTGCGCAGCCACAACGGTTATAACGATTCCCGCCAGAAACCGGTCCGGCAGATCCCTGTGAAGCCGCTCACGCGTTCAGAGGAAAAGATATTCCGCCAGAGGTTCGCGATTGACATCGATCACGTCAGACGCGTGTTCGCATCGTCTTGATGTTCTTGATACTGCGCTCGCGGTAAAGCGTGAAGATGCCCGTGGCCATGACGATGAAGGCACCGGTCAGCGTCATCCAGCCCGGCCAGTCGCCGAAGGCGAACCACCCCAGCATCAGGGCCCAGATCAGACCGGTATAGCGGAAGGGTGCCACGAAGGAGACGTCGCCCACCCGCATGGTCTGGATCGAGAAGTGATAGCCCGCCAGCAGAAATACCGATGCGCCACAGATCAGCAGCGCCATGTCACCGCTGACGGCCTGCCACGGCGTTCCGAGCGATGCCAGACCGGCTGCAACGGTGATGACCCCCGCAGTCACAAGCGTGACGGTCATCGAGGGCACGCTGCGCGACAATTGTCGTGTGGCAAGATCGCGGACCGTCACGCTGAGAACCGCGATCAGCGCATAGACCGACCAGACGTTGAAACCCTCTGCCCCCGGCTTGACGATCAGCATGACTCCGAAGAAGCCCACGGCGATGGCCGTCATGCGCCGCCATCCCACGGCCTCCCGAAACACCACTGCCGAGGCGAGTGTAATGGTCAATGGCGCGACCTGAAGGATCGCCGCAAGGTTGGCCAGGGGCATGTTGAAAAGCGCCGAGATGAAAAAATAGGTGCTCGACAGTTCAGCAATGGCGCGCAAGACGATGATGCCCCAGTCGCGCCGTTCGATCCTCATCGGCGCGGCAACCATGCCGCGCTGCAGGATCAGGATCATGACGGTGGTCAGCAACCCCCTGAGAAAGATCAACTGGAACAGCGGCAGCCCACCGGCCGTCATCTTGACCAGCGCATCGTTTATCGTGAAGGCAGCCATGGAGGCCACCATTAGCAGCGCCCCGAGCGTGTTTGGAGACATTCAGACGTTCCTGAGATCGTCAAGCGTCATGCCGAAGCCGCGCTTGAGGTGACGGATGATCTCGCGCTTGCGCAGCTCGCCCTTGCGGCCCGTCGCGGCGGCGCCGGAATCGTTGTCGGCATGTACTGAACGGATAAACATCGGCCTCTCGATCTCGGTGAAACAGTCGTAGTACTCACCCAGCTTCCGGTGATTGCGGCGGAACACGTTTTCGGCATCGTCCTTCGGGGCGACCAGCGCCAGACCCACGCCCAGCGGGGTCTTTTCGTACCATTCGGTGATCGGCTGTTTCTGGTTTCCGACGTCGAGGTAGAAGCCCCGGTTGAAGGCGAGCGCAAAGGGTGTCTTTTCGTCCCGGATTGCCAACAGGGACTGCGACAGCCTGCGGATGCGACGTGTCGTCATGCGGTGCATGGCGTCATCGTCATCCAGCCTAAAGGTCGCGGTATGGGTCGCATCCGGATCGTCCCCGATCTCTGCGAAGGCAAGCTTGATCGCGTTGAAATGCACCAGTTGCGGCAGCGCGATGATCTGCGCCTGCGGCACATCCGAGAGCAGGTGTTCCAGACGGTCCCGCGCGGCCTGCGGAAAGCTGTCCCCGATCAGGACACCGACCTTGAAGTCCTCATCCCTTTGGTTCCTCAGGGAATGCAGTGCGAGCCGCTCGAAGAAGGCAAAGCGTCGTTCCAGCCGCACCGGATCATAAAGAATGTCGCGAACGGCATCGAGCCCCTTCTCGGACATCGCAAAGCCGCCTTCCCCGAGATAGGAAAACCGGACCAGACCCTTGATCTGTACCTTGAACTGCTGCGCCATGGAGTGCCTTCTGCCTGCTGGCGGCAACTTAGATCATGACGAAGTCCGATAGAAGCGCCTAGTCAGCGATGATGCGTCGATCTTTCGTCATTCTTCAAGACGGCGCTCCGGGTCCGCCCAGCAGCCTTTCCGCCTGCGCCACCAAACCGACGGCAAATGCGCGGTCCAACGGCAGATGCCCGACCAGCAGGCGATAGAAGATCGGTGCGTAGATCATGTCGAGGCAAACCTCTACGTCGGTCGGTGCCGCGATCTCTCCGCTGCGCGCTGCCGCTTCGATCAGCTGCCTTCCCGCCTCGCGGCCCGACAGGATGACGCGATTGCGAAAGGCACGCGTCATTTCGCTGTCCTGATCTGCTGTCGCCAAGGCCAGTGCAATCTGACGGCCCCGGGTGGTGGCAAAGGCTGTCACGATGCCCGTCACCTGACGCCTCAGCCGATCCGGCAATGTGCCTGGCATGTCCGCCACCGTTTCAGGATGTCCTTCCATCAACGCGGCCATGGCCAGTTCGCTCGCGTTGGCCCAGTTCCGATAGATCGTGGGCTTCCCGATCCCGGACCTCGCCGACACCGCTTCGATGGTAAGGCGGCCAAAGCCGTCTTCCATGAGGATTTCGTGCGCCGAGGTCAGCGCCTTGCGCCGCGCCGCCGCACTTGGAGGCCTGCCCCGTGGTTTCGGATTGTCTTGACTCATTTGATTACGATACGTAACGTAAATAGATCAGGACTGCAAGCCAAGGATATCTTATCATGTCACAGACCCTCATTCCCTATCTCGTGGCCAAGGGCGCCGACGAGGCGATCCGGTTCTATATCGATGCCCTCGGCGCAGTCGAGGACTTCAGAATGACCGATCCCGGCGACGGTCGCATCGGCCACGCCGAACTGATTCTCGGATCGTCGCGCATGATGGTGAGCGACGAGTACCCCGACTTCGGTGCCGTCAGCCCCGATACCCTCGGTGGGACGGCGGTGACGCTTCACCTTGCGTCAAAGGACGTCGATGCCGACGTGGAACGTGCCGCAGCAGCGGGTGCAATCGTCCTGCGCGCCCCTGCCGACCAATTCTTCGGGGAACGCACGGCGACACTGCTGGACCCGTTCGGCCATCGCTGGATGCTGTCGCAGACCATCGAAACCGTGACATCCGCCGAAATGCAGAAACGCTGGGAAGAGGACACTTCCGCTTGAGCCGCGACGTCAGGGCAGAACTGGAGGCTGCGGAGAAAGCATTCAGCGCTGCGATGGTCAGCAACGATCCGCCACAGATCGCCGAATGCATCACCTTCGACTGGGTGCTCGTCACGCCGGAGAATGGTCCTGTCTCTGCCAAGGATATGCTCGACGCCATCGGGAAAGGCATCCTTGGTCACCTTACGATGGCCAAGGTCACGCATCATGTCACGATCCTCGGCGACGTGGCGACAGTCACCGGGAGGGGGCAAAACACGGGTTGGTTCAAAGATACCGCTCTCGATGCTGACGAATGGATCACCGACGTCTACCACCGGATAGATGGCAGATGGCGCTGCGTGCTGACCCATCTCACACCAGCGCAGGCCTGAGACGCCGCACCGTCCTTCCGAGTGGACAGGGGGCCTAGCGTTTCGTGGCACTTGAAAGAGAAAGGCCCCCGCTGCGTCTCCGCAGCGGGGGCCTTCATGGCAGGCAGGCGCGATCAATCGCGGCTGTCTTCGTCCATGATCACCGTGTCGAACACGCCGGCACCTACGACGTCCTCGACAGGCTCCGGCGCTGCCAGTGCGGCTGCGGCCTCGGCTTCCTCGCGGCGCGCCTCGATCACGACGTTGTCGCGGTCTGTGGCGATCTTGCGCATCTGCATGGTCGCCCCTCCCGTACCGGCCGGGATCAGGCGGCCCACGATGACGTTCTCCTTGAGACCGACCAGTTTGTCGCGCTTGCCCTGAACCGAAGCCTCGGTCAGCACCCGCGTGGTTTCCTGGAATGACGCGGCAGAGATGAACGACCGTGTCTGCAGCGACGCCTTGGTGATGCCCAGCAGGATCGGTTCGCCCTTGGCAGGCCGCCCGCCCTTCTTCTCGGCCTTCTCGTTGGCCAGATCGAACTCCTGCTTGTCGACGTGTTCGCCCTTCAGCAGCGTGGTGTCCCCAGACTCCTGGATCTCCCACTTCTGGAGCATCTGGCGCACGATCACCTCGATGTGCTTGTCGTTGATCTTCACACCCTGCAGGCGATAGACGTCCTGCACCTCGTCGATCATGTAGTCCGCCAGAGCCTCGACACCCATGATTGCAAGGATGTCATGCGGCGCCGGGTTGCCGTCCATGATGTAGTCGCCCTTCTGGACGAAGTCACCTTCCGCAACTGGAATGTGCTTGCCCTTGGGCACCATGTACTCGACCTTGTGATCCGGATCGTCCGAAGACTCGATCGCGATGCGGCGCTTGTTCTTGTAGTCCTTGCCGAAGCGCACATAGCCGTCGATTTCCGCGATGATGGCGTGATCCTTCGGGCGACGTGCCTCGAAGAGTTCGGCCACACGCGGCAGACCACCGGTGATGTCCTTGGTCTTGGCACCCTCGCGCGGAATACGCGCGACGACATCGCCTGCCTTGATCTCGGTCCCGTCCTCGACGGACAGCACCGCATCCACAGACATCGCATAGGTGATCGGATTGCCCGCATCGTTGCGCAGCGGCTCACCGTCCTCACCCACCAGGATCACTTCCGGCTTCAGCTCGTTACCCTTGGGGGCCGCGCGCCAGTCGATCACGATCTTCTGGGTCATGCCTGTCGCATCGTCGGTTTCGTCCTTGACCGCGATCCCGGACACGAGGTCCACGAACTTGGTCATGCCGGACTTCTCGGCGATGATCGGCAGGGTGTAGGGATCCCATTCGAACAGCTTGTCGCCGCGTTTGACCGCCTGGCCGTCCTTGACGAAAAGCTTGGTCCCGTAACCGACCTTGTGGCTGGCACGCTCGTCACCGTTTTCATCGGTGATCGACAGCTTCATGTTCCTGCCCATCACCATGATCTCGCCTGCGGCGTTCTCGAGGGTCAGTGCGTTGTCAAACTTGATCGTGCCCGACTGCGATGCCTCGAGGAACGACTGCTGGCCACCCTGCGCCACGCCGCCGATGTGGAACGTCCGCATCGTCAGCTGTGTACCGGGCTCACCGATGGACTGGGCCGCGATGATACCGACGGCCTCGCCCTGGTTGACCAGCGTACCGCGTGCAAGGTCACGACCGTAGCACATGGCGCAGACGCCTTCCTCGGCCTCGCAGGTGAGCGGAGAGCGAATGCGTGCGGACTGCACGGCAAACTCTTCGATCATGTCCGCCAGACGTTCGTCGATCAGCGCCCCTGCCGGCACGATGACCTCCTCGGTCCCCGGCTTGCAGATGTCGTCCGCCGAGACACGGCCCAGCAGACGCTCGGCCATGGTCGATACGACTTCACCATCGTTGACGGCCGCTGTCGCGGTGATCGCGGCATCGGTCCCGCAGTCATGCTGACGCACGATGCAGTCCTGCGCCACGTCCACCAGACGCCGTGTCAGATAACCCGAGTTCGCCGTCTTCAACGCCGTGTCCGACAGACCCTTGCGGGCACCGTGGGTCGAGTTGAAGTATTCAAGAACGGTCAGACCCTCCTTGAAGTTCGAGATGATCGGCGTCTCGATGATGTCGCCATTCGGCTTGGCCATCAGGCCGCGCATGCCGCCCAGCTGCTTCATCTGGGTCACGGAACCACGGGCACCGGAGTGCGCCATCATGTAGACCGAGTT
>JBBSJO010000191.1:0-7568 GCA_038257185.1 Rhodobacterales bacterium | reverse complement strand
GTCTGGAACAATCGGGGCTGTCCCCCCATTCCGACGCGATGAACGGGTTGGAGGAGTTCCAGCGCCTGACCCGCGACATCCAGGACAGCGTGATGATGATCCGCGCCCAGCCCGTGAAGTCGCTGTTCCAGCGGATGTCGCGCATCGTGCGCGAAGCCTCTGCGGCCGTCGACAAGGATGTGCGCCTCCACACCGAAGGCGAAGCCACCGAAGTGGACAAGACGGTCATCGAAAGGCTGGCCGATCCACTGACCCACATGATCCGCAACGCACTGGACCATGGGCTGGAATCCCGCGCCGACCGGGCGGCGGCCGGCAAGTCTGCACAGGGCTCGGTGCGCCTTTCAGCAGCACACCGGTCAGGACGGGTCGTGATCGAGGTGAGTGACGATGGTGCGGGTATCAACCGGCCGCGCGTGTTGCAGATCGCCATTGAAAAAGGGCTGATCCCGCCAGAAGCGCAGCTGAGCGACAGCGAAATCGATAACCTGCTGTTCGTGCCCGGCTTCTCGACTGCCAGCGTGGTGTCGGACCTCTCCGGGCGCGGCGTCGGGATGGACGTGGTCAAGACCGCCATTCAAGCGCTCGGCGGCCGCATCGCAATCACCTCAAATCCTGGGCACGGCACAACCTTCTCGATCTCCCTGCCGCTGACACTGGCGGTCCTCGACGGTATGGTGGTGGAGGTGGCAGGCGAAACGCTGGTACTGCCGCTGAGCCTCGTGGTCGAAACGCTGACCCTGTCATCGGGTGATGTCGAGATGGTGCGCCCCGGTCATCATGTGGTGCGGGTGCGCGGGCATTTCGCGCCGCTCTTCGATCTCGGCGTTGCCCTCGGTTATCGCACACCGATTGACGACTACGCCAATGCCGTGGTCCTGCTGATCGCCCGCGAGGATGGCGGGCGGGCGGCATTGGTCATCGACAATATTCTCGACCAGAGACAGGTGGTGATCAAGGGACTGGACGAAAGCTTCTACCGCGCGCCCGGTATCGCCGCCGCGACCATTTTGGGAGATGGCCAGATTGCCCTGATCCTCGACCCCTCCGACATCATCACCAACGCAATGACCACAGGCAGCGCAGTACGCGCGGTTCTGGAAACAGGAGCATCGGCATGAGCGATCCGCAATCCCCCAAGACCATCGAACTGCTGACCTTCCGGCTTGCCGACCAGGAGTATTCGCTCGACATCATGTCGGTGCGGGAAATTCGCGGCTGGACCCGGGCCACGCCCCTGCCCCATGCGCCACACTACATGAAGGGCGTGATCAACCTGCGCGGCACAGTCCTGCCCGTGATGGATCTGGCCGATCGGCTGGGCCTTTCTGCCCGCGAACAGACCGACCGCAACGTGATCATCGTGGTAAAGCTGGGCGATAGCATGACCGGACTGCTCGTGGACGCTGTCTCCGATATCATCGCCCTGACTGCCGCCGACCTGCAGCCACCGCCCGACATGTCGGCGGGCACCGCGGAGGGTGTGGTCAGTGCACTGACGCTGATCGACGAGAGGATGATCCGTGTGCTCGATCTGGCAGCCACCGTCAATGTGACCGAAAGTGTTGCTGCGTGAGTATGCCACCTCTCACCAACTCCCGGCTTGATCCTTCCAGCTTTCGCGCGATTGCCGATCTGGCCTATCGTGAAAGTGGGCTGACACTGGTCGCCGAGAAGGCCTCGATGATCCAGTCGCGGTTGCGCCATCGCCTCAAAGCGCTGGGTTTGCCCGATTTCGCGCAGTATTGCGATTTTGTGCTGTCGAATGACGGTCTGGACGAACGCCGCGCGCTAATCTCGGCGCTCACCACCAATGTCTCGCACTTCTTTCGCGAGCAGCATCACTTCGACACACTTTGCCAGATCGTCACCGCGCGGATGCCTTTGCTGCGTGAAGGCGGACAGCTGCGGATCTGGTCAGCGGGTTGTTCAAATGGTCAGGAGGCCCTGTCCGCTGCGATCACACTACTGGAACTTGCCCCCGAAATCGCCAAACTCGACGTCCGCATCCTTGCCACGGATATCGATCCCGAAGTGATCGCCTTTGCGCGGGAGGCGGTCTATCCCAAGCGCCTGCTCGGCGGCGTCGGGCCCGATCTGCTCGCCCGGTATTTCGATCCTGTTGGCAGCCCGGGTGGCGACCCGCAATTTCGGGCAGGTGCCAGCCTGACAGGGATGATCCGCTACAAGGAACTCAACCTGCTGCGGGAATGGCCGATGCGCGGGCGCTTCAACGTCATCTTTTGCCGCAACGTGGTGATCTACTTCGACGCCGCGACCCAATCCGCCCTCTGGCCGCGTTTCCGTGCGGTCCTGGAGCCGGAAGGTACGTTGTTTATGGGGCATTCGGAGCGCATCACGACGCCGGAGACCTTCGGTTTCGTCTGCACCGGTCTTACGACCTATAGCCCGCGCGAGTCGCAATGAAGCGTCGCCGATACCAAAACCGGCAACCCCAAAGGAGCCCTGCCCATGGCATTGCGTGACCAGATCAGAGTTATGGTGGTGGACGACATGTCGACCAGTCGCGGTCTGATCACCCAGGCGCTCGACGGCTTCGGCATCGCCAACGTCTCGATCGCCGAGAACGGCAAACAGGCCATGCAGGCGCTGGCCAGTCGGCCGGTGCATCTGGTCATCTCGGACTACAACATGCCCGAGATGGACGGGCTGCAACTGCTGCATGCCCTGCGCAGCGGGCCCAAGACAAAGGGCGTCGGATTCGTGCTGATCACGGGTCGGGCAGAGCAGCAGATCATCGATCACGGCAAGAAGTTGGGTATGAACAATTACCTCAAGAAGCCGTTCCAGCCGGACGATCTTCGCAAATGCATCGAAGCGGTCGTCGGCCGCCTGTGATGCCATCGCACGATCTGTCCCTGACCGAATTGCTGGCCAGACTGTCGCGACACCTGGATGCCCTTTCCGGCGAGGTGCATGTGGTTGAGCATGGCATCGGATCTCACCTGTCCGGATCCGATCTGCGCGCACCGCGCGCCATCACGCAATTGCAAAGCCTTGATTACCTGCGCCAGTCGCTGGAGGACCTTGCCTTAGTCGCGCATCTGGCAGGGCGTCTGCCGGAGGTACAGGGGCATCACTGTTCGGGCGTCGATGCCATCGCAGCCAAGCTGACGCTCCAAAGGTCCAAGGCACTCCTGCAATCGGGCCAGATGCCTGTGCCGACAGATTTCGCGGATACGGGCCAGGGCGATGTCGACCTCTTCTAGAGCCTTTCGGGAAATTCCTGCGTCCCTTGATCGCTGCCTTTCGCCTTCGGGCCAAAGGCGAAAGGGGTGCCTTGTGTGTCAGGTTCTTCCCAAAAAGCGAAAGTTCGTTGGCGAACCACCCACGCGTGTTCAATGGCGTGGATAACGTGGGATCATGGATATTGCGCGGAGTGGAGATCGCGGCACTGCGTCTCTTTTCGGGCGGTGGGTGACCACTTCGGCATGGCGAATACCTGTGCTCCGCGGTACAGCAAAGCGGTGAAGTCGCGGGGGCATCTTGGGAGGACAGCCGGTTGGCCTCAGGAGAACTAAAACAATTCCAAGCCGTTGCCGGTCGGCAGAGCCGTCGGCAGCACGGGTTTGGGTTCCGGCACTTCGTTGCGGCCCGACTTCTGGCGGACCGTACCCGTGACAGGCCAGAACAGGAGCCGTCGCGCCTGATGGCCCCCCAATGACCTTCCAATGCAAGCAATATTCTCCCGCGCCAGGAAATCAAGTGTGAAGGCGGCATTCGACGCCCCGATACCTGACAGGCCGGACACCATCTGTGCCCCGCCGAAAACCTTGGCCTGCAAGCGCTCGCGGGTGGCCCCAAGCTTCAGCAATGCGTTGATCAGCAGCTCCATGGCGTGCATTCCGGCCATGTCGGATCGCATGTCGCGCTCTGTCTGGCTGGCAAGCAGGATGTGGTTCATCCCACCGATCCGGGCAAGGTGGTCCCATAGGCAGACTGCCACACAAGATCCCAAAACCGTGGTGATCACGACGTCGGGATCACCGGATGCGGCATGTTCCCCCTGGGTGATGACAATTCGACGCTCCGTCATGTCCTACCTCCCGGAGCGGGACGTGCCGCGCGCAAGGCGGCGCGGTTGAGCGTGGTGACGATGGCATCCAGCGGGACCTGCTTGCTGGCGGCACCGGTTTGCCAGGCGATCCTCGGCATCCCATAAACCACGCAGCTTGCCTCGTCCTGGGCGAAGGTCGCGGCACCCGCATCCCGCAGCGCCAGCATCCCTGCTGCACCATCCCGGCCAAGCCCGGTCAGGATGACGCATATGACCTGCGGCGAGAACGGCACTGCCGAAGTGAAGAGGTGGTCGACCGAGGGACAGTGCAAGTTGTTGCCGATCGCCGCACAGTGACGCCCGATCCAGCCGCCGCCGACCCGGTCGATGCCCGAATGCATGCCATTGGTCGGGGCCAGCCTGACCTGGCCGGGACGGATCGGTGCCGCATCCTCCAGCAGACGGACGTCCTGAGGAAGACTGCGGTCGAGCATCTGGGTAAAGCTCTGCAGAAAGGCGGCTGGCATGTGCTGGACGATTACCACCGGCGGACCGGCGGGGTCGAGGTCGCTGAGCACGGTTTCAAGTGCCGTGACCCCACCGGTGGAGGCACCGATCAGGATGATCGGGTGCTGGTCGTCCCAGCGGCGGCGCAAGGCGGGGATACGCGGCGGGCGGTGCGCGCGGAGTGCCCGTGGCGTGCTGCCAGCGGCGGATTTCACGCGGCGCGCGATGTTGCGGGCTCTGTCGGCGCTGTCGGCGCAGGTCGGTTTGCGAATGCAGTCGACGGCCCCCAGAGACAGGGCGCGGATCGCCGCCTCGGACCCGCGGGCCGTCGCGCTGGAGATCATGACCACCGGAATTGGCCGCAGCGTCATGAGTTTCCCGAGAAAATCGAGACCCGACATCCCCGGCATCTCAATGTCGAGGGTGATGACGTCGGGATTCGTCTCGCGGATGATCTGCCGCGCCTCGAGAGCATCGGCCGCCTCGCCTACCACGACAAGGTCCGGGTCCTGTTCGAGGATGACGCGCAACCAGTCGCGCAACGTGCGGGAATCGTCCACGATCACGACCCGGATGGGGGTACTGGTCCGTCCTGTCCGGTCGCGATCATGCTGATGCTCAATCACCCGCCACCCTGCCTTGCTGTCCGCGGAAACGACCCGTCGGCGCGCCCGCACTGCGCGGACTCTCGATCCGGTTATGCAGCCCAAGAGGTAAACAGCGTCCTAAGCACCGCGTCGAAAGCGGCTGCTTGTGCCGGAGCAAGAGACATCCTCCCCGCAAGGCTCAGGGTGACGTGTGACCCTGATTGCTGTGGATCCAGTAGGACACTGGGAGCGAGGCGAGATACATGAGGTCCAGCGCCACCAGCGTAGGCCAGGGATAGCTCATGAAACAGACGACCATGATCACCGCGACAAGCACGACGACGGCAAGGTAGCGGCGACTGATCGAGGCGTGCTTGATCGAGAATGTCGGGATGGTACTGACCGCCAGAAGGCCGACGCCGATGATGTAGGTCGTCCGCAGCAGCGGGAAATCGGCGTTCTCCCAGCCTGAGAGGTGCATGAACACCGGCATCAGCGCCAGACAGGCGAGCGCAGGGGCCGGCACGCCGACAAAGAAATTGTCTTTCTTCAGCACGCCGCCGTCGGTATCGAGCGACAGGTTGAACCGCGCCAACCGCAGCGCACAGCATACCGCCAGGACCAGCGTCGCCAGCCAGCCCATGTTGGCATTCGTGGTGCCTTGATAGAGCGTGCCATAGATCAGGATCCCCGGCGCGATACCGAAGTTGAAGAAGTCCGCGAGCGTATCGAGCTCTGCCCCGAAAGGGCTCGCGGTGTCGAGAAAGCGCGCGAGCTTGCCGTCGGCCGCATCGAGAAACACCGCCAGCAGGATGAAGGACAGGGCGAGCTCAAGCCGCCCCTCAAGGCTCATCCGGACCGAGGTGAGGCCGGCGCAGATGGCAAAGAGAGTCACCACGCTTGGCACGATGTGGCGCAGCTTGATCTGTCGGTTGTCGCTCATATCAGCAGCCCAACCGCCTGCCGGTCCGGAGCGCCGAGATCGGCAAGCACGGTCTCTCCCGCCACTGCCGTGGTGCCGACGGCAACCGAAGAGGCGACGCCCTCGGGCAAATAGACGTCAAGCCTGCTGCCAAAGCGGATAAGGCCGAACCTGTGGCCAGCCTCCACCCGGTCGCCCTCGCCCACGAAGCAAACAATCCGCCGGGCCACAAGACCCGCGATCTGCACCACGCCGATGCGCAGGCCGTTGTCGCCCTCGATCGTCACATGATTGCGTTCGTTCTGTTCGCTCGCCTTGTCCAGCGAGGCGTTCAGGAACTTGCCCGGATGATAGGCAACCTTGCGGATGGTGCCCGCGATGGGCGCGCGGTTCACGTGGCAGTTGAATACATTCATGAACACCGACACGCGGATGACCGGCTGGTCGCCAAGGCCCAGCTCCGCGGGCGGGATGACCTCCTGTACCAGCGACACGACGCCATCTGCGGGCGACAGGATCAGGCCTTCCTGCTGTGGGATCACCCGCTTGGGGTCGCGGAAGAAGTAGTAACACCACACGGTCGCCCCCATACCGAGCCAGAAGAGCGGCATCCAGATCAGGCTCCATGCGATGCTGATGGCGGCGAAGATGGCCACGAACTTGCGGCCTTCCTTGTGCATCGGGACGGCGACGATCTTGAGCATGTTCATGAGAGGACTTTCGAAGGGAGTGGGAAGGTGAGAACGAGGCGGCGGCGGATCGGGGAGTTTGCGCCGCGTGAAGATATGCCCCCGCTCGCCCCGTCAGATGGGGAAAGTTTCAGTGAGGGGCGCGGGATTCGGCAGCTCACCGCGCCGGGAAGCAGGTTCGGGAGGAATGCGGACGACGCGATCGGCAGGGTGCGGGCTCCGGTTCTGTGGATTTGATCGGACCCAACAGCACCAAACGGGGCGAAAGTGCAAGCGAGATGTGGTGGGGCAAAGCATGCTCTGATCGCCGGATCACGATGTCACACGTGATCTTCGCAAACGGGGCCGGGCGAACAAGGCAGCGCGCGGGGTGTTTCGCATCCGCTCCCGGTGTGCGATAGGATCGGGAAATTCCTGCGATGCCCGAGGGACCATGCCGCACCACCCGTCCTGTACCGCACGAAGGGTCAGCACCCCATGACCTACCTGCTTGAACCTGCCATCGGAATCTGCCGCTTCTCGTTCTGCGGCAAGGGTGACTGGCGGTCCTACCGGCCCTCGACCGGTCCCGTGGAGATCACCCCAACACGCGACCAGATCGCGGCGGAGCTTTATGCCCCGGAACGCATGAAACTAAGGTTCTTTCTCTTCGAGAACTTCCTGCTGCCCTCGCTCGCGGCGCAGACGGACAGCAACTTCATCTGCTTGATCCTGACCTCGGACGTCATGCCGCAGCATTACCTTTCGCGTCTTTCGGCGCTCTGCGCGGATAACCCGCAACTGGAGCTGCTGGTGTCTCCCGAGACCACCGTGCATGCAGCGCTCTGGCCCCGGATTGAGGACCT
>JBBSJO010000190.1:0-7617 GCA_038257185.1 Rhodobacterales bacterium | reverse complement strand
GAACGGATCTCACGCTACATTACCGCTGGTCATTCGCGACGGACGGCGGCGCGGGTGTTCGGGGTCAGTGCCAGCACTGCCGTCAGGCTTGCCGCTGAATATCGCGACCGCGGTGCGGTCACTCCAAAACGTCAGGGCCGCGCCCCCGGCACGACCGGCAAACTCAAACCGCACATTGCGTTCTTGATCGAGATCGTCCGCGCCGAGCCCGACATCACCCTGAAGGAACTGGCCGGAGCGCTGGAAGAAACGCATGGCGTGTCGGTGCAGCTGTCTTCTATCCACCGGGCGCTGATCCGGGCCGGGTTCTCATATAAAAAAAGGCTTGATCGCGCAGGAGCGCGGGCGGGCGGATATCAGGCTGGCGCGTCATGACTGGACCGTGCGTCGCCAGCCTTTCATGCGCGACAGAGCGCAGCGGCTGGTGTTCATCGACGAGACGTCTGTGAAGGCGAACATGACCCGCCTGTGCGGTCGGAGTGCTGTCGGTGAACGTCTGTTCGGGGTGGCGCCGTTCGGTCGTTGGCAGACGCAAACCTTCATCGCCGGGCTCACCTCTGAGGCGTTGATCGCACCCTGGGTCATCGGCGGCGCAATGGATCGCGCCGCTTTCGACATCTATGTCGAGACCCAACTCGCCCCGGCGCTGTTGCCCGGCACTGTCGTGATCCTCGACAACTTATCCACCCACAAGAGCCCAAAGGCGGCCGAGATCCTGAGGGCCAATGGCTGCTGGATGCTCTTCCTGCCTGCTTACTCGCCAGATCTAAACCCAATCGAAATGGCCTTCTCAAAGCTGAAGGCACACCTCCGCCGCATTGGCGCCAGATCCTACGATGCCCTAATCCAAGCCCTCGGGGACATTTGCGGCCTCTTCGATCCCGAAGAGTGTTGGAACTTCTTCAAAGCTGCCGGATATGCGTCAGATTAAAAGCAAACCGCTTTAATGCGGGCGGGCGGGGGCTGAACGCCCGGACCGACCGCAGCCCCATCATCGCAGACGCGACCGCCGCCCGATCGCGATCCTAGATCAGGCTGCGTAGATAGCTGCCATAGTCGGTCTTAGCATACCGGTCCGCCAGTGCCGTCAGGGCGGCGACATCGATCCAGCCTTGGTTGTATGCGATCTCTTCGGGGCAGCCGGTCTGCATGCCCTGACGCGACTGCAGGGTGCGCACGAAGTTGCCCGCGTCCAGCAGGCTGCCGTGGGTGCCTGTGTCGAGCCAGGCGTAGCCGCGCCCCATGCGCTCCACGGTCAGGCTGCCGTCGGCCAGATAGGTCTCCAGCAGAGAGGTAATCTCCAGCTCTCCGCGGGATGAGGGGGTGATGCGGCGGGCGCGGTCCGGGGCGGTGCCATCTAGGAAATAGAGTCCGGTGACTGCGTAGTGCGACGGGGGATTCTTCGGCTTTTCGACAATCTGCGTGACGGTGCCCTGCGCGTCCATGCCCACAACGCCGTAGCGTTCGGGGTCCGACACGCGGTAGCCGAAGACCGTGCCGCCGGTGGGCTTCGCATCGGCACTCGCCAGCATCTCGGGTAGGCCGTGGCCAAAGAAGATGTTGTCGCCCAGCACCATGGCCGAGGCGGCACCGTCCAGGAAATCCTCGCCCACTAGATAGGCCTGTGCAAGACCGTCGGGGCTGGGCTGCACCAGCCAGGTGATCTGCACACCCCATTGCAACCCGTCGCCCAGCAGGTACTGGAACTGCGCCTGGTCGGCGGGCGTAGTGATGATCCCGATCTCGCGGATGCCGGCGAGCATCAGCACCGACAGGGGGTAGTAGATCATCGGCTTGTCGTAGATCGGCATCAGCTGCTTGCTGAGGCCTTGGGTAATCGGCCAGAGCCGCGAGCCGGTGCCCCCAGCAAGGATCAGTCCCTTGCGCATCGTCACGTCTGCGTCTCCTTAATGATGCGCGTCAGTGCGGCCTGCCAGTCCGGGCGTGGGATGCCGAAGGCCTCGGTCAGGCCGCTGCAGTCCAGCCGGGAATTGGCGGGGCGTATGGCGGGGGTGGGATAATCCGCGGTAGTGATGTCGGTGACGGTCGTGGCACGACCCGCGGTGGCCATGATCGCGCGGGCGAAGTCTGCCCAGCTGACATCGGGGGCACCGCTGAAGTGATGCACACCGCCCTGCCTCGACCCGTCCGCCAGTTTTTGCACGATGGTCAGGCAGGCGTCGGCGATGGCGTTCGCGGGTGTCGGCCCGCCGATCTGGTCTGCTACGACGTACAGGGTATCGCGTGTTTCTGACAGGCGCAGCATGGTCGTGACGAAGTTCTTTCCCTCACCGTCGAACACCCAGGCTGTGCGCAGCACCATGGCCCGCGCGCCCGCCTCCAGCACGGCGCGTTCGCCCGCCAGTTTGGTACGCCCGTAGGCACACAAGGGTCCGGTGGCGGCGTCCGGCGCCCAAGGGACGCCGGCGCTGCCGTCGAAGACGTAATTGGTCGAGAGGTGGACGAACGGCAGACCGCGATCCGCACAGGCCCGTGCCATGGCACCGGGGCTGTGCGCGTTGATTATATGGGTCGCGTCCTCCTGCGCCTCGGCCGCGTCGACGGCGGTCCAGGCGGCGGCGTTGATGACGGCATCCGCGTCGGTCGCCATGACAGCGGCGGCACAGGCGGCGGGGTCCGACAGGTCCGCCTGTGTGCGGTTTAAGGTCTGCACGGTGATGCCGCGTGCGGACCCGGCCAGCGTCAGCGCGCGGGCGACCTGACCGGTTTCGCCAAAGACCAGAACCTTCACGATGTGGCCTTGCCGGCCATGTTCGTCCCCAGACGCACGCCGACACCCGCGCGGACCTGTAGGGGCTGCCACCAGTCGGCGTTGGCCAGATACCAGTCCACTGTGCGCTCCAGCCCCTCCTGCAGTTCAAGCGAAGGCTGCCAGTTCAGGTCGGCCCGGATACGGGCAGGGTCGATGGCATAGCGCGCATCGTGGCCGGGGCGGTCGGTGATATGGGTGATCAGGTCTGAATGTGGCGCGTGATCCGGGCGGCGGTTGTCGAGGATCGCGCAGATGTTGCGCACTATATCGATGTTGCGCGCCTCGTTCTCGCCGCCGATGGCATAGGTGGCGCCGGGGGCCGCCTGCGTCAGAACGGTGAGCAGCGCATCGGCGTGATCCTCGACATAGAGCCAGTCGCGGATATTCAGCCCCGCGCCGTAGATCGGCAGCGGCTTGCCCGCCAGCGCGTTCAGGATCGTGACGGGGATCAGCTTTTCAGGAAACTGGCGCGGTCCGTAGTTGTTGGAGCAATTCGTCAGCAGGATCGGCAGGCCATAGGTCTTGCCCCAGGCGCGCACCAGATGGTCCGACCCCGCCTTGCTGGCCGAATAGGGCGAACGAGGGTCGTAGCGGGTGTCCTCGTCGAACACCCCCGTCTCGCCCAGCGATCCAAAGACCTCGTCAGTCGAGATGTGGTGAAAGCGAAAGGTGGCGGGCTTACCGCGGGCGTCCCAGTAGACGCGCGCCGCTTCCAGCATGTGGAAGGTGCCCAGCACGTTGGTTTCGACAAAGGCGGCGGGGCCGTCGATGGACCGGTCGACGTGGCTTTCAGCGGCCAGATGCATCACGGCGTCGGGCTGGTGATCAGCAAAGACCGCATCCAGTGCGGCGCGGTCGCGGATATCGACCTGCGCGAAGGCGTAAGACGGGTGGCTCGCAACTGCATCGAGGCTGGCGGTGGCTGCGGCATAAGTCAGGCAGTCGACGTTGATCACGACGTGCCCATCGCGGATCGCCTGCAATACCACGGCCGATCCGATGAACCCAGTACCACCGGTGACGAGGATCTTCATGGCCGGGCCTGATAGGTGAAAGGGGTGGTCAGATCGGCAAAGGACCCGGCGGCGGCATCCTTGTCGGAGAAGACAGCCTGATTCGCAGGAATCCCCCAATCGATGCGAAGGTCTGGATCGTCGAAGCGCACGGCCCCTTCGTAGGCGGGGGCATAGGTGTCGGAACATTTGTAGGCGATCAGGCAATCCGGTACGCACGTGACAAAGCCATGCAGGAACCCTGCCGGGATCAGCAGCTGCATGGTGTTGTCAGCCGACAATGTGACGCCCGTCCACTGACCATAGGTCGGCGAGCCCGCGCGGATATCCACGGCCACGTCAAAGATCTCGCCCACCAGCACCCGCACCAGCTTGGCCTGCGCGTACGGCGGCGCCTGAAAATGCAGGCCCCGCACGGTCCCGGCTTCCCGGTTCCAGCTCTGGTTGTCCTGCACGAAGACCGTGTCGATCCCCAGACCCGCCAGCGTGTCCCGGTTGTAGGTTTCTTGGAAAGAGCCCCGGCTGTCGGCAAAGCGACGCGGCGCAAGAGTAACGACACCTTCAAGCGAGGTGGTTGCAATCATCGGTTTGCCGCTCCTGTAGATCAGAGCCTTTATAGGGGAGGCAGTCTCTCAAATCCATGATCTTCTGCGTTGCACCAAGACATCTGCCTTGAGTTTCCAGAACTGGAGGACAGGATCACCAAGGCCATCGCGAGCGATGATCACCTGTCGGAGACCGCCATCGTCCTTCGTTCCATTCCGGGGATCGGCCCGGTTGCCAGCGCGATGTTGATCGCAGAAATGCCCGAGATCGGCACCATCACCGGCGAAGAGGCTGCGGCACACACTGGATTGGCACCGATAGCGCACGACAGCGAAACCCTTCGCGGGAAACGGGCCATCGCTGGAGGTCGCCGTGCTCTGCGGCACGTGATGTTCCAAGCAGCCTTGGTCGCGGCACATCATAACCCAAGCTTGAGATCCTTCGCAGATCGCCTCCGAAAGGCCGGAAAACCGCACAAGGTCATCCTCACTGCCGTCGCCAGAAAGCTCGTCACCATCGCCAACGCCCTGTGCAAAAGCCGTCAGAAATGGACCGCCGCAACGGCATGAGAGATACAGTTGCTAGGCTCCAGACTGGTTTTGTTGCGCAAAGGCATCTGAAGTGACAATATGTGTCTTTACAGTAACACATCCCTCCCTGCAGAGTGTGGTGAGGCAACTGTTTTTCACCTGAGCTTTGCATCTTCAAGGATCCCAAGCGCTCAATAAAAAGCCCCTACCACGCAAGACGCGGTAGGGGCTCATGCATTAGATGGTCACTGTCTTAGCAAGATACGCCAACGAATACTTTCTTACAATCGTAAAAGAGACTTACTTTATGATCTGGCGGTGCAGCTATGAGTTGACTTCTATCGGATAATCTTTGAAAAGTTCCCGACTATCTGCGCAAATTGCGCGTACATGCATACGAGATGGAGCTAAAAATGGCGACTATTAACGGTACAAACAACGGCGAAACGCTTATCGGCACGGAGCAGCTAGACACGATTTTTGGTCTGGGTGGTGACGATCTGATCCTTGGCGCCGGTGGCGGTGACAAGCTCTACGGTAACACTGGTAACGACGGCATTCTCGGTCAAGATGGCGATGACGAGATCTATGGCGGCGATGGCGATGACAGACTCTTCGGTGGTGAGGGCAACGACTACATCGATGGCGGCGAAGGCAACGATCGGATTGGCGGTGGCGCTGGTAATGACGAGATCTATGGTGGCACGGGCGATGACGAGATCTTTGGTGGCACGGGCTCTGACATCATCTACGGTGACGATGGCAATGACATCATCTATGGTGGCACGGGCAATGACGAGATCTTTGGTGGCGCAGGCAACGATCGGATTGGCGGCAGCGCTGGCAATGACGCGATCTTTGGTGGCGCTGGCAATGACGAGATCTTTGGTGGCACGGGCAACGATTACATCGAGGGTGGTGAAGGTGACGACTTGATCTTCGGTGGTGACGGCGATGACACTATCTTTGGTGATGGCGGCAATAATGTCATCTGGGGCGGTGCGGGCAATGATCTGATGTTCGCCGGCTCTGGCGAAGATACTTTTGGCTTCATCGCCGCCCATGGCGCTGATACCATCGTTAGCTTCGACGAATTCGAAGATGTTATTGACGTCTCCGCGTTGGGGCTGAATGGTGAATACCAGGATCTGGTGGATGATGGTACTATCCAGAATAATGGAGCGGGTGATGTGGTCATCACCACGAGCGACACCGACACAATCACGATCGAGAACATGAACACCGCCTTTCTGTCGGACGACAACTTCGTTTTCTAAAGAAGAAATGCAGAGCTTTAAGGGGCAGCTTTGCTGCCCCTTATTTTTTGGCTAAAGCTCACGTGTTTCACGCCTTTCTAATCCCGTGCAGGATATCCTGATTGCGGTTGGGGATGGCCTCAGGGGTTTCCTGACGCTATCACTGCGGCCTTCCCGGATACGGCCGTGCAGACCTGCATTGTTCACCTCGTGCGCCACTCGCTGAACTTCTGCGCCTGGAAGGACCGCAAGGAGGTGGCTGCTGATCTGCGGCGGATTTACAGCGCCCCGACCGCCGATCAGGCCGGCGTGGAGTTGGATGCCTTCGAGGAAAAGTGGGCCGGCAAATATGCCTCCATCGCACCGGCATGGCGCAGGGCCTGGCAGGAAGTGATCCCGTTCTTTGCCTTCGACCCGGCGATCCGCAAGATCATCTACACCACGAACGCGATCGAAAGCCTGAACCGTGTGATCCGCAAATCGATCAAGGCCCGCGGATCATTCCCGACCGAGGACGCCGCCACGAAGCTGATCTACCTGGCGATCCGCAACTTCGAGAAAGGTGGGTGGAATGTTCGGGAATGGTTTGCCGCCCGCAATCATTTCGCCATAATGTCCGAGGATCGCTTCAATGCGTGACCGTATCTGAAACACGCATGGGCCAGACCAGATACACAAAGTTCATGACACTCCCTTTAAACCCGCTACATCGGCTATGCGAGCCCTTGGGAGCCGGGTGTCAAGTTCAAAAATGCATGCAATAGACCGTGCAAGCCTGCCACGCCCGGCGCACAGGCTAAGGCCATGGTTCCGGCGCTTTCTACAAGGATCGCTCCGAAGATGCTGAAGGAGACCTCTACATTGCTTCGACCTAAGATCACGATGACCCTTTTGGTGCGCAATGAAGAAGATATCATTTCTGATAATATCATTTTTCATCATGCGCTCGGCGTCGACAGCTTTATCGTCATGGATAATTTATCCACGGATGCAACGCCGCAGATCCTGCGCGATCTGTCCCGGACGATCGAAATTGATTACATGACCCAGTCGCAGGATGATTATGATCAGTCGGCGTGGGTGACGGAAATGGCTCGGCGTGCCGCCACGGATCATAAGGCCGACTGGATCATCAACAACGATGCGGATGAGTTCTGGCTCCCCCAGCACGGTGATCTGATCGCTCTGCTGGCGGATCTGCCGCCGCAGACAGTCGCGCTGAAGGTCAACCGTCACAATGCTGTGGTTGCGCTTAATGGCCCTTTAGGTGCCGGGGGCCGTAGTCATCCCAGAACCTCCGTGGTGTTCGAGCGGGAAAGCACCAACAGTCTGGGACACCCGCTGTCCGGAAAGATCATGCACCGCGCCAGTGAGGGGCTGACCGTGGCGCAAGGGAATCATGCCATCCAGGGTTTACTGGGCCAGACAGAACAGGCGGGGGACCGACTACACATCCTGCATTACCCCTATCGCAGCCTTGAGGACTATAAGAAAAAGAT
>JBBSJO010000189.1:0-7757 GCA_038257185.1 Rhodobacterales bacterium | reverse complement strand
GTTTTTCCATCAGCATAAACAAGCGGAATCCGTGGCTCCCGGTGAGTTAATGCAAAGGACCCGTCAGGTCTTGTCCTCAGGCTGGCGGATCGACAGGCCGTAACGTTGCAGCGCCGCAAAGGGATGCGGCGAGGTATTCAGCAGGATCATGTCCCGCACGCCCAGATCGTGCAGGATCTGCGCACCGGTCCCGTAATCCCGGATATGGCTGCCCGAGGGATCGACCCTCGTCTTGCGCATCTCGACACCGCCGAAGGACTGTTTCGCGTCGTCTCACGCATCAACACGATTACGCCCCAGCCCTTTGCGCGAATGTGCGCCATCGCCTACACCACCGCGTTGCCGTGGGTATAGGGCGGACACTCAATGCCGCACTCACGCGACTCAATTAGCAGCATAAAACAAATCTATTTGTAGGAAGTTTGTAGGAGCTGCCAAAAAATTCCAGAAAGTGCAATACAGCACTTTTTAACTTTTAAATACAGTCTGTTAATTGGAGGCGAGTAGGAGAATCGAACTCCTGTACACGGATTTGCAATCCGCTGCGTAACCACTCCGCCAACTCGCCTGCCTGGAGTGCGTGCACTGCTACCCGAACAACCTGTGCCCCGCAAGACCCTCCCGCGTGGGAAAGTGAATGCAGGGCGTTGCTGAGCGGCGCGCGATGTGGCACATCTCGACATCACAGATTCTGAACGGATGGGTTTAGCTGATGACCGATTTTGCCACACGCCGCATGATGATGGTCGACACGCAGGTGCGGCCCTCGGACGTGACGAAGTTCCCCATAATAGACGCGATGCTAAGGGTCCCGCGGGAGGATTTCGTGCCAGCCGCACAGCGGGAGGCGGCCTATATGGGCGAAAACCTCGATCTCGGCGGGCAGCGGGTGCTTCTGGAGCCGCGTACGCTGGCCAAGATGCTGGATGCCTTGGCGATCACGCGCCGCGAGATGGTGCTCGATATCGGCTGCGCGATGGGGTATTCCACTGCCGTCATTTCCCACATTGCCGAGGCCGTTGTCGCCGTAGAGGAAGACGCAGCTTTGGCGACCGAAGCGCAGGAGGCGCTGGTAGCTGCAGGGGCAGACAACGCGGTCGTGCATGTCGGGCCGCTGACCGAAGGGGCCGCCAAGCACGGACCCTACGATGTGATCCTTCTGCAGGGCGGCGTCGGCGATCTGCCGGACACCCTGGTCGAACAACTCAAGGATGGCGGGCGTATGGCCTGCCTCTTCATGGAGGGTGCCTTGGGCGAAGTGCGTATCGGCCACAAGCGCGGCGGTCACGTCAGTTGGCGGATGGCGTTCAATGCAAGTGCTCCGCTGATGCCCGGTTTCGGAAGGCAGGCAGCTTTTCAATTCTAGATACTAAGATCCAATAGCCGGGCAACAGCCGGGCGAACCGGCAGGATCAGACCATAATGAGGATACGGCAGGATGATCAAGCAGTCGTTTTTCTGCACCCGGGTGATGGCGATCGTATTCGCGTCCCTCACTCTGTTGCCAGCCGCAGTACGGGCAGACACGCTCGCGGATGCGCTGGTGGGAGCTTACAACAGCTCCGGCCTACTGGAACAGAACCGCGCGTTGTTGCGCGCCGCGGACGAGGATGTGGCTGCCGCTGGGGCTGCCCTGAAACCCGTGTTGCAATGGTCGGCCGACCTGACCAGAAATTTCGGCACCACCCGGGCAAGAAACTCGGTCCTGACCATCGGTGCTGACAATACCTCGGCCTCGATCAGCCTGATCGGGCAATTGCTGATCTGGGATTTCGGCGCGAGCCAGTACCGGATCGAGGCGACCAAGGAAACGGTGCTGGCAACGCGCAACACCCTGCTGAACATCGAACAGATCATACTGTTGCGCGCGGTGAGTGCCTATATGGGCGTGCTGCGGGCGTCGGAATTCGTGGCCTTGCGCAACAACAACGTCCGCCTGCTGACCGAGGAACTGCGCGCTGCACGGGATCGGTTCGAGGTGGGCGAGGTGACCCGCACTGACGTGGCGCTGGCCGAAGCGCAACTGGCACAGGCCCGCAGCGGCCTCGCAGGCGCTCAGGGCGACCTTCTGCGCGCCGTTGAGGAATATCGCAACGCCGTCGGCCGGAAGCCTGGCAACCTGAGCCAGCCCCCGCGTCTGCCGGACGTCGGCAACAATCTCGAAACGGCAAAGGCGCTTGCGGTGCGCAGGCATCCGGCGGTCCTTTCCGCACAACGACAAGTGGCCGCCGCCGACCTGATCGTCAAGGCGGGGGAGGCATCGATGTCTCCTACGATTTCTCTGGAAGGCCGCTATGGCTTGACGGAGAACTTCAATTCTCAGGCCTACAGCCACGTCGGATCGGTCGGCGTGTCGGTCGGCCAGACGATCTACCGGGGCGGATCGCTGTCCTCCGCTGTACGCAAGAGCATGGCGCAGCGCGATGCGCAGCGCGCCAACCTTCTGATAGTCACCCGCAACGTGCAGCAGGATGTGGGTAACGCATATGCCAGCCTGTCGTCCGCCCGCGCGGTGCTGGAAGCTTCCGACCGCCAGATCCGCGCCGCCCGCGTGGCCTTTCGCGGCGTGCGCGAGGAAGCGACATTGGGCGCGCGGACCACGCTCGACGTGCTGGATGCCGAACAATCGCTGCTGGATGCCGAATCCGCCCGCGTCTCGGCCCGCTCGGATCTTTACGTCGCGGCCTATACGGTGCTGGCTGCCACCGGGCAGCTGACCGCACAGGACCTCAGGTTGCCGGTGCAGCTTTATGACCCGTCGGCCTACTATAATCTGGTGAAGGACAGCCCGGCGGTCCTGTCCCGTCAGGGTCAGAAGCTGGACCGCGTACTCCGTGCATTACAAAAGGAGTGACAATTTTCACGGAACCATTGTGAGAATCTCCGTATCGCGTTAATCTCTTCCATGAGGAAAGAGTGGTAAAAAAAATGTCCAACCCCGTCACCAACGCTGAGGTAGAGGATGTCCTGTCGTCGATCCGCCGTCTGGTGTCCGAAGACAAGCGTCCGATCCAGTCCCCAAGACCCGCACCCCCAAGCGACCGACTTGTCCTGACGCCCGCACTCCGTGTGGCGGGGCCTGATCTGGACGACGACGAGACCGGCTCGACGCTCGACGCCGACGCGGAAGAGGATCTTGCCGCCGCTCTCGACGCCGCGGTCTATGACGACATCGACTCGGAAGACCTCGGCGATCCCGCAAAAGACTATGCCGCAGATCCATACAACTTCGCCGAAGAAGATGACGACGAGGGCGAAGATATCTTTCCGTGGCAGAGCGACAGAAATGACAATGGGGGCGATGCGGCGACCGGCCAATCGGGCGGGGACTCCTCAATTGCCGGTCCTGCGAAAGCTGCCGATGCGGGCGAGGGGTCAAGATCCTCGGTCTTGAGCGAAAAGATTGCCGCCCTGGAAACCGCCATCGGACGGATTCCGGATCGCTGGGAACCGGATACCCCCGATGCGGACGAATATTCAGGCACCAGCGCGCCAGCGATGGCCTGGGAAGACGATGTTCAGCGCGACGCCACCGGCGCGCGTCTGGGTCCTGAGACCGAGGAGGCGGAAGGTAATGATGCGGAAGCCGCGACGGTTGCTCCCGAAGCGAAAGCGGCTGAGAGCGATGCGTTTGAATTTTCCAGCGACGACCAACTGATCGACGAAGAGGCCCTGCGCGACCTGGTGAGCGAGATTGTGCGCGCCGAATTGCAGGGCGCTCTGGGCGAACGCATCACCCGCAATGTCCGCAAGCTTGTGCGGCGTGAAATCCACCGCGCTCTCACGGCGCAGGACTTGGAATAGCGACGTAGGGTGGGTCAGGTAGGGCGGGCTTCAGCCCGCCACACCTGCCACCCCCGCCGCCGCAACATCGCCTGCGAGCGCCAGCACCAACTCAACGTCCATATACCGCTCCACGTGATCCGCGAGCGCATCCAGCGCCTCATCCACGCCCGCCTCGAAAACCAGCGATGATGTGACACCGAACCGTGCCAGATAGGCACGGCGAAACGCGTCGGATGTGAATATCCCGTGCATGTAGCATCCCGCGATGCGGCCATCGGCGCTGGCAGCTCCCTCGGGGGTTCCGTCGAAAGTAAGCCAAGCGCGCGCGCAGGCTGGCCCGGTCGTTTCGCCGATGTGAATTTCATATCCGGACAGGGACGTTCCGCTGGCCGGATGCATCCCCGTTTTCAGCGACAGATGCTTGAAAGGGGCCATCACCGTGTCCACCGCAAGATGCCCCAGCCCCTCAACCGCCGCCGGTGGCCCTTCAATACCATGCGGATCGGAAAGCGTCCGGCCGAGCATCTGGTAGCCCCCGCAAAGCCCCAGCACGTGCCCGCCGCGCCGGATATGTGCGGCAAGATCAATGTCCCATCCCTCCGCCCGGAAAGCGGCGAGATCGGCAATCGTCGCCTTGCTGCCGACCATGAGCACCAGATCGGCGTCGCCGGGCAGGGGCTGCCCCGGCATGATCATCCTCAGGTCGACGCCGGGTTCGGCGGCCAGCGGATCGAGGTCGTCGAAATTGGCGATGCGCGGCAGGCGCGGCACGGCGATCACGCAGCCCGCCCCACCGGAGCGCGCGCGGGCGGGCAGATCCATCACATCCTCCGCAGGCAGGCGGTGGGCGAGGTCGAACCAGGGGATAACCCCGAGGCAGGGCCAGCCCGTGCGCCGCGCGATGTCGTCCCGTCCTGCGTCGAAGAGGCTGCGGTCGCCGCGGAACTTGTTGACCGCAAACCCCCGGATCATGGCGTTGTCGGCCGCCTCAAGCACCGCTTGGGAGCCGACGATCTGAGCGATCACGCCGCCCCGGTCGATATCGCCCATGAGGATCACCGGCACCCCGGCGGCGGTGGCGAACCCCATGTTGGCGATGTCGCCTGCGCGCAGGTTGGTTTCAGCCGGGCTGCCTGCTCCTTCGACCACGATCATGTCGCAGGTCGCCGCAAGGCGGTGGAAGGACTGCAGGACAGCGGGCATCAAGGCCGCCTTGTTGCGGCCAAAGGCGGCGGCCTCCTGATGGCCCGCGACCTGGCCCTGCACGATGACCTGCGCGCCGGTGGCACTTTGCGGTTTCAGCAGGATCGGATTCATGTCGGTATGCGGCTCCACCCCCGCCGCCCTTGCCTGCAGCGCCTGAGCGCGGCCGATTTCTCCTCCGTCGATGGTAACGGCGGCATTGTTGGACATGTTCTGCGGCTTGAAGGGGCGCACCCGCCGGCCGCGGCGGGCCAATGCGCGCAAGAGACCGGCAACGATCATCGACTTGCCGACGTTGCTGCCGGTGCCTTGTATCATGATGGCTTTGGTCATCTGTCGGCCTTCCGGATGTTCCGCGCAAACTGGCGCAAATCACGGGAAGGGAAAAGGGGCAAGGAAAGACGCTCTGCCGCTTGAGTGGAGAGGGGGCGCAGGTCCAACAAAAAACGCAGCCCGAAGGCTGCGTTCCTGAATCCCGGCGAAGGGAATTGGTCTCAGGCGGCTTCGGCCTGCTGGGCCGCGTGGCGGCGCTCGGATTCTTCACGCGACAGGGCCACGGAGGTCCGCACACCCTTGCCAACAAAATCCATCAGGCCCGTCACGACACGCTCGTTCGGGTCGATCCCGGCACAGCTCAACACTTCGCGGCCATCGCGCGAGCGTGCCCAGCGGGCGATCTGCTCGGGGCCATTGCCATACTTCTTGTCATCGGCGATTGCATCGTCGAGGGCAGCCAGTACCACGGCTGCGAAAAGTTTGCGGGCACGGTTGCCTTGCTCGTTATTGAAGGCAGTGCCATCAACGAAATCTTTCATCTCGTCGTCCTTTCATTATTCTTGCTCTTGTTTTTCCGGCGTGGGGTTTCTTATGACTGATCTCCCGCGATTCGGATACCACTTTAAAACATAGCACCCATGTTCTGACTGCATGCCTTGCTGCGGGTGCAGCACCAGATATCGCCTGCTTGCAGGGGGCCAGCCCTCCAGATATAGAGCGCGTCAAGTCATCATCAACCTCATGCCATGGTTTTGCCACATGCCTAAGATCAACGGAAACGAGATACGCCCCGGGAACGTGCTGGAGCATAACGGCGGCCTCTGGGCGGCGGTGAAGGTCGATCACGTGAAACCCGGCAAGGGCGGTGCCTTTGCCCAGGTGGAGCTCCGCAACCTGCGCAACGGCTCCAAACTGAACGAACGCTTCCGGTCTGCGGACAAGGTCGAGCAGGTGAGGCTTGAGCAGAAGGATCAGCAATTCTTGTATGAAGACAGTGGGATGCTGGTTCTGATGGACACCGACACCTATGAGCAGGTGCAGCTTTCGGCAGAGCTTCTGGGCGAGCGTCGGCCCTTCCTGCAGGACGGGATGATGGTGGTTGTCGAGTACCACGGCGAAGAGGCGCTGAATGCCTCGCTGCCGCAGAAGGTGACCTGCCGGATCGTTGAAACCGAGCCGGTGGTGAAGGGTCAGACCGCCGCCAATTCCTTCAAACCCGCACTGCTGGACAACGGCGTCCGCGTCACAGTGCCGCCCTTCGTGGGACAGGATGAAGACATCATCGTTAACACCGAGACCTTCGAGTACGTCGAACGCGCCTGAGCGTGCCGCCACGTCATGTCGTCCAGGATGAGCAAAGCCCCGCCTATGACGGGGCATTTTCATGTGCGGCGCGGCTTTTCAGCGCTCCGCCGACTCGCCGTTTGCGCTCCAGGTCACCCGTGCTGACCCTGCCTCCATCGGTCCGCCTGCACGGTCGAAGCGCAAATGCGCGAGGGCGTGGCCGCCCGACTGCGTGAAGAGGGTGCCTGCGGCCTTGCCGTCGGCAGTGATCTCGGTCCCTGTCGGTGCCGCCCCGTCGATGGCAACGCGGGCGAGGCCCTTGCGCAGCTCGGTCTTGTGTTTCATCCGGGCCGTGACTTCCTGACCGACGTAGCAGCCCTTGCGGAAATCGACGCCGTTGAGGCGCTCGAAGCCCGCTTCGAGGATGAAGGTATCCGGTGTGAGCTCGATGCCGGTTTCCGGGACGAGATGCGTCACACGGAGCGCTTCCCAATCGGTTGTGTCATCCGTCTGCGGCGCTTCGCGGTAGGCGCGCCAGCCCATGCCCGGCGCACGCGGATCCGCGAAACCGTCTGGCGGGACAGTTCCGGTGCCCCGATGCAGGTGCAGGTCGGTCGGCGCGATCTCCACCTTTGCACGGAGTTTGTACATGGTGAGACGTTGGGACAGCATGTCTCCAAGGGAGTCCGCGACGTCGATCAGGACGCCCTCCGCCGCCGGGACCACGAAGAAATCGGCAAGGTATTTGCCCTGCGGCGTGAGGATGGCGGCATAGACCGCGCCCTGCGTGAGCTTCTTCATGTCGTTGGTGATCAGGCCCTGCAGGAACTCGGAGGTATCCGGCCCTGTGAGGCGAAGGATGCGGCGTTGGGTCATCTGTCATGTCCTTTGGCGTCTGGCCATGACATAACCGCTCTCGACCTGCACCAAAAGGGCCAACCATGCGCGCGCCTGTCTCCGTGATCATACCGACTCTCGATTCGGGGGCGGTTTTGCCCGAATGTCTTAATGCGCTGATGGAGGGGCTGGACGCAGGGCTGATCCGCGAGGTCATCGTAAGCGACGGTGGATCGTCGGATGCCACCGGAGCCATCGCGCAGGCTTGGGGGGCGGAGGTGCTGGAGGGACCCGCCTCGCGCGGGGGGCAGATCGCGCGGGGTTGCGTAGCGGCAAAGGGCACCTGGCTTTTGATCCTTCACGCGGATTCG
>JBBSJO010000188.1:0-7794 GCA_038257185.1 Rhodobacterales bacterium | reverse complement strand
CAGGTCCGCCCCTTCCTGCATGGCCACCACGTCGAGGTCCTGCTTGACCTGCCAGACCAGTCCCGCCTGATGGGTGGCAGGCGCGCGGCGGCTCAGGATGCGGTAGAGATAACGCCGCTCCGTCGCCGTGAAACGCGCGTGGAAATCTCCCGGCACCTCGGCGCAATCGACGATGGCGATGGGGTTGGGCTTGAGATGAAAGTTCAGCGCCTCGGACAGGCGGAAGGCTGTCCAGCCCTCGGGCATCACGCAATGCGCCACCTGCGCGAGGGCATGCACGCCTGCGTCCGTGCGCCCGGCTGCGGAAATCGTGTGGTCGCACTGGTCCAGCCGCGCCAGTGCCCCCTCGATGGTGCCCTGCACCGACACCAGACCGGGCTGGCGCTGCCAGCCGACGAAAGGCGCGCCGTGGTACTCGATTTTCAGGGCAAAGCGGGGCATGGGGCGCGTCTAGCGCGGGGGCTGGGTTCTGGCAATCCCCCGGCACCACCCCTATGTTGCGGCAAGCGCATATCGAAGGGCAGGACAGCTTTGGTCATTACACGCATCGCCGACGGCATCTGGCGTCAGGTGGAGACGGTGGGCGACACCGTGTCGGAGGCCTTCTTCGAGCCGGTCATCCGGATCGGCGTCACGGGGCTGGCGCGCTCGGGCAAGACCGTGTTCATCACCTCGCTGGTCGCCAACCTGATGGACCGGGGTCGGATGCCGGGCCTTCTGGCGGAATCCGAGGGGAGGATTCAGGCGGCCTTCCTGCAACCGCAGCCCGATGACACCGTGCCGCGCTTTGATTACGAATCGCACCTCGCCGCGCTGACGGGACGCGATCCGCACTGGCCCGACAGCACCCGCGCGGTCTCGCAACTGCGCCTGTCGCTGAAGGTGCGTCCCAAGGGGTTGCTGTCCGGTCTGCAGGGGCCGCGCACCATCCACCTCGATATCATCGATTATCCCGGCGAATGGCTGTTGGATCTGGCGCTGATGGATGTGGGCTACGCCCAATGGTCGCGCGAGGTTCTGGCCCGGATCGAGACCCGTGAGGAGGCCGCCGCCTATCGCGCGCTGGTCGCCGCGACGGACCCGGCGGCCAGTCTGGAGGAGCCGCAGGCCAAGGCGCTGGCGGATGCCTTTGCGGGCTATTTGCAGGCGGCACGGGCGAACGGCTATTCCGACTGCACGCCGGGCAGGTTCCTGCTGCCGGGCGACCTCGCGGGCTCTCCGGTGCTGACCTTTGCCCCGCTGCCGGGGGATGGCACAGGCCCGCGCAAATCCCTGATTCGCGAGATGGCGCGGCGGTTCGAGGCTTACAAGCGTCAGGTGGTGCAACCCTTCTTTCGCGATCATTTCGCAAGGATCGACCGGCAGGTGGTGCTGGTCGACGCCCTTGGGGCTATCCATCAGGGCCCTCGCGCTGTGGCGGACCTGCGGCTGGCAATGGGCGAAATCCTCAGCGCCTTCCGGCCCGGGCGCAACGGGTTCCTCAGCAACCTGCTGCGCGGCAAGCGGGTGGAGAAGGTGCTCTTTGCCGCCACGAAGTCCGACCACCTGCACCACACGCAGCACGCGAAACTGACCGCGATCATGGAGGCGCTGACCCGCGAGGCGCGCGACCGGGCGCAATACGCGGGCGCGGGCACGGCGGCGATGGCGATTGCGTCGCTCAGGGCCACGACCGAGGCGACGATGGAGCATGGCGGGGAGATGCTGGACGTGGTGCGCGGCACGCTCCTGGAGACCGGCAAGGAGGCGGCGTTCTATCCCGGCGAGTTGCCGCAGGACCCGGCGCACCTACTCAATCCGGCGCTGAAAGGGGCGGAGAAATGGCTGGATCGGGACTATCAGATCATGCGCTTCGCCCCCGCACCCTTGAACCTGCGCCCCGGCGACGGGCCACCGCATATCCGGCTGGACCGGGCGGCGGAGTTCCTGATCGGGGACCGGTTGTGAGCGGGCTGGTGATCGTTCCGGCACGGGTGCTGGATGCCGGCGCCGTGGGGGAGGTCATGGGGCGGGCCAACGATGCAATGGTCTGGTTGCCGCGCGTCCACAGCCGGGCGCAGGATGTGATGCACGTGGCTGATATGATCGACGCAGGTTGGGTGAGGGTCGCCCGGCAACAAAATGAAATCGTTGGATTCATCGCACGGGCGGAGGGCGAAATCCATGGTCTCTACCTGCATCCGCTGGTGCAGGGCAAGGGTATTGCCCGAAGTTTACTCGATACATCAAAAATGACATGTAACAGATTGGGATTGTGGAGTTTTCAAGGTAACGCACGGGCAAACCGCTTTTACCGCAAGGCGGGCTTCGTCGAAGTCGCACGCGGTGACGGGTCGGGTAACGATGCGGGTCTGCCGGACATCCGGCTGGAATGGCAAAGGAAGGCTGCGTGATGGCAAAGGGACCTGTCCTGTTCGATTTGGAAGCCGAGACCGCGCCCCGACCCGCTGTCTCGGAAGCGCCACCGGTGCCCGACCTTGCGGACACCGGTCCGCGCGGTGCCGCCATGCAGGCCGCCGCCCGGATTGCGGCGCGCAAGACTTCCGTCCTGGGGCGGCTCTTCTGGTGGCTGGCGGGGGTGTTCGTCAGCGCGCTTGTCACCATCGCGGCCTGGTCCTTCGTGACGGCGCTGATGGCCAGCTACCCCTTGCTGGGCTGGGCCATGACGGTGCTGATCGCGGCCATGCTGCTGGTACTGGCGCTGATTTCGCTGCGCGAACTCTCCGCATTCGGGCGGCTCTCGCGGCTCGACGGGCTGCGCCATGACGCCGGCGCGGCCTTGGCGCAGGGTGATCTGGCGGCGGCGCGCGACGTAACGAACCGGCTCGTGAACCTCTACAGCCGCCGCGAGGATACGCGATGGGGCCGGGACCGGCTGACGGAACTGCGCGGCGATCAGCTCGATGCGACGGGCCTGCTGGCTTTGGCAGAGGCGGAGTTGCTCGGCCCGCTCGACATCGCGGCCAGCCGAGAGGTGGAGGCGGCGGCGCGGCAGGTGGCGACGGTAACGGCACTGGTGCCGCTGGCGCTGGCGGACGTGGCGGCGGCGCTCACGTCGAACCTGCGGATGATCCGGCGGATTGCTGAAATTTACGGCGGCCGGTCGGGGTTTTTCGGCTCCTGGCGGCTGACACGCGCCGTGGTGTCGCATCTGGTGGCGACGGGGGCCGTGGCGGTGGGCGATGATATGCTGGAACCGATTCTCGGCGGGTCGATCCTTGCCAAGCTCAGCCGCCGCTTCGGCGAGGGCGTGGTGAACGGATCGCTGACCGCGCGGGTCGGCGTGGCTGCCATCGAGGTCTGCCGCCCGTTGCCGTTCGGCCCGGGCCGGCGGCCTTCGGTGCGGGGAATCATCGGGCGCGCGCTGAGCGGGCTCTTTACGCAGGGCAAGAAAGACTGATGGAAGGTTTTGCCGCAGATCTGGCCACCATGGTGCGGACCCCCCTGGAGGAGGCGCATGTCGCCGCCATGCGCAAGTTGGGCACCATCAGCGACTTTGCGCCCGGCGAGATGGTGCAGGAACCCGGTCAGGCGATGGGGGAATTCCACTTCGTGCTGGAAGGAGAGGTCGAGGCCGTCGATCCGCGCACGCTGAGCCGATCGGGACTTGCGACGCTGGGGCCGGGACAGTTCTTTGGCGATCTGCAGTTCCTGTCTGGGGGCGTGTCGCTGTCAGGTGCACGGGCGGTGACCCAAAGCCGCGTGCTCTGCGTGCCGAGGGAGCCGATGCTGCGGCTGATGAGCGACGTGCCGGAGATCAGCGACATCGTCGTGACCGTCTTTGCCGCGCGCCGCCGCCGCGCGGTGGAGGCGCAGGATTCGGCACTGACGCTGCTCGGCGGCGAGGAAAGCGCCGACATCCGCCGCGTGGCCAGTTTCGCCGCGCGCAACCGCATTCCCTACCGCGAGGTCGAGATCGGGTCGGAGGAGGGCCTTGCCATCGCACAGCGTTGCGGCGTGGCGCGTGCGGAGCCTGCGGTCATCTTCGGCAGCGACCGCAAGGTGGAGCCGCCGACCCCGCAGGCGGTCGCGGCGATGATCGGTCTCGACCTTGCCGTGGCGCGCGACGACCTTTTCGATGTGCTGATCGTCGGCGGTGGGCCGTCCGGCGTGGCGGCGGGGGTCTATGCCGGGGCGGAAGGGCTTCGCGCATTGGTGGTGGAGGATCTGGCCATCGGCGGGCAGGCGGGCACGTCGAGCCGGATCGAGAACTACATGGGCTTTCCCACCGGCATCTCCGGCGGTGATCTGGTGGGGCGCGGCGAGGTGCAGGCGATGAAGTTCGGCACCCGCTTCGCCGTGCCGCGCCGGGCGGCAGCGCTGACGCAGTGCGAGAAGAAGCGGTTTCACGTGGCGCTGGACAACGGCCAGTCCGTGAGCGCGCGCAGCCTGATCGTGGCGACGGGGGTGCAGTACCGGCGGATGCCGCTGGACCGGCTGGAGGAATTCGAGGGCGCGGGCATCTATTATGCCGCGACGGAGGTGGAGGCACGCTGGTGCAAGGGCGCACAGGTGGCGATCATCGGCGGCGGCAATTCGGCCGGGCAGGCGGCGATGTACCTCACGCGCCATGCCGCGCATGTGCATGTGCTGGTGCGCGGGACGTCGCTGGCCATGTCGATGTCGGATTATCTGCTGCAGCGGCTGGAGAGCCATCCGCGCATCACGATCCATACCTGCACGCAGGTGACGTCGCTGCAGGGCGACATGGCGCTGGAGGCGATCGGGCTGCACGAGTCGACCGGTAACGAGGATTGGACCCTGAAGGTATCGGGGCTTTTCGTGATGGTGGGAGCGGCGCCGAATACGGGGTGGTTGTCCGGGCTGGTGGCGCTGGACGAGAAGGGATTCGTGAAGACGGGGCCGGAGGTCGGGGGTGGCAGCCAGTACGAGACGTCGCTGCCGGGCGTCTTTGCGGTGGGGGACGTGCGGGCGGGGTCGGTGAAGCGGGTGGCGTCCTCGGTGGGCGAGGGGTCGGTCGTGATTTCGTCTGTCTGGAACCACGTCCAGCTGTGATCCGAAGGAGCGGCTGCGCCGCAAGACATTTTTGATTGTGCGCTTCTGGCCCACCGTCCCAGAAGGTCCGGAGCCGCCTTCGATTGATCCCCGGCCTGGCGCAGGCCGTCCCGCCGCTCAAGAAAAATAGCCGTCTCCCCGCGGGGCGGGGCCCCTCGGCGATTTTTCTGGATCGCCGCGCCGCCCTCCGCCGTTCGGTGCTCAAGCGAAGGCGGCTCCGGACCAGAGGGGGTGGAACGGGGGCTTGTCGGTGCGGCCGGGCGGGCATATAAGGCCGCCATGACCTTCGCATGTGCATGCCTCATTCGAATTATATCCCCGGCGCTCTGATTTCATTGAGACGCCGGACGCAGGTGTTCGAGCCCTTCGCACCGCCCCCATATCCTGCCGAGACCAGCCAGAGGACGCCCCCCATGTGCGCCGAGACACCCGACTACAAATCCACGCTGAACCTGCCCCAGACCGACTTCCCGATGCGCGCGGGTCTGCCCAAGCGCGAGCCCGAGTGGCTGGAGCGCTGGGAGCGGATCGGCGTTTATGACCGGTTGCGGGAAAAGCAGGGCAGGGAGCCCTTCACGCTGCATGACGGACCTCCCTATGCGAACGGGCATCTGCACATCGGGCACGCGCTGAACAAGACCATCAAGGACATGATCGTGCGCAGCCACCAGATGATGGGCCGTGACGCGCGTTATATCCCCGGTTGGGACTGTCATGGTCTGCCGATCGAATGGAAGATCGAGGAGCAGTACCGCAAGAAGGGTCGCGACAAGGACGAGGTGCCGATCAACGAATTCCGCGCCGAGTGTCGTCAGTTCGCGGCGGGCTGGGTCGATATCCAGCGCGAGGAGTTCAAGCGTCTGGGGGTCACGGGCAACTGGGCGGACCCCTACCTCACCATGGATTTCCACGCCGAGCGGGTGATCGCGGAAGAGTTCATGAAGTTCCTGATGAACGGCACGCTCTATCAGGGCTCCAAGCCCGTGATGTGGTCGCCTGTGGAACAGACGGCTTTGGCCGAGGCGGAGGTGGAGTACCACGACAAGGAGAGTTTCACGGTCTGGGTGAAGTTCAAGGTCGCGTCTTTCGACCTGCCGGAACTTGTCACCATGGGCGAGGATGAAACCCCCGACGCGCGCGAGGCCATCGAGGCGGCGCGAAACGCTGTCGCACGGGATGTCGAGGGCGCCTATGTGGTGATCTGGACAACGACACCCTGGACCTTGCCGTCGAACAAGGCGGTCGTTTTCGGCAAGGACATCTCCTACGGGCTTTACGAGGTTACGGGGCGGCCCAAGGAAAGCTGGGTCACCATTGGCGACCGCTACATCGTAGCCGACGACCGCGCCGCCGACGTCATGTCGCGCGCACGTCTGGAAGAGGGCATGTACCGCCGTTTGCGCGATATCAAGCCTGCGCAACTGGAAGGCATGACGCTGTCGCACCCGCTGGCGGGCGAAGAGGGCGGCAACGGCGAATGGGACGACCCCCGCGACTTCCGGGCGGCCGATTTCGTGACCGACACCGAAGGCACGGGGTTTGTCCATTGCGCGCCGTCCCACGGTCTTGAGGAATACGAGCTCTACCGTGATCTGGGGATGCTGGAGCAGGTCATCACTTACAACGTGAACCCCGACGGGCGTTTCCGCGACGACCTGCCGTTTTTCGGCGGCAAGGCGATCCTCAAGCCCAACGGCAAGGAGGGTAACGCCAACAGCGCCATCATCGACAAGTTGGTCGAGGTCGGCGGTCTGCTGGCGCGCGGCAAGATCAAGCACAGCTATCCGCATTCCTGGCGCTCCAAGGCGCCGGTGATCTACCGCAACACGCCGCAGTGGTTTGCCGCCATCGACAAGATCGTGGGCGACGGGCTGGATACCTTCGGCACGACGATCCGCGAACGCGCGCTGACCGAGATCGACAACGTCGGCTGGACTCCGCAGTCCGGACGCAACCGGCTTTATTCGATGATGCAGGCGCGGCCCGACTGGGTGCTGAGCCGCCAGCGCGCCTGGGGCGTACCGCTCACCTGTTTCACCAAGAAAGGCGCGCTGCCGACCGATCCCGACTTCCTGCTGCGCAACCCGGAGGTCAATGCGCGCATCACGGAGGCCTTCGAGGCAGAGGGCGCGGACGCATGGTACGAGGAGGGCGCGAAGGCGCGGTTCCTGGAGGGCATCGTGAACCCGGATGACTACAACCAAGTCACCGACATCCTTGACGTCTGGTTCGATTCCGGATCGACCCACGCGTTCACCCTGCGGGATCGCCCTGACGGGTCCGAGGACGGCATCGCGGACGTCTACATGGAAGGCACCGACCAGCACCGCGGGTGGTTCCATTCCTCTCTCTTGCAGGCCTGCGGAACCATGGGGCGTGCGCCTTATCGCAATGTGGTGACGCATGGGTTCACGCTGGACGAGAAGGGCCTGAAGATGTCCAAGTCCATCGGCAATACCATCGTGCCGCAGCAGATCGTGGACCAGTACGGGGCAGACATTCTGCGGCTTTGGGTGGCGCAGACGGATTACACGGCGGATCAACGGATCGGACCGGAGATCCTGAAGGGTGTGGCCGACAGCTATCGCCGTTTGCGCAATACCATGCGCTATATGCTGGGGTCGCTGAATGATTTCAGCGAGGCCGACCGGGTGGCGCCAGCCGAGATGCCGGAGTTGGAGCGCTGGGTGCTGCACAGGTTGGCGGAACTAGACGTGCAAGTGCGCGACGGCTATGCGAAGTTCGACTTTCAGGGCGTGGTTCAGGCGGTCTTCAACT
>JBBSJO010000187.1:0-7845 GCA_038257185.1 Rhodobacterales bacterium | reverse complement strand
GAGAGATTTCGAAGTTCACCCGGAGGACGCGGGCCTGCCCGTCCACCGCTTCGAGGACATCCTCGGCGGCCCGCCCGATCACAACGCCCGCGCTTTCAACGCCCTGCTGGACGGCGCGCCCTCGGCCTACCGCGACGCGGTGCTGCTGAACGCCGCCGCAGCGCTTGTCGTGGCCGGCACCGTCAGCGACCTCAAATCCGGCGTCGAACGGGCGCGCGAAAGCATCGACAGCGGTTCCGCCCGCGCCAAGATCACCGCCGTCGCCGCAGCAAGTCACGTCAAATGAGTGCCCTGAACCGCGCCCGGCTTGGCACATGGGCCGACCTGCCCTTCTTCGCCGACACCTGGCCCCGGATCGAGGCCGCTTTGGCCGCTGACAAGCGCACGATCCTGCCGCCCGAGAATCAGATCTTCGCGGCCCTCGAACACGTAGCCCCCGACGATGTGCGTGTCGTGATCCTGGGCCAGGACCCCTATCCAACCCCCGACCATGCGCATGGCTACGCCTTCTCCGCCTCCGAAGATACGCGTCCCCTGCCAAAGTCATTGGCCAATATCTTCAAGGAGTTGCGTGCCGACCTGGGCGGCGCACCGGGAAGTGCCGACCTGCGTTTCTGGGCCGATCAGGGCGTCTTGCTGCTCAATACCGTGCTGACGGTGCCGCAGGGCGAGGCCAAGGGCCATGGGCATCTCGGCTGGCAGGCGCTGGCCGAACAGGTGCTGGCGCGCCTCGCCGACCGCCCGCGCGCCTACCTGCTTTGGGGCGACACCGCGCAGAAGGCCGCGCAGGGTGTCGATGCGGGGGTCAATCTCAAGATCGAGTCCGTTCATCCCTCCCCACTCTCCGCGCACCGTGGATTCTTCGGCTCGCGCCCCTTCAGCCAGATCAATGGCTGGTTGCAGGATCAGGGGATGGAGCCCATAAACTGGATCGACCCATGAGAGAGACCGGATGACCATCCTTGACGACATCAAAGCCTACAAACTTGACGAAGTCGCCGCCGACAAGGCCGCCAAGCCGCTTGAGGCGGTGGAGGCCGAGGCCCGCGCCGCATCGCCCGTGCGCCCCTTTGCCGAAGCGCTGCACGAGGCCTCGCGGGAGGGCTATGGCCTGATCGCCGAAATCAAGAAGGCCAGCCCCTCCAAAGGCCTGATTCGCGCCGACTTCGACCCCGCCACCCTTGCCGCGGCCTATGCGGAGGGCGGGGCCACCTGCCTCTCCGTGCTGACCGACACGCCCAGCTTTCAGGGGGCAAAGGAATTTCTGACGCAGGCACGCGCCGCCTGCGACCTGCCGGTCCTGCGCAAGGATTTCATCTACGACCCCTATCAGGTGGTTGAGGCGCGCGCGCTTGGCGCGGATTGCATTCTGATCATCATGGCCTCCGTTTCCGACGCGCAGGCGGCGGAACTGGAAGCGGCCGCGATCGAGTGGAAGATGGACGCGCTGATCGAAGTGCACGACGCGGCGGAACTGGAGCGCGCGACCAAGCTCGAAAGCCGTCTTATCGGGATAAACAACCGCGATCTCAATACCTTCGAGACCTCTCTTGATGCGACGCGAAAATTGTCGAAGAAAGTGCCAGCCGACCGTCTGATCGTCAGCGAAAGCGGATTGTCCGGTCCGGATGCGCTGGCCGATATGGCGATGTATGGCGTGCGGATCTTCCTTATCGGGGAAAGCCTGATGCGGCAGGAGAACGTCGAACAGGCTACCCGCGATCTGCTGGCCAATCCGCTGACCGCCGGAGGCATGTGATGGCCCTGACGCATTTCGATGCCCAGGGCCGAGCGCAGATGGTCGATGTGTCCGACAAGGCCGTGACCGACCGCATTGCGGTGGCAGAGAGCCACATCAGGATGGCACGCGAAACCTTTGATATCATTGTGGAAGGGCGCGCGAAGAAGGGCGATGTCATGGGCGTGGCGCGGCTGGCCGGTATCATGGCCGCCAAGCGCACCTCCGATCTGATCCCGCTCTGCCATCCGCTGCCGATCACCAAGGTGACGGTGGATCTGGAGCCCGACCCGGAGCTTCCGGGCCTGCGGATCACCGCCACCGTCAAGACCACCGGCCAGACCGGGGTGGAGATGGAGGCGCTGACTGCCGCCTCCGTTGCGGCGCTCGCGGTCTATGATATGGCCAAGGCGGTGGACCGCGCAATGGAAATCGGGGGCCTGCGCGTTGTCCTGAAAGACGGCGGGAAATCAGGCCGTTACGAAGTATCATGATCAGCGTAGAGGAAGCCCTCGCACAGCTTTTCGCCCTGGTGGCACCGCTGGAGATCGAGGACGTCCCCTTGAGAGAAGCCTGCGGTCGGGTTCTCGCCCGCGACGTTGCCGCCACCCGCACCCAGCCGCCCTTCGCCGCCTCCTCCATGGACGGCTACGCCCTGCGCCGGGCGGAGGTGGAGCCCGACGCGATGTTCAAGGTGGTGGGCGAATCCGCCGCCGGACATCGCTTTGACGGCAGGCTCAGGGCCGGTCAGGCCGTGCGTATCTTTACCGGCGCGCCGGTGCCGGAGGGTGCGGATTTCGTCGTGATACAGGAAGACGTGACACGGCGCGGCGACCTGATCACGCTGGGCCACGGGATCGATGGCAAGGACAATATCCGCCCCGCCGGGGGTGACTTCGAGGCGGGCCAGCCCTTGCACGCCCCGCTGCTGCTGCGGCCTGCGGATATCGCGCTGCTGGCCGCGATGAACATTGCCCGCGTACCCGTCACGCGCCGCCCCCGCGTGGCGATCCTTGCGACGGGTGATGAGTTGGTGCAGCCGGGCGAAACGCCGGGACCGGACCAGATCATCGCCTCCAACAGCCACGGCCTTGCCGCGATGTTCGAAGGGTACGGAGCGGAGGTGCGCCTGCTGCCGATTGCCCGCGACACGCCCGCGTCGCTCAGGCAGGCGCTGACGCTGGCGCAGGGGGCGGACCTGATCGTCACCATCGGCGGCGCGTCGGTGGGAGATCATGACCTCGTGGCCCCCGTCGCGGCGGAAATGGGCATGGAGCAGTCCTTCTACAAGGTCGCCATGCGCCCCGGCAAACCGCTGATGGCCGGGCGGCTCGGCGATGCCGCGATGATCGGTCTGCCGGGCAACCCGGTTTCCGCGATGGTCTGCGGCATCGTTTTCGTGGTGCCCGTCCTCCGCAAGATGCTGGGTCTGGGCGAGGCCCCCGCGCCCATGCAAAGCGCTCCGCTGGGCGCACCCCTGCCCGCCAATGGACCGCGCGCCCACTATATGCGGGCGCGGATGGTGCAAGGAGGGATCGTGGCGGAGGACCGGCAGGATTCCTCGCTGCTGACGGTGCTCGCCACTGCCGACGCGCTGCTGATCCGACGGGTCGATGATCCGGCACGGCAGGCCGGGGATGTCATGGACTTCATCCCGCTCTGACAAGGTTGACACAAAACAGGAACATCCCTAGAACAAACCGAAATAATATCGGAGGGACCCGAGCGATGCTGACCAAGAAACAACTCGACCTGCTGGCGTTTATCCACAAGCGCGTGCAGCGCGACGGGGTGCCGCCGAGCTTCGACGAGATGAAGGAAGCGCTGGACCTGCGCTCCAAGTCGGGCATCCACCGGCTGATCACCGCGCTTGAAGAGCGCGGGTTCATCCGGCGCATGGCGCATCGGGCAAGGGCCATCGAGGTGGTCAAGCTGCCCGAAAGCCTTGGCGGTCTGCCCAATCCGGGCTTTGCTCCCCGCGTGATCGACGGCGACCGCCCCGACAGCCCGCCGCCTCCCGCCGCCATGTCGCTGTCTGCGATCCATGCCATCGAACTGCCGATGATGGGTCGCATCGCCGCCGGTGTGCCGATCGAGGCGATCAGCGAGGTGTCCCATTCGGTTGCCGTGCCGGGCGACATGATCGCGGGCAAGGGCAATCACTATGCGCTTGAAGTCAAAGGCGATTCGATGATCGAGGCCGGGATCAACGATGGCGACGTGGTGGTGATCCGCGAAACCTCCGTCGCCGAAAACGGCGATATCGTCGTCGCACTGGTGGATGACGCCGAGGCGACGCTGAAGCGGTTCCGGCGCCAGGGTTCCTCGATCGCGCTAGAAGCGGCCAATCCGGCCTATGAGGCGCGCGTCTTGTCTTCGGATCGGGTCAAGGTTCAGGGCCGACTCGTCGGGTTGATCCGCACGTATTGAGCGGTCGGCAGCTCTGGCCAGCGGGTCCAGAGCCGCTCTCCCGTCAACTCCCGCGCCGTAGTGATGCGCCAGCCCTCCGGGCCGGGGTCCAGCGCCACGGCACCTGTCTGTTTCAGGCGGGCGGGATCGAAGACCATGCAGGGCGCGCCCTCCAGTTGCGGCGCGTCGACCGAGGTCACGACGATCTCCTCCGGCCCGCAGCCGTTAAAGGCGGCGAGCGCCCGCTTGCCCGACAGGTGAACGATGGCCGCGCCTTGCCACCGGGCCGCCGCGATCTGCTGGTCCACGCCGTCGCCGTCGTTCTCCAGCCAGTTACGCGCGACGAATCCCGCCCCCTTTGCCTTGCTCAGCGCGCGCCCTTCCTCGGTCATCACCCCGACAAGCGTCCCGGTATCTGCGATCAGCAAGGCAGGCCGCGTGGCCCCGTGCCACAGGACAAAGGCCAGCGCCATCGCCGCAAGCCCGCCCCAGCGCAATCGCCCCTGCCAGAGGATCAGCGTGAGGAACCCCAGCGACAGCAGGGGCAGAACCCAGCCCCCCGGTCCCGGCACATAGCCCCGCGCGCCGTCCAGCCCCGCCACATAATCCGCGACCCCGAGTATCCATCGCAGCCCGAGCCCCATGGCCCAAAGCGCCAGACCGTCCAGCCCGACGGGGTAAAGTACCAGCGCCAGCACCGCCGCCGGGATCACCAACACCCCCATCAGCGGCACGGACATCAGGTTCGCGATCAGCCCGTAATGCGCGATGGCGTTGAAATGTGCCGCGGCAATGGGGGCCGTGGCGAAACCGGCCACGGCGGAGGATATGAAGACCGACAGAGCGGGCTTGAGCCAGCGCGGCACCCACGCCATCTCGACCCCTCGAAGCCAGCCGAAGACCGCAACCAGCGCGGTCGTGGCGGCAAAGGACATCTGAAACCCCGGCCCCATCAAAACCTCTGGCCGCAGCACAAGCACGATGGTTGCGGCCACCGCCACCGCGCGCAGGGACAGCGCCCGCCTGCCGATAATCAGTGCGCCCAGGGCCACCGCGACCATTACATAGGCGCGTTCCGTCGCCACGTTGCCCCCCGACAGCGCCAGGTAGCCAGTCGCTGCCACCAGTGCCCCGACGGCGGCAATCGCCTTGGTTGGCCAATGCAGGGCGACGATGGGGATCAGCGCCAGCAGGATCCTGAGCGCGCCGAAGACCACCGCTGTCAGAAGCCCCATGTGCAGGCCGGAAATCGCCAGCAGATGTGCCAGATTGCTGGCCCGCAGGTCGTCGAGCGCGGCGCGCGACATGGCACTGCGGTCGCCGGTCGTTATCGCGGCGGCAAAGCCACCCACATCCCCCGCCAAGCGTCGCTGGAGATGGGCAGAAGCCGCCATCCGCACCCGGAAGACCGCAAGCCCGGCCTGCCCCTCCGCCGCCGCCGCAACACCCAGCAGCGGCACGCGGGTATAGCCCACAGCCCCCAGTCGTTCGAACCAGGCATGACGCTGGAAATCGAATCCTCCCGGCTCCACCGGGCCCGAAGGGGGCGACAGATGCGCGGTGGTCATCACCCGCAGGCCCGGCACCGGTTCGATGCTGTCCGCCGCATCGCCATGCAGCGAGACGCGCACCCGGTCGGGCGTGCGGTGGGGCGGCACCCGGTCCAGCCGCACCCGGTCGAGCGTGAGGCGCAGGGCATCGGACTGGCTGCGGTCGATGGCCACCACGCGCCCTTCGACCGCCCCGTAATAGCGCCAGCCCAGCACCGGTTCCGCCACCGCATGGGTGCGCATCCCGGCGAGCACGAAGCCCAGAAGGCAAAGCGACAGACCGGAGGCCAGCGGTGACACCGGTTCCGGCAGCGCGCGGACGGGGGCCAGCAGGATCATGGCGCCGAGCGCCAGCAGCGCCAGCGCGGACATCGGCGGCTCCCAGGCAATCGAGAAATAGCTGCCGATGCCCAAGGAAAGACAGACCGGGACCCAGCCCAGAAGATGCCCCCGCTGTGCCAGCAAGATCTGCGCGATCCGGCCCATGCTTGCCCCCCCTTGCCGCACTGGATAGACAGGCTGCGAACTCTATCTGCGTCGTGGTTATCAAATGGTAAACGCCGACGCGACGACGCCCCTCGAAGGAAAGACCGCAAGTACCATGACCAAGCCCGTGATCACCCGATTTGCCCCTTCTCCCACGGGTTTCCTGCACATCGGCGGCGCGCGCACGGCGTTGTTCAACTGGCTTTACGCGCGTGGTCGGGGTGGGAAATTTCTCCTTCGGATCGAAGACACGGACAGGGCACGGTCCACCCCTGAGGCCACTGCGGCGATTCTGCAGGGCATGGCCTGGCTCGGGCTCGACCACGATGGCGAGATCGTCAGCCAGTTCGACAACGCCCCCCGTCACGCCGACGTGGCGCGCGCATTGCTGGACGTGGGCAAGGCCTACAAGTGCTTTGCGACGCAGGAAGAAATCACCGCCTTCCGCGAAGCAGCCAAGACCGCGGGGCGCAGCACGCTCTACCACTCACCCTGGCGCGAGGCGGACCCCTCGACGCACCCGGATGCGCCTTATGTCATCCGCATCAAGGCCCCGCTGGAGGGCGAAACGGTGATCCGAGATGCGGTGCAGGGGGATGTGACGATCCGCAACGATCAGCTCGACGACATGGTGCTGCTCCGTTCCGATGGCACCCCTGTCTACATGCTCGCGGTGGTGGTGGATGACCATGACATGGGTGTGACGCATGTGATCCGGGGCGACGACCACCTCAACAATGCCGCGCGGCAGATGATGATCTATGAGGGCATGGGCTGGGACGTGCCGGTCTGGGCGCATATTCCGCTGATCCACGGGTCTGACGGCAAGAAACTGAGCAAACGCCACGGTGCGCTGGGGGCGCAGGAATATCAGGCGATGGGCTATCCCGCGGCGGGCATGCGCAACTACCTCGCCCGGCTGGGGTGGAGCCATGGCGACGACGAATTCTTTACCGACGCTCAGGCGCAGGACTGGTTCGATCTGGACGGTATCCGCCGCAGCCCCGCGCAATTCGACCTCAAGAAGCTGGAAAACATCTGCGGTCAGCATATTGCCGTGGCGGAGGATGCCGCGCTGCGGCAAGAGTGCGAAGATTATCTGGCCGCTGCGGGCATGCCCGCGCTGACTTCCGCGCAGTCAGCCGGCTTGGAAAAGGCGATGTATTGTCTGAAGGATCGCGCAAAGACCTTGCCGGAACTGCTTGAAAAGGCCCATTTTGTGTTGACCGATCGCCCTGTCTCGACAGACGGGAAAGCGGCGGCTTTGCTGGATGATGCGGCGCGGGAAATGCTGTCAGAATTGACGCCGCACCTGCGAAATGCTAGCTGGAACAAGGAAACGCTGGAGACACTGTTGAACGGCTTTGCAGAAGCTCGGAGCAGCAAATTCGGCAAACTGGCGGGGCCCCTGCGGGCGGCCTTGGCGGGGCGCGCGGTTACCCCTTCGGTCTTTGACATGATGCTCGTGTTGGGACACGATGAGACCCTCGCCCGATTGACGGACGCGGCTGCCTGAGAACGGGTTAACCCCATTTTCAGAGTTGTAGAGAGATGACAGACAGGGCACGCCCCCCGACAGGGTGCCGCCCGGACCCGGGACGCTTCCCGCACAGACAGAATTGGAAGGGACGACATGGCCGACAGCAAGAAATCCGCGACGCT
>JBBSJO010000186.1:0-7986 GCA_038257185.1 Rhodobacterales bacterium | reverse complement strand
GGTGACGCCCCGCTGCCCGACTATTTCGTGAACGCGCAGACCCTGGCGCCGATGGACCACGTGAAGATGCAGGCAGCCGCGCAGAAATGGGTGGATTCGTCGATTTCCAAGACGATCAACTGCCCGGAGGACATCTCCTTCGACGCCTTCAAGGACGTCTACATGGGCGCTTGGGACCAAGGGTGCAAAGGCTGCACCACCTACCGGCCGAACGCAGTGACGGGATCGGTGCTGACCGTGTCGGAAAAAACCGACAGCGCGCCCGGCGAGATGCCCACCGCCGCGCAGGACGGCGGCGATGTGATCTACATGTCGGAACCGCTGGACCGGCCCAATGAACTGGAAGGCTCCACCTACAAGATCAAGTGGCCCGACAGCGAACATGCGCTCTACATCACCATCAACGATGTGGTGATCGGCGGGCACCGGCGGCCCTTCGAGGTCTTCATCAACTCCAAGAACATGGAGCATTTCGCCTGGACCGTGGCGCTGACGCGGATGATTTCCGCGGTGTTCCGCCGTGGCGGCGACGTGTCCTTCGTGGTGGAGGAACTCAAGGCGGTCTTCGATCCGCGCGGCGGCGCCTGGATGCAGGGCAAGTACATCCCCTCGATTCTCGCCGCCATCGGCGGGGTGATCGAGCAGCATATGGTCGCCACGGGCTTCATCGCGGGCGAGGGCAAGGGGCTGAAAACGGACCCGCAGGCCAAGGTTGTGGTCATCGGCGGATCTCGCGGGAAAGCTTGCCCGTCATGCGGGCAATTCGATCTGCGCATGGTGGAGGGATGTATGACCTGTGGGTCCTGTGGGCATTCCAAGTGCGGGTGAAGGCATGACCGACGGCATCCGACGGCCCAACATGGACCAAGGGTCGATCATGCACTAGCCTTCCATCTGGGCGGCCCTCTCAGGGCCGTTCAACCGCCTGTCGTGTCCTGCGATCGCAGGGGGCGCTCGATGGCCAAACTGAAGTGAGAGTGCATGCGCAAGCCGCAAAGAAAGCGGGGCTTCGTCCGGTTCGAGAAACTGCTGGATTCCACGGAAATACTGCTGACGGAGCAACCTGACAGTGACATCAGCCTGTCCCTGATCGCGTCGAAGGCCAAGGTGCCGCTCCCGTCGATCTATCACTTCTTTCCGAACAAGGATGCAATCCTCGTGGCGCTTGCTCAGCGCTATCATGCGCGTTTGGGCGATATGGCGCGCGTCGTTCTCGATCCGCCACCGGAGACTTGGCAAGATATCGTCCGTCGCCGACAACGTGGCGGCGTGGCATTCCTGAACCGGCATCCGGCAGCCCTGAGGCTTTTCATGGGGGCGGGTGTCAGCGCCGAGGTGCGCACACTGGATTTGCAAGGGAACGCCGCACTGGCGGCCCTGCGTGCGGCTGAATTCCGTCACTGGTTCGATTGTCGCGGTATCACGGACCTTGAGCAGCGGCTTGCGGTGTCGATCGGTATCATGGACGGCGTCTGGGCGATCTCCTGGTCGCAGCATCGGCGGATCACCGACGACCTTCTTGCCGAAAGCATGCGCGCCTCCGTTTCCTACCTGCGCTGCTACCTGCCGGAGATTCTACAGCCACGAGTTGCATCGGAAAGTTAGCCGAAGAATCTATTGCTAATTGCAAATCTGAGTGACTGTCTCCGATGAGACGGGAAGCTTAGAATCTTCTGGTTATGCAGAGTTTGCAGGCGCGATATCTTTGTTTCTCGCCAAATCCAGCCGTTCCAACAGCGCAGCGACTGCCCACAAAAACCCCCTATCCGACCAAATTCTCTGTCGCTAACCTGACAGTGGCAACACCGGCCATGACGGCAGCCAGACCGCAATCGACGGTGCTGGCCCTGCCGGACCGGGCTTTGACCAATGCCATGGAAACTTCGGGAGATCACATGAGCCAATCCGATCTTGCCAGTTCCGAACCAGCCGGACGCAAAGCGTTGCCGTTACCCGAAACACTGATTTCAGGAAGAGGAACCAGATCATGATCATAACTTCAATTTCCCGAACCCGACCGACGAAGCGGCGCGCGGGTCTCCTGCTGGGGTCGGTTTCGGCCCTGCTTCTGGCGACACCGCTGGCCGCGCAGGACACGCTGGTCGTCGGCCGGTCGATGGACGTCAACTCGCTCGATCCCGCGCGGGCGTTCTGCGACACCTGCCAGATCTACCTGACCGCGGTTTACGAGCCTCTGCTGACCTTGGGCAGGGATAACCAGACGCTGGAGCCGAAGCTCGCGACGAGCTGGGAGAACAACGATGACTTCACCGAGTTCACCTTCAACCTGAACCCCGAGGCCGTGTTTTCCGACGGCAGCCCGGTCGAGGCGTCCGATGTGGTCTGGAGCTTTGAGCGGTTGCGCAATCTCAAGGGGTCGCCGTCGTTCCTGATGGAAGGGACCAAGACAATCGAGGCGGTGGACGCGCATACCGTGAAGATCACCGTCGAGGCGCCCAATTCGGAATTCCTCAACAAGGTGTCGGCGCCCTATACGGGCATCCTCAACGCCGAGGCCGCGATGGCAGGCGGTGCCATCGGTGATGAAACGGCGGCGACGGCGGACGGGGCAGAGGGCTGGTTCCTGGAAAACTCTGTCGGCAGCGGACCGTTTGTCCTGAGCAACTATGCGCCCGAGGATGAACTCCGGCTGGCCCGCAACGATGCCTATTACGGCGACGCGCCCGCCTTTTCCGAGGTCGTTATCACCCAGATCCAGGATTCCGTGAGCCAGGCACAGGCACTGGAAACCGGGTCTGTCGATGTCGCCATGCAGATCGACGCGGATACCGCCGAGTCGATTGACAACCCGGACGTGGTGACCGAGATCGTGCCCTCGTTCAACTTCGTCTATTTCGCCTTCATGCCCGGTTCCGAGGCGATGAAGGACAAGCTGACCCCGCAGGTACGGGAAGCGCTGACCTATGCGGTGGACTACGACGGGATGATCGAATTCACGGTCGGCGGTAACGGCAACAAGATCGCGGCGCCCATTCCCAACGGCTTTCCCGGCACGGCGAACCTGACGCCACGCGCGCAGGACCTGGAGAAATCCAAGTCGATGCTGGCCGAGGCGGGTTTTGCCGACGGTTTCGCAATGGAGGCGGTCTATCCCAATGACAACGTCTATGGCGTGGACCTGAACGTGATGATGCAGAAGCTGCAGCAGGACTTCGCGCAGGTCGGCGTGGAAGTGACGCTCAAGCCCGTCACCTATCCGGTCTGGCGCGAGGACATGGCGGCAGGTCGCGCGGACCTCACTGCAGTCTACTACGCGCCCGATTACTACGGCTCGGGTCAATACGCGGCCTATTTCGGGATGACCGAAGGGTCCCCATGGGTCGGTCGGGCGGGGTATCAGTCGCCCGAACTGGTGATCAACGCCAAGGAAGGCGAGATCTATGCCGAGGCGCTGGCCGCGTCAGGCGATGCCGCCGTTGCCAAGTACGAAGAGCTGGCCAAGCAGATGATGGGCGACAACATCATCATCCCGCTCGTCAGCCCGAACCTCGTGCTGGCGCATCGCGCCGACATCGAGGGTGTGCGCTATTCTGCCTGCTGCAACCTGCCGCTGGCCGAAATCTCGCGCAAGTAAGGGACGAAGGCCATGCTGCGCTACATCATACGCAGGATGCTGGGGGTGCCTTTCCTCCTGCTCGGCGTGGCCAGCGTGGCCTTCATCCTCTCCCAAAGCACCAAGGGCGATCCGCTCTCCGCCCTGGTGCCGGAGCGGATGATGAACAACCCCGAGATCGTGAATGCGGTCCGGGCGCAGTGGGGGCTCGATCAGCCGCTGCCGGTGCGCTACGTGATCTACATGAAGAACCTGGTGCAGGGCGACATGGGCACCTCGTTCAACACCCGCCGCCCCGTGGCGCGCGACATCGCGGAGCGCTTGCCCGCGACACTGGAACTCGTCACCGCGGCGATGATCATCGGCACGGTAATGGGCATGGGGATCGGCCTGCTGTCGGCCCGGTTCCGCTACAGCATCTTCGACAACGCGGCGCGGGGGTTTGCCCTGCTTGGCTCCTCGCTGCCGATCTTCTGGTCGGGGCCGATCATGCTCTACATCTTTTCGGTGCAGTTGAAATGGACACCGGGGACCGGGCGATTAGACGCCCGCACGGCCGCGCCCGAGCAGATCACCGGCTTCTACACCGTCGATGCCCTGCTGGCTGGAGACTGGGCCCTTTTCGTGCAGGCGCTGAGCCATCTGGCCCTGCCGGCCTTTGTGCTGGGCTGGTCGGTGATCGGTATCGTGGCACGTCTGGTGCGGTCCTCTCTGCTTGAAGCGCTTGGGCAGGACTACGTGCGAACCGCGCGCGCGAAGGGCGCGTCGGAGCGGGTCGTGCTGATCAACCACGCACTGCGCAATGCGCTGATCCCGGTACTCACGGTGCTCGGGTTCACCTTTGCCTATCTCATCACCGGCGCGGTCCTGACGGAGGCGATTTTCAGCTGGCCGGGCATCGGCTCCTACGCCGTGGCCGCCGCCCGGACACTCGACTATCCCGCCATCGGTGGCGTCACCATTGTGGGGGCCACGGCCTTTCTGCTGGCCAATCTGGCGACGGACATCGCCTATGCCTGGGCCAATCCGCGCATCAAGGTGGGCGGATGACCGTCGCGGGCGACCTGCCGCGCGTGGGCGCTTTCCGGCGGTTCACGCATTCCGCGGGGCGCCTGCCGGTGACGGCGAAGATCGGCATCGTGATCCTGCTGTTCTGGGCGGTGACCGTGCTCACGGTGCAGTGGTGGCCGCTCGTCGATCCGATGATGATGGCGGGTCGCCGGTTGCAGCCGCCAAGCGGCGAACACTGGCTGGGCACCGATGCCCTGGGCCGGGACGTGCTGTCGCGCACCTTGCACGGGGCGACTTATACGATCCCGGTGGCGGTCATGGTCGTCGTATCAGCGGTCATCATCGGGTCGGCTCTGGGGGCAATAGCAGGCTACTACGGCGGCTGGTTCGATGCGGTGATCATGCGCACGGCCGATGTGACCCTGTCCTTTCCCCCGATCCTGCTGGCGATGACAGTGGCCGCGACGCTGGGGCCGGGCCTGCCAAACGCTGGGCTCGCGATGATCATCGTCTGGTGGCCGATCTATGCACGCCTCATGCGCGCGCAGGTGCTGGAGGTGCGCACGCGCGAACACGTGGAAGCCGCCATCGCGGGTGGCGCGGGCAGGGGGCGCGTGCTGGTTGTGCATATCCTGCCGCTCTGCTGGACGCCCACGCTGATCAACGCCACGATGGATTTCGGGCAGGTTGCACTGCTGGCCGCCTCCCTCAGCTTCATCGGCCTCGGTGCCGTCCCGCCGAGCCCGGAATGGGGCAGCATGATCTCCGAAGGGGCGGCCAAGTTCTACAGCTGGTGGATCGCCTTCGGCCCCGGCATGGCGATTCTGTCGGTGGTTCTGGCGACCTCCTTCCTTGGCGACGGGCTGCGCGACATCCTTGACCGCAGGGGGGCGCAATGACCGCACCGCTGCTGGAAATCCGCGACCTGCGCGCGGCCTTCCCCGGCCCGAAAGGCCCGGTGGAGGCGGTGCGCGGCGTCGATTTCACGCTGGAGGCGGGAGAGGTGCTGGGCATCGTCGGCGAAAGCGGCTCCGGCAAGTCCGTTGCCATGATGGCGCTTCTGCAATTGCTGCCCACGCAGGCGAAAGTGGCGGGGTCCGCGAAGTTCAAGGGGCGCGAGCTGATCGGTATGGCCCCGCGCGACATCAGGGCGATCCGGGGGCGCGACATCGGCTGCATCTTTCAGGACCCACTTAGCGCGTTCAACCCGGTCATGACCATCGGCGCCCAGATCGTGGAGGCGATACGCCTGCATGACGGCAAGATCAGCCGCAGCGCCGCGATGACCCGGGCGGTGGAACTGCTCGCCTCCGTCTCCATCCCCGAACCGGAGCGACGGGCGCACCAGTATCCGCATGAGTTCTCAGGCGGCATGCGCCAGCGCGCGATGATCGCCATGGCGCTGGCCAACGATCCCGCGCTGCTGATCGCGGACGAACCGACGACGGCGCTCGATGTGACGGTGCAGGCGCAGATTCTTGACCTGCTCCGCGACCTCGCGCGGGACCGGGGCATCGGGATGGTGCTGATCACCCACGACCTCGGCGTCGTCGCGGGCATGGCGCGGGACATTGCGGTCATGTACGGCGGCCGCGTCGTGGAAACCGGCACGGCGGAGGACATTTTCTACCGCGCCGCCCATCCCTATACCCGCGGGCTGATCGCCGCGATGCCCAAGCTTGACCGGATCGACGAAACGCTGACCCCGATCGAGGGCACGCCACCGTCGATCTACGCGCGCCCGCCGGGCTGCTCTTTCGCGCCTCGCTGCCACATGGCGCAGGACGCCTGCAGAAAGACGGACCCGGCCCTTCGAAAGGTCGGCGCCACGCACACGGCCTGCCTGCGCGCCGAAGAGATCGCGGGCGAAGACGCCACCCGGCGCGAGGTGACGGCATGACCGAAACCGTGCTGGAGGTCCGCAACCTCTCAAAGGATTTTCCCGTCGGGTCCAACCTGCTCGGCACTCGGCCTGCACAGATGCTGCGCGCGGTTTGCGACGTCAGCTTCAACGTGGCGGCGGGAGAGACCTTCGGCCTCGTCGGGGAAAGCGGCTGTGGCAAGTCCACGTTGGGCCGCTGCATCCTGCGGCTGATCGACCCCACCGCAGGGCAGGTCGTGCTGGCGGGGCGTGACATCACGCAATGCACCGCTGCCCAGATGCGCCCCCTGCGCCGCGATCTGCAGATCGTGTTTCAGGATCCGATGGCCTCCCTGCATCCCACGATGACCGTCCGGCGCATCCTGTCCGAAGGGTTGCGCCTTGTCGCGCTCGACCGTCAGGCCGAGGTGCGCCGCATCGCGGAACTGATCGAACTGGTGCAATTGCCGCCCGATGTGGCCGACAGATACCCGCACGAGCTGTCGGGCGGCCAGCGCCAGCGCATCGGCATCGCTCGCGCGATCTCGGTCGATCCCAAGGTCGTCGTGTTGGACGAACCTGTCTCTGCGCTCGATGTCTCCATTCAGGCGGGCGTGCTGAACCTGCTGCGCGGCTTGCAGGCGCGGCTGAACATCGCCTTCGTTTTCATCGCCCATGACCTTGGCGTCGTGCGCTATGTCTCGGACCGGATCGGCGTCATGTACCTCGGCCAGATTGTCGAGACGGGACCGGCGGCGGACCTTTTCGACGCGCCGCAGCACCCCTACACCCAGGCGCTGCTGTCCGCGATCCCGCTGGCCGATCCGATCCGCGAGCGGGCGCGCAAGCGCACCGTCCTGCAGGGCGATCTGCCAAGCCCGTTGAACCCGCCATCGGGTTGCCGTTTCCGCACCCGCTGCCCCCGCGCGCAACCGCGCTGCGCGACCGACCCGCCGGTGCTGGAAACCATCCGACCCGATCACGCGGTCGCATGCCATTTTCCGGGGCCGGAGGCGGCCCGGAACACCCCCCAACCCAGAAGACATCAAGGAGCAGCGCCATGAACTCGCCATTCGTTCAGACCAACACATCGCGCGACCAGACATTGCGCGACCGCGCCGCTAAGGTGATCCCCGGCGGCATGTGGGGCCACCAGCAGGTGGGAGCATTGCCGACGGGATATCCGCAGTTTTTCGAGTCCGGCTCGGGAGCGCGGGTTCGGGACGTGGACGGGCGCGAATACATCGACTTCATGTGCGCCTGGGGGCCGGTGATCCTAGGCCACCAGCACCCGGAGGTCGAGGAGGCGGTGGCGCGGCAATCGGCCAAGGGCGTCTGCCTTGACGGTCCGACCGAACATGCGGTCGTACTGGCGGAGCGGATGGTGAAAATGGTGGCACACGCCGATTGGGCGATGTTCCAGAAGAACGGGTCGGACGCCATGACGACCTGCGTGACGCTGGCGCGGGCCGAGACGGGGCGGCGCAAGATCCTGATCGCCAAGGGCGCATATCACGGCGCGGTGCCGTGGTGCTCGCCC
>JBBSJO010000185.1:0-7989 GCA_038257185.1 Rhodobacterales bacterium | reverse complement strand
TTCGACCTGTTCGACGTCTGCGAGATTTTCCGCGATACCCCCTATTTCGTCGACCTGAAACCGGGTGGCAAATATGTCGCCAAGGATCTGTACGAGGTCGGCGGCGTTCCGGTGGTGATGAAGGAACTGCGCAAGGCCGGGCTGATTCATGAGGATTGCATGACCGCCAGCGGCAAGACGATCGGCGAGGAACTGGATCTCATCAAGGGCGAGGCGGACGGCAAGGTTATCTATCCGGTCGCAACCCCGATCTCGAAATCCGGCGGCGTCGTCGGTCTGCAGGGCAACATCGCGCCCGACGGTGCCATCGTCAAGGTCGCCGGCATGTCCGAGGCCGAGCAGGTGTTCACCGGCCCCGCCCGCATTTTTGAATGCGAGGAAGACGCCTTTGCCGCCGTCAAGGCACGCACCTACAAGGAAGGCGAGGTTCTGGTGATCCGCAACGAAGGCCCCGCGGGCGGCCCCGGCATGCGCGAGATGCTGGCAACCACCGCTGCCCTGTCAGGGCAGGGCATGGGCAAGAAGGTGGCGCTGATTACCGATGGGCGGTTCAGCGGCGCGACGCGGGGGTTCTGTGTCGGGCACGTCGGGCCCGAGGCAGCGCATGGCGGCCCCATCGCCTTGTTGGCCGATGGCGACATGATCACCCTGAATGCTTTGACCGGCGAACTGTCGGTGGCGCTGTCGGATGCCGAACTCGCGGCCCGCAAGGCCAACTGGAAAGGCCCGCGTCCGACCAACTACGCCAGCGGGGCGCTGTGGAAGTATGCTCAGCTTGTCGGGCCCACCTACCTCGGGGCGGTGACGCATCCCGGGGCCAAGGCGGAAACCCATGAATATATGGACCTCTAAAGGTAGCCTTGCCGCCCTGTCGCTGTTCCTGTTGACCGCTTGCGACGGCGTACCTCTGACGCTGCCGGGTGCCCCCGGCGCGTCGCAGGCGCTGTCGCAGGTCAGCATGGCGGCCGGGACGGTGACCCTTGTGGCGCCGCAGGGCTACTGCATCGACAAGCGCAGCGTCCGGCCGCGCTTTGCCCTGATGGCCCGCTGCGATGTGCTGGGCGCTTCTGCGGCCGCCGCCCTTGGCGCGCCCATCGGCATCATGACCGTGAGCCTTGCGGAAGCGAACGAGGCTGCGCCGCTGCCCGGCCCTGCCGATACCGCCCGTGCAGCGGGATTGACCGAGGTGACCGATGCGGTGGCATCAGATGGCGTCAGCCTGTTCCGCGCGGTCGGGCCGGTCCCGGTCGAAGGGCTCTCCCCCCGACACTGGCGCGGTACAGCGCGGGTCGGCGGCCAGATCCTCGGCGTGGCGCTCTATGGTCCGGCTGACAGCAATGTTCAGACGGACGAAGGCAGACTGATCACGCGCGAGGTGATCGAGCGGACACAGGCGGCTTCCTGAGGCGAAGTTGTTTCCCAACAGGCAACAGTCCGACAATCAACGCCTGATGTGTCGCCTATTTATTTGAATGAAACCCTTTGCGTGGATAGACTGCGTAAAACTCAGAGGCACTGCGGACATGTCCAAATTCGGATTGGGATTCCTGGACGGCAAGCTTTATGCGGCCCAGATCCGACGTTGGGCCAGTGCTGCGCGGGATGCCGATGGCACCGACCTGCATGTGTTGCGCCGCCAGCGAAGCCGCGCGCGGCTGCTCAAACACCACCTCGACCGCCTGCTGCATACCGCCGACGAAAGGCTGGCGCTGCCGATGATCGGCTCCACCAGCTTTCCCAAACCCCATAATGCCGACTGGGCCTGGCGCCCGGAACTGTGGCGCGGGCCGCTGCCCACGCCGGGATTGTCGTCGGTCCAGACCAAGTCGATGCTGGGCAACGAGGTGACGCTGTTCCACGACTGCGACTTTTCCGAACTGACGCTGCGCCAGCTGCGCAACCTGCGCGAGGAGGATCTGGCCCCGTATGGCTTGCGGTTGGACGTCTTCAAGTTCGACGGCTCCTTCCTGTCGCTGGTCATCGATCTGCCCGATGAAGGGGTCAAGGGTCTGCGCCGGACCCACCTGCTGCGCATGGATGCCATCGTGGAGATGGAGAAACCGTTGGAAATCTTCGCCCGGCTCAACGTCAAGCACGGGCCGAACACCGAACAGATCGTGCGAGAACTGCCCCTGAACGAGGAGAACATCCGCGTGGAATTCGACTTGGCCTATTCCAACCTGAACGAAAAGCTGGTGGAGCGGGCTTGGATCGACCTGATCTTCGAGGGGCCGCAGATGAATCAGGTGATCCTGCGCGATCTCACCTTCTCGCGCCGCCCCCGCGCGCATATCTGAGGAAACCCTCCATGAGCACGCTGAAACTGAGCAAGACCAGGATGCGGCAAGGTGTCTGGCAGGGCATAGTCACCCAGACCGGCACCGGCGTGCCGCAGATCGAGGTGAGCCACCAGAACCATATCCTTGCGGATGTCACCCTGACGCGGGACGAAGCTGCGGGTCACTGGGTCCTGACGATCCCGATCCCGCCGGACGCCATCGCGGACGGCGTCCAGACCCTGATCATCCGCGACAAGATTGCCGATGCCAAGATCGGCCATGTCACCCTGCTGGCCGGGGACGATCTCGATGACGACATCCGGGCCGAGATGGACCTGCTGCGCGCCGAACTCGACATGCTCAAGCGTGCGTTCCGGCGGCACTGTCTGGAGACGACCTGACCCCGCGCCACAATGGCTGCAGGGAGGCAGCCTCCGAAAATGGGACTTGCAGAGGGCCTGCCAACAACTACCTTCGCGCCCTTAACGTGAGAGAATCCCATGGCTTCCAAAAAGCAGACTTTCGCCGTCATCGGCCTTGGCAACTTCGGTTCCACCGTGGCCACCGAACTGGTGCGTTTCGGGAACCATGTGATCGGCATCGACCTCGATGAAAAGCGTGTCAGCTCCCATGTCGAACGGCTGAGTCAAGCGATGATCGTGGATGCCCGCGACGACGCCGCCCTGCGCGAGGCGGGCGTGGGCGACTGCGACATCGGCGTCGTCGCCATGGGCTCGGACCTCGAATCGAGCATCTTGTCGGCAATCAACCTCAAGCTGCTAGGGGTGCAGACTGTATGGGCCAAGGCCACGACCAAGACCCATCACCGCATTCTGAGCAAGTTGGGGGTGGACCGGATCGTGCACCCGGAGGTGGAGGTCGGCCAGCACATCGCACAGGTGCTTAACAATCCGCTGGTGCGCGACTACGTGAGCCTTGGCAACGGATATCATGTCGTGAACTTCCGCATTCCGAAGGCGCTGGAGGGCAAGGCGCTTCGCGATCTGCCGCACAAGGAAGACTTCAACCTGCGGTGCGTCGGTGTCATGCGCGGAACCGAGTTCATCGGTCAGGACGGGTCCGGTTGCACACTGCAACGCGACGATCTGCTGTTGTTACTGGGACAACGCAGCGATCTGCGCAATTTCGCCGCCAGCCTTTGAAGAAGATTCGCCGGAAACTGGCACGCCTGCGCCAACGCCTGCTGCATTTGCCGGCACCGGCCATTCTGGCGCTGGTCTATCTTGCGATGGTGGTGTCGGGCGGCGTCCTGCTTTGGCTGCCGATAGCCAACACAGGCGGCGTGTCTCTGGGGGACGCGCTGTTTACCTCGACCTCCGCCGTGACGGTGACCGGGTTGGCGGTGGTGGATACCGGCACCGCCTTTACCGTCTTCGGACAGATGGTAATCGCGGTATTGATGCAGCTGGGCGGACTGGGCCTGATGACGTTCGCGGTGCTGGTTTTGTCGGCGCTGGGTATCCCCATCGGAATGCCGCAACGGTTGATCCTGCGCGAAGACCTGAATCAGTCGACGATTCACAACCTCACATCGCTGGTCAGTGTGATCCTGCGCGTTGCGATCTTTGTCGAGGTCGCGGCCGCCCTTCTGCTCATGACCGTGTTCTGGCCTGCCTACGGCTTCTGGCAGGGACTGTGGTTCTCGGTGTTCCACTCCATTTCGGCATTCAACAACGCGGGCTTCCAGCTGTGGCCTGACGGGCTGGCGACCTGGGTCGCCAATCCGGTGATCAACCTCGTGATCCCGGCTGAATTCATCATCGGTGGCATCGGTTTCATCGTCCTGACCGACCTGTGGGAAAAGCGGAACTGGCAGCGTCTGACCCTGCACAGCAAGTTGATGCTGACCGGCACGGTGGTGCTGATCCTCTGGGCATGGGTGATTTTTGCGGCACTCGAGTGGAATAACCCCGGCACGCTGGGAGGGCTGGACACGTTAGGTGCGAAGATCCTGGCAAGCTGGTTCCAGGCCGTGACGCCCCGCACGGCAGGGTTCAACACCCTCGATTATGCCCAGATGCATCAAAGCACGGCCCTGATGACAATGACCCTGATGCTGGTGGGCGGCGGCAGCACCTCGACTGCTGGGGGAATCAAGGTCACGACACTCATCGTGCTGATCATGGCCACCATCGCCTTCTTCAGGCGGCGCAAGATGCTGCATGCTTTCGGGCGTTCGCTGGGGCTCGACGAGGTGTTCAAGGTGATGGCCCTGACCACCATCAGCATCATTCTGGTCCTCACCAGCGTGTTCATCATGTCGATCAGCCACGACGGGGAATTCTTCGATCTGGCCTTCGAGGTCACCTCGGCCTTCGGCACGGTGGGCCTGTCACGCGGTGTTACTGCGGAACTGGACGGGGTAGGGCGCGCGGTGATCATGATGGTGATGTTCCTCGGCCGGGTCGGACCGCTCACCATTGGCTTCTTCCTCGCCACGCAGTCGGTGCCGCGCGTGCGGTATCCGGCGGGCCAGATCTACCTGGGCTGAGGGGCGGGTCAGATGACCTTGATCACGTCCTTGTCGATGGCGAGCATATAGCCGCGCCGCGCGATGTTCTTGACCAGCAACTCGCTGACGATCTGGTTGCCCAGCGTATCGCGCAACCGCTTGATTCGCGTGGCCCCTGCCGCCTCGTCGCAGTCGGCGGCATTGCGGCCCGAGATCATGCCCTCGATCTCCGACCCCGACAGCACGTCGTCGTCCATCCGCGCCTCGGCCAAAACGCTCATGGTTTCCATCGCGGCGGCGGTCAGCTTGAAGCCGAGGTTGTTGAGGTAGACTGTATTCTCTTCCCGGCTGATCAGCAGGGAGTTGACCTGAATGCCCACCCGTTCGATCTGCGCCATGCGGCGGTTGAAGCCGATCAGCATGATCAGGAACACCAGCGCCGCGATCAGCATGGCGGTGGCGAAGACCAGCAGCACAACGATCACCAGCCGGTAGCCGGCCAGCGTATCGGAAAAAGCGGTGCCGGACTGGGCGAGAATCTCCAGCAGCTTGATCTCGGCGCCCGTGGTCAGGTTGTCGTTCTCGATGAAGATTCGCTCGACCTGAGCATTGAAGACGTTGGCATCGGGCAGCGCCCAGAGCAGCATCGCAAGACCCACCAGCAGGACGACGACGACGGCGGCCAGTCCACCACCGACAAAGCGTCCGCCCACGCGGCGCATGTCAGAAGCGGAGGTAGTTTGGTCCTGCACTGTCTCTCCTCTGTGCCAGGCCTTCTTCACCGAAGACCGACAGAACATTCAGCAACGTCCAGCCCTGCGCGGCAAGGCGGGCCGAAAGCTCCGCCCGGGCAGAGCCCTTGTCGCAGGCGCCGTTCACCTGCGCCACACCATAGTGCAGTCGCAGGGGGTTGTCCTGCTTGGCCTTGTAGTCGGCAAAGCACCCCGCCGCAGAGGCGGGCAGGGCAAGACCGATCATCAGGGCCGTCATGAGGGAAAGCGTTGCGTTTTTCATACCTTAGTGATGCGCTCTCGGGCGCTGATATTCAATATCCAAAGCGTGGAGGCGGCCCTGCTATTGGATAACAGGGGGGCGTTATTGCCTGTCCGGCACTCCCGGCCCCAGATTGGTCCCACAACGACACCGCCCCATACTTGCACGAACCGCAACCGTGCTGACCCGCTGAAAGGATCACGACCATGTACCGCAGATTTATCGCTCTCGTGACTGCCGCTTCGCTCGCCTTGACCGCCATCGGGGCGGCGCCCGCACAGGCCGGAAACGACGAGGACCTCGCCAAGGCGCTCGCCGTCATTCTGGGTGTCGCCGTCGTGGGCAAGATCATCCACGACAAGAAGAAGGAGCGCGAACAGGTGGTATCCCGCCACCAGCCCGCGCCGGTCTATACCGCCCCGCGCCCGCGTCCGCGCCATCAGGAGTCCTATGGCCAGCCACGCCCGCGCCATCAGAACCCCTACGTCCAGCCGCGCCCCCTGCCGCGCAACGTGGACCGCAAGCTGCTGCCGGGGAATTGCTTTCGCAGCGTCGACACCCGGCGCGGCACCTATCACGTCTTCGGCACGACCTGCCTGAACCAGAATTACCGTCACGCCAGTCGGCTGCCGCAGCAATGCTTCGTGGACTTCCGGACACGCGCCGGCCGCGAGACGGGCTATGACGCGCGCTGCCTGCGCGACAACGGTTACAGCTTGGCCCGCGGGTAAATCCCGTGCGCCTTGACCGGAGAGCACGTCCCTGCGCTCCGGTTCGGCAGGGGAAGATGTTCGGGCATCTTCCCCTGCCATAGAATTTCCCAGTGAGCACTTTGAACGGTGTGTTTTGTGTTAACGAGTGAAAAGTTGGGAACGGCCCGGGCCTTGCGGTCCGGGCCGTTCTGCGTTTTGTGGTCCCCATGGGACCGGACTATACATTCGAATTGCAAGCGCGGGCGCGGGGCCATTTGCGCATTGCGGGGGTCGACGAGGTGGGCCGTGGCCCATTGGCCGGGCCGGTGACCGCCGCCGCCGTGGTGCTGGACCCTGCGCGCATCCCCCCGGGCCTCAACGATTCGAAGAAATTGAGCCACGCCGCGCGCCAGTTGCTGAACCACCAGATCATGCAGGTTGCCGAGGTCAGCATCGGACATGCCACGGTCGAGGAGATCGACGACCTCAACATTCTCCGTGCCAGTCACCTTGCGATGATGCGCGCGCTGGACGGCCTGCGCCTGCGCCCCGACTACGCGCTGATCGACGGCAACATGCTGCCCCGCGAAATGCCGCTTGCGGCAGAGCCGATCATCAAGGGCGATGCCCTTTGCGTTTCGATTTCCGCGGCCTCAATTGTGGCCAAAATCTGTCGGGATTGTGTCATGTTGTCCCTGGCGCAACAGCACCCGGGATATGGATGGGAGACGAACATGGGATATGGATCGAAAAGCCACATCGCAGCGCTCCGAAATCTTGGTGTGACCCCTCACCATAGACGTTCGTTTAGACCCGTCCACAACATGTTGTATCAAGAATAAAAGCTAACAGTTTGATTCAAAAAAGAAATTGACCGGGATTCGCTTCTGACTCATCCTGCTTCTCAACCAACGAGCACGAAATGTGCCGGGGACAGAGGCAGAATATATGACGACGATGACAAAGGGTGCCGCGGCACTTCCCTTGAACGAGATACTTGCAGGTGACTGCATCGAAGTGATGAACGCCCTGCCGGAGGGCTCGGTCGATCTGATCTTCGCAGACCCGCCCTACAACCTGCAACTGCGCGGCGACCTGCACCGGCCCGACAACTCCCGCGTCGATGCGGTGGACGATCACTGGGACCAGTTCGCAAGCTTCGCCGTCTACGACGAGTTCACCCGCGCCTGGCTCAAGGCCGCGCGGCGCCTGCTGAAACCAAACGGCGCGATCTGGGTGATCGGCAGCTATCACAACATCTTCCGGGTCGGGGCGGCGCTGCAGGATCAGGGCTACTGGATCCTCAACGACGTGGTCTGGCGCAAGGCCAACCCGATGCCCAACTTCCGTGGAAAACGTTTCACCAATGCCCACGAGACGATGATCTGGGCGGGCAAGGACGAGAACGCGAAATACACCTTCAACTACGAGGCGCTGAAGGCCCTGAACGAGGGCATCCAGATGCGCTCCGACTGGGTGCTGCCGATCTGCACCGGGCACGAGCGTCTGAAGGACGATGCCGGCGACAAGGCGCATCCGTCGCAGAAGCCCG
>JBBSJO010000184.1:0-8091 GCA_038257185.1 Rhodobacterales bacterium | reverse complement strand
AGGCGTTGTCGGTTGGCTTGCCTGGCCGTGAGAAGTCGAGGGTGACGCCGCGCTGATAGGCCCAGAGGTCCATGTCGCGGGAGATGAACTCGCTGCCTTGATCAACGCGGATCGTCTTGGGGTAGCCGATCTGACCGCAGAAGCGATCCAGTGTCGCCACCACGTCCTCACCGCGATAGCTGAACCGCGCATCCAGCACGGGCACGTACCGTGAGAAGGTGCCGACTACAGTCAGCACCCGGATCGTTCGGACCGCGTAGTTCAACACAACATCAGCTCAAGTTGCCGACCACGAAGCCGGAAGCAGCTCATATGCCCCCGCCATCGAGAGGCTTCCTGCATGTCTAGGTAGGTTTAGATCGCGTCTCGATGGGGCTTCAATCTTGCAGAAAGTAGGGGCAGCCGCTTTGAAATCAGGTTCATCAGATAATCTGGTGCCGTGAGCTTACTTCTCAGATTTGCCCGATGTTCGCGGATAATTCTCAGAGCCTCCAGCTCGTAGTGCTCGAACTTGCTGGCGAGAAATTTGTCCGCCGAACCGCGTTCGAAATCGAGTTCGCCCAAAGTATCCTCTGGGAAATGCTTGAGATTGTCGGTCACGATGTACTGCGCATTGGTGCGGATCGCTGCCGCGACCACATGCCTGTCATCACGATCAGGAAGGACGACCGTCCATGAAATTGGGCGCTTAGTTGAGATTGGTTGCGAATGCGCTGAAGTCCTCACCGGTGACGACGGTTTCGCAGCCGGTCTCAAGCGTCTGCCGCAGATCTTCGGGCAGACCTGAAGGTGCGAAAAGACCTGCCGAGCCCGTCTGCACGATATCGTAGCTAGCCTCGCTGGCGGTTGGGGTATCGGGCAGACGGGAAATGCGATCCTTGGTGAAGACCCCGAGGATCTTGACGGGTTGGCCCACGGTTGTCCCAAGACCCAGACCGCCCACAGTGACCTCTCCGCTGAGCACGGCCTGAAGTGCGGCGGCGTCGCCATTCGGAGGAACTTAAATCACGCAGACCTGACAGCCTCAAGCCGACTAATGGGTCTGGAGCCTAACATCGGGTGATAGGATGCCGCCCCGCCGATCATACGCTTGACCGACATTCTGATCGACGTGGCTCGATCCGGATGTGTCGGCACGCTGAAAGGTCCGCGCTTCACGCGGGCCTGCGTCCAAACTTCCAAAAGCTCCATAATTCAAAAGCATTTAGCTGATTCTACAAGCACTCCGTTGACGCCCCTTCGCGTCCCTGTATTATGCAATTAATTTGAAAGTGGCGACAGTTTGCGCCTCATCCAATAGGCGGGCTTGATGGACAGAAACACGGCACCCGGCCTTGGCCCGATGCTTGGACCGGAAGGGCCGGGGATGCTCGACGGCCTCCGCGTGGTCGAGATCGCCGACGAGCTTGGCGAGTATGTCGGGCTGCTGCTGGCCGGTCTGGGCGCCGATGTGGTCAAGATCGAGCCGCCCGGCGGGAGCCCTTCGCGCGCCATCGGTCCCTTCCTTGACGATCGCCCAGACCCTGAAGCATCCCTGCACTTCTGGCACTTCAACCGCGGTAAACGCTCGGTTGTCTGTGACCTCGACACGCCCGAAGACCGTAGCACGGCAAGACGGTTGATTGCTTCTGCCGACATCCTGCTCGACACCACCAGTGATCTTGAACGCCACGCCGATCTGTCGCGCGCGGCACTGTCCCAACGCGACCCGGGCCTGATCCTTGCCCGCATGAGCCCATTCGGGGACACTGGCCCCTGGGCTGACTGGAAAGGGTCTGACCTCATCCACCTCGCGCTTGGGGGGGTGATGATGAACTGCGGCTACGACCCCGACCCGGCGCTGAACTACGACCTCCCACCGATCGCGCCGCAGCTTTGGCACGCGTACCACATCGCCGGTGACCAGTTGGCCGTCGGTATCCTCGCCGCGCTGCTGCACCGCAACCGCACCGGGGAGGGGCAAGAGGTCGCGCTGGCGGTGCACGAGGCCGTTTCCAAAAACACCGAACTGGATCTCATGTCCTGGGTGATGCTGCACAAGCCTTTGTGGCGGATGACCTGCCGTCATGCCGCCGACACCCCCGGCCACACACCTACCATCGCCCATACCAAAGACGGCCGCTGGCTGATGGCTTATGGCCTTGGCGCCAAGGACCGTGCGGGGCTGGGCCCATTCCTGGACCGCTACGCCATGGCAGGCGACCTGCCGGTGCAAGAGGCACCGGTCGACGCCGAGACCGAACGCAATGCCCGGTCCATCCCCGGGTCCGGTGCGGCAGCCAGCGATGAGGCGCATCGCGCCGCCATCGTGCAGACCTTTGTGCGCGCCTTCAGCTATGACAACCTGCCCTGGCGCGAGGCGCAGGAGGCGGGGTTGCTCTGGTCGCCGCTGCGCAAACCTCATGAAAGCGCCGAGGATGACCACTGGCTGCAACGCACCAGCTTTCGCGACATCGACCATCCCGCATTGGGGCGCAGCCTCCGCTATGCCGTTAGCAAGTGGCTGAGCACCGAAACCAGCTGGCAAACCGGTCACCCCGCGCCAAAGGTCGGCGCCGATCAGGCGCAGGTGCTGGCCGACTGGATCCCGACGCCGCTACGCCTCTCCGCACGGGCGAGTGCCCCGGTGACGATCTCGCCCCATGGCAAGCCCTTCGCATTGCAGGGTATCCGCATCCTCGATTTCTCCTGGTTCCTCGCCTCGGCTGGCGGCACGCGGTTCCTCGCGGCGCTAGGCGCCGAAAGCCTGAAGATCGAGTGGAAGGACAATCCCGATACCCGCATGGCCGCGATGGCACCGGTCGGCGGGCGGGCAGCGCGGCAGGCCGCAACCGGCCCGCTTCAGGGCGTTACCGATCCGTCGATGGGCGGCCAGTTCAACAACAAGAACGCGGGCAAGCGGGGTTTATCGCTGAACATCCGTGATCCGCGGGGCCTTGCGATCTGCAAGGAACTCCTCGCGCAATGCGATATCGTCGCCGAGGGGTTTTCACCCGGCGTACTCGACCGGCTTGGCCTTGGCTATGACGTGATGCGGCAGATCAAACCGGACATCATCTATATCCAGCAATCCGGCATGGGCAGCCACGGGACCTATGGCCGTTTTCGCACCGTTGGTCCGGTCGCGGCGGCTTTTTCCGGCACCTCGGAAATGTCGGGCCTGCCGGAACCCGCGATGCCGGCGGGCTGGGGCTATTCCTACCTCGACTGGGCCGGGGCCTATGGCTATGCGCTCGCGATCCTCGGCGCGCTGAACTATCGCGACCGCACCGGCAAGGGACAGTGGATCGACTCGTCGCAATGCGAATCCGGGTTGTTCATGACCGGCGTTCAGGCGCTGGACTGGTCGGCCAACCGCCGCGCCTGGAGCCGCATCGGCAACCGCTCGCCCTACAAACCCGCCGCGCCACATGGCGCCTTCCGTTGCGCGGGCCGCGACCGCTGGATCGCCATCGCCTGCTTTGCCCAAGCCGAGTGGGAGGCCCTTGCCGGGGTGGCGCAACGTCCCGACTGGCTGCGCGATTCCCGCTTTGCCACCCTGCCTGACCGTCTGGCCAACCAGGACGCTTTGGAACGCGAAATCACTGCCTGGACGACGACCCGCGAACCGTTCGAACTTATGCAGAGCCTACAGTCCGCGCAGGTCCCCGCGGGCGTTTGCCAGACCGCCGCCGACCGTTGCGACACCGACCCGCAGCTTGCCGCACTGAACTGGCTGACCGAAGTGACAGGGACAAAGATCGGCACTTGGCCGGTGATCGAATTGCCCGCCAAACTTTCGGCCACCCCCGCCCATGCCGGCGGCCCCTTCGACCGGGGCGCGCCGGGTTACGGCGAGGATAACCTCTCAATCCTGTCCGAATTCCTCGGCCTGACAGAAGCCGAAGTCCAGCAACTCGTCGCCGACGGAGTCATATGATGCCCAACATGCGCGCTTATCCGTCCGACATCCCTGGCGGCCCCGAAACCCTGCGTATCGCCACCGTCCTCCGCCCGGATCCCGGGCCGGGCCATTTGCTGATCCGCGTCGCCACCGTCGGCATCAATCGCATCGACGCGATGCAGCGCGCGGGTATCTATCCGGGTGGCGCCAATGCGATCCTTGGCGTCGAATGTGCGGGCGAGGTGGTGGGACATGGCCCCGGAACCGATGGCCCCGCCATCGGCACGCGGGTGATCGCGCTGGTTCCCGGCGGCGCCTATGCCGAATACGTTGCCGTTAACGCAGCTCACACCGTCACCACGCCCGACGGCTGGTCAGACACCTTGTCCGCGGCAGTGATCGAGACCTTCTGCACAGCCCATGAAACCGTCTTTGAACTCGGTCGCCTGAAGCAGGGCGAAATCGCGCTGATCCACGCTGCTGGCAGCGCGGTCGGCAGCACCGCGATCCAGATGGCCCGCCTGCGCGGCGCTATGGTTGTCGCCACGGCCGGGTCAGAGGAGAAGGTGCAGGCCGGGCTCAAGATCGGCGCCAACCACGTCATCAACTACAAGGAAGAGGACTTTGCCGAGGCCGTTCGCAGGCTCTATCCAGAGGGAATCGACTTTATCGAGGACTTCGTCGGACCGGCTTATTTTGCCCGCCACCTGACGCTGCTGCGCTGGCTGGGCCGCCTTACCATGGTCGGCCTGCTGTCGGACGGCGAGGCAACGACCAGCACCGCGCCGATCCTGGCCAAGCGTCTCAGTATCAATGGCTTTACCTTGCGCCCGACGCCTGACGTGCCCAAGGCCGCCATCGTTGCCCGTTTCCGCGACATCTGGGTCCCCGAAATCACCGCCGGGCGCATCGCCCCGGTGATGCACGCCGAACTACCGTTTGACGAGGCGTCCGAGGCGCATCGGATGCTCGACGGCAACCGCAACTTTGGCAAGATCGTCCTGAAACTTTAACCGCTACGGTCGAAGAAGCGCCGATACAATGGCGGCGCAATGACCATCACCAGCGTGACCCGAACCAGATGATGTACCGCCACCAGTGCCACGTTGCCACCGACCGCCAACGCGATGATGCTCATCTCGGCCAGGCCACCCGGGGCATAAGACAGCACCAGTTCGATCAAGTCGTTTCCGGTGATCCGCGCCATCGCCGCCGCCGCGACGAAGGCGGTCAACAGATGCACCAGGACAAACAAAGCGAGACCCAACTCAAACGCCACAGGCTGTTCCGGTCCGCGCCGATGAACCGCCCGCCAATGCCGATGCCGATGACCACCTGCGCAATGGCCAGCACCGCGAACGGCGGCTTGAATCCCGTCAGCGCCGTCGCATGCAGGATCGCACTCAGGAACATCGGCCCCAGCAACTGAGGCGCCTGCAGGCGCAGCCTACGCGCGATTGGTTCGCCCGCCAACACTCAGAGCAGGAACAGCACGAGATCCAGCACTCCCATCTGTGCGCCCGTGGTGCTGGTGGGTCCCGCACCAGTGATCGTCACCCCGAACAGGAAATGGATTGCCGGCGGCAGGATCAGATAGGCCATCGCCGAACTGAGAACCGACGCGCAGAACAGCCCCAGGAACAGGGGCCACCAGGATACGATCTGCCCGAAAATGCCGCTAGTGAAACTCGCCCCCCGCATCGCTCCGATGATCCCCACCATCGGCCCGCGCAGCCTACCCATTGTGTTGACCGGTTGGCCGATGCTGACCAGCGCCAGCGTCGACAGGATCGGCCCGATGAGCCAGGGGATCGGAATTTGCAACCACCAGGCGATCCCCCCCGCGCAGATCGCAGCCACAAGCGTCGGCACAGTTGCTCGCCAGAATCCGGGATCGCGCAACCGCCGCGCCATTACCCGGACTGCCATTTGAAGGCTCTGTTTCTGGCCGTCCGCCACCGCGATCCCTTCCGCGTGTTCCGCCGGAATTTCAGCCAGATGTTCCTGCCGGGCACAACCGACTTGACCCTGCGTGATGGGTTCACTAGCGTTTCCTGTAAGCGCTTACAAAAAGCTGCGCCGCTTTTCCAACGCAAAACGCGGCCCTGCCGCCCCACGCCCGCCCCGGAGCCTGCATGACCCAATCCCCAGCTGGACGATTCTCCATCGTCGGTGTCGGCACCACCGAGTACGGCGCCTTCCCGAACCGGGACGACTATGGCCTCGCCGCCGAGGCGTTTCAGTACGCCATTGCCGATTGCGGCCTCGACAAGTCAAAGCTCGACGGCCTGCTGATAAGCCGCCTGCCCCATCACGCCCGTACCGCTGAAACCATCGGGATAGAGCCGCGCTGGACCCTGCAACTTCCCGGCCACGGTCGCATGTCCGGCATCGGCATCGTGGAAGCGATGGCCGCGCTGGACGTCGGCCTCTGCAACTACGCGGTGCTGCTCTATTCCAACATCGGTCGTTCGCGCCGCGTGCATTATGGCGGCGACGAGGACCCGAGCTTTTGGGACCCCTGGGGCTTCACCTCAATGGGCGGCATCCACGCAATGATGTTCCGCGAACATATGGAACGCTTCGGCACCACCACGCAACAACTGGCCGAAGTGTCCGTCGCCTTTCGCCACCACGCCAGCCTGAACCCCGGCGCGGTGATGCGCCGCCCGATCACCATCGAAGATCACGAAACCTCGCGCCCGATCTGTGAGCCGCTCCGCCTGCTCGACTATTGTCTGATCAACGACGGCGCTGTCTGCCTGATCCTGACCACAACCGAACGCGCCCGCGACCTGCGCCAAAAACCGGTGCAGATACTCGGCACCGGCGCTCAGGACTCGCTGCGTCATTCGTCCTATCCCGAGATGGATTTCTGGTATGAACCAACCCGGCGCGCCGGAGAAAGCGCGCGTGCCCAGGCAGGTGTCACCCATGCCGACATCGACGCGCTCATGGCCTACGACAATTTCAGCCCCACGGTGCTGTTCAGCCTCGAAGGTCTCGGTTTCTGTCCGCGCGGCGAGGCCGGGCGCTTTGTCGAGGGCAGCACGCTGCAACTGGGCGGGCGCCTGCCCACCAACACAGACGGCGGCCACCTGTCCAACTCCTACATGCAGGGCTGGGCGCTGAACGTCGAAGCGGTGCGCCAGCTTCGCGGAGTGTGCGGAGACCGCCAGGTCGCGGACTGCAAGATCGTGCAATACGTTCAGTCCACGCCCTGCACCCGCTCCATCATCTATGCAGTCGACTGAGGACCACCCATGACCCTCTCCGCCACGACCCCGCTGCGTCGCCCCGACCCCAGGACCACACCACTGGCCGCGCCGTTCTGGGAGGCGGCGAACGAGCGCACCCTTTCAACGCCCAAATGCAGGGCCTGCGGGGAGCGGCATTTCCCTCCGGGTCCGGTCTGCCCGGAATGCCTGTCTAACGACCTTGAATGGGTGCCTGTCACGGGACGCGGCAAGCTGGTCAGCTGGGTGGTCTTCCACCAAGTCTATTGGGAGGAGGTGCGCGAAGACATGCCCTATCTCGTCGCCACGGTCGATCTGGATGAAGGCATCCGCCTGATCACCAGTCTGACCGGCGCAGCCGCGGAATACCCCGTTTACGGCATGCCGCTCCGGGTTAACTACCTCGAAAACACCTATGGCCAGCTTCTGCCGGTGTTCGAGGCAGCGGATTGATTCAACCGGGCGGTGCCGTTGTCCCCCGGATCACCAGATGCGAGGGAAGGCATATGTGATCCTCAGTCGCCTCACCTTTTATCCGCGAGACCAGATACGCTGCCGCCGCCGCGCCGATCTCGTATTCCGGCAACCGCACTGTCGTCAGTGCCGGTGTCAGTTCGGTCGCGAAATCGAAATCGCCGTGCCCGAACACCGACAGCTGCTCCGGCACTCCGATCCCCAGGTCCTGCGCCGCCAGCAGCACCCCCATTGCCAACAGGTCGTTGCCGCAGACCATCGCCGTTGGCCGCCCGGGCTGTTCCAGGATGCCCCGCGCCACCCGCCGTGCCTCGGCGAGCGAATATGCCGACACCGCAATATGATCCTCGCGGAACGCCATCCCCCGTCGCGCCGCTGTCGCCCGCGCGACACACAGCCGCGACGCCGCCCGGTCGTTGACTGCAATGTCGCCTATGATCATCCCCAGATCGCGGTGCCCTAGGTCCGCAAGATGATCCACGCTCGGCCCGATGGTCT
>JBBSJO010000183.1:0-8261 GCA_038257185.1 Rhodobacterales bacterium | reverse complement strand
GGTACCGGATATCTCGGCCGTGATCGGGCAGGACCCCAACGTCATCTTCAAGATCGGCGTCGGCGAGGTCCCGTGGCTGCATCAGGTCACGTTCTCGATCTGGCCCGATGCCGCCCGCATGGCGCAATTCGCGCGCTCCGGTCCCCATGCCGCTGCGATCCGGGCAGTCCGCGACGAAGGCTGGTTCAACGAAGAACTCTATGCCCGCTTCACGCTCCTGTCCGATACCGGCACATGGGGCGGCACATCACCGCTGAAACAACTGGAGACCGCATGAGAAAACCGTTCCCCTTCTCCGCTATCGTCGGCCAGACCGAGATGAAGCAGGCGATGATATTCACCGCCATCGACCCCACCATCGGCGGGGTGCTGGTGTTCGGTGACCGCGGCACAGGCAAGTCCACCGCCGTGCGGGCGCTGGCGGGTCTGCTGCCACCGATCAGCGTGGTGAAATCCTGTCCAGTCAATTCCGCCCGGCCCGAGGACTGCCCGGAGTGGGCCGAGATCACCGACATCGACACCCACGACGTCCCGACCCCCGTAATCGACCTGCCGCTGGGCGCGTCGGAGGACCGGGTGACGGGCGCTCTGGATATCGAAAAGGCTCTGACACAAGGCAAGAAGGCGTTTCAGCCGGGGCTGCTGGCCCAGGCCAATCGCGGCTACCTCTATATCGACGAGGTGAACCTGCTGGAGGATCACATCGTCGATCTGCTGCTGGACGTGGCGCAGAGCGGGGAAAATGTGGTCGAACGCGAGGGGCTGTCGATCCGCCATGCCGCGCGGTTCGTGCTGGTGGGTTCCGGCAACCCGGAGGAGGGGGAGCTGCGCCCGCAACTGCTGGACCGCTTCGGGCTTTCGGTAGAGGTGACATCGCCAACCGACATCGACGAACGGGTCGAGGTCATCAAACGCCGCGATGCCTACGAGAACAGTCACAGTTCCTTCATGTTGCGCTGGCAGGCCGAGGACGCCGCGCTGCGCGACCTCATCGTCAAGGCGCGCGCCTCGCTCAGGACGCTCAAGACGCCCGACTCCGCCTTGCGCACCGTGGCCGAGCTTTGCGTCAAGCTCGGTTCTGACGGGCTGCGCGGTGAACTGACATTGCTGAAGGCCGCGCGCGCATATGCGGCGTTCCGCGACGATACCGTGGTCAGTACCTCCCACATTCGTGCCACGGCCGCACTTGCCCTGCGCCACCGCCTGCGCCGCGATCCGCTGGACGAGGCTGGTTCGGGCGCCCGGGTCGCCCGCGTGGTCCAAGAAACGCTGGGGATGTGAATGAGCCCGTGGGATCGAGCGACGCTTGCGCTGAACCTGTTGGCGATTGATCCGCAGCGACTGGGCGGGCTGGTGATCCGCGCGCGTTCCGGCCCTGCGCGAGACGCGCTCCTCGCCGCGGCGGCAAGACTGCCGTTCCCGCGGGTCCGCCTGCACCCGCAGATGACGGGCGATGCGCTGGACGGCGGTCTGGACGTTTCCGCCACGCTGGGCAGCGGCACCGTGGTGATGCAACGCGGGCTGTTGCACCGGGAACCCTCGATGCTGATCCTGCCGATGGCGGAACGCGCGTCGCCCTATCTGGCGGCACGGCTGGGACAAACGCTCGATGCCGACGCCGGGCACGTGTTGCTGGCGCTCGACGAAGGCGCCGAGGATGACGAGGTTCTGTCCACGGCCATTGCCGACCGCATCGCGTTTCATGTTACGCTTGACGGGTTGACGCTGGCCGACCTGACCCCGGCCGATCCGCCCGCAACCCTGACCGCGATGCGCCGCGCGGTGCGCAAGATCGACATCCCCGATGACATTCCCGAACAACTGGTTGTGCTCGCGGTCCGGCTGGGCATCACCAGCCTGCGCGCACCCGGGCTTGCCTTGCGCGCAGCACAGGCGCACGCGGCGTTGAAAGGCCGCGACACTCTGGCAGAGGATGACATCGCGGCTGCCGTGGGGCTGGTCTTTGCCCACCGCGCGACTCAATTGCCCGACAGCGATGCGCCTGATGACCCGAACCCGAACCCGACCGAGCCAGACGACGCCCCGACCGGGGAAAACCTGTCGATCCCTGACGAGGTGCTGCTGGAGGCGGTGAAAACCGCCCTGCCCGCCGATCTGCTGGACGGGTTTGCGAGCCGCGTGACCAAGGCGCGTGGCGGCGGCGGGTCGGGGGCGAAACGCACCGGGTCGCGGCGTGGCCGCCCCCTGCCCGCGCGCAACGGCCCGCGAACGGGCAACGCGCGTGTCGATCTGATTGCCACCCTGCGGGCCGCCGTGCCCTGGCAGACCCTGCGCAAGCAACGCGACCCGGACTCTGTCGGCCCGATCGTTCACCCGACCGACCTGCGCTACAAGCGCTATCAAAGCCTGTCGGACCGCCTGATCGTCTTTGCCGTCGATGCCAGCGGCTCTGCCGCGATGGCGCGGCTTGCCGAAGCGAAGGGCGCGGTGGAACTGCTTCTGGCGGAGGCCTACGTGCGCCGCGATCATGTTGCGCTGATTGCCTTTCGAGGCACACAGGCCGACGTGCTCCTGCCGCCCACCCGGTCGCTGGTCCAGACCAAACGGCGACTGGCCGCACTGCCCGGCGGCGGAGCGACCCCACTGGCTTCGGGCCTGTCGGCCGCGATGCAGACGGCCCGGACCGCGATGCGCAAGGGCATGTCGCCGATGATCGTGCTGCTGACGGACGGGCGGGCCAATGTTGCGCTTGACGGTGAACCCGACCGCAACCGCGCCGCGCAGGATGCGCAGGACATCGCGCGCCAGATTGCGGCGGCGCGCATTGATGCGCTCGTGGTCGATACCACCGTGCGACCCAACGGCGACCTGCGCAGGCTGGCGCTGGCGATGCATGCAGAGTACGTCGCCCTGCCCCGTGTCGACGCGCAGACCCTGTCGGCGGCGGTGTCGCGCACCCTGGCGGACTAGGGGCGATGGACTGGGCCCGAGACGGAGCAACCTGGCCCCAGTCGCAATATTCGCGCTTCGTGGTGAGCAAACCGAACCGCTGGCACCTGCAGGAGGCAGGCAGCGGACCGCTCCTGTTGCTGATCCACGGCGCAGGCGGCGCGACGCATAGCTGGCGGCACCTGTTCAATACACTGGCCGCCGATAACCGCGTGGTCGCGGTGGACCTGCCCGGGCAGGGCTTTACTCAACTGGGTGCGCAGCAGCGTTGCGGACTTGACCCCATGGCCGAAGACCTGCTGGCGCTTTGCCGTTCGGAAGTCCTGATGCCGGACGCCATCATCGGACATTCCGCTGGCGCGGCAATCGCGCTCAGGATGGCGGAGATGATGGCACCTGCACCGCCTGACGTCATCGGAATCAACGCAGCACTCGGCAATTTCGACGGTGTGGCGGGCGTACTGTTTCCGGTGCTGGCAAAGACCATCGCCATGGTGCCGATGGCCGCCAACCTGTTCAGTGCTACGACATCGTCCCGCCAGTCCATCGAGCGCATCATCAGAGGCACGGGATCGGTTCTCCCCGCGCAGGACATCGCGCTCTACCGAAGGCTGGTGGCCGACCCGAGCCATGTCAGCGCCACATTGCAGATGATTGCGCAATGGAAGCTGGACCCCCTGCTGAAACGCCTTCCGCAAAACGCCGCGCGAACGCTGCTGATCGTTGCGGAAAACGATACCGCGGTTCCGCCCGAGATCTCGCGCAAGGCCGCCGCCCTGATGCCCGATGCCACCTGCGTCACGCTGCCCGGTCTCGGCCATCTCGCACATGAGGAAGACGCAGGCGCCGTTGCCCCGCTGATCCGTCGCTTTCTGAACAGAGACGACCCGTAAAAAGATCCCCGTTCCCCAACCGTCAGGTGCTTGCCACGCGTTCCGGGTTCCCGCTTTACCGCGAGGTTCCTCTCAAGGCCCGCAACGGCCGATCCCCTATTCCGCAGGCACCGCGGTGGGGCTGGCCACTCTACCCGCTTCAATGATCCGCGCTGCCATCGCGGCAGCGGCCAGGAATATCGCCGCCTCGACCAGAAAAACCGTGGCAAAGGCGGGACCGTCCGGCATCAAACCGCGCATCAGATCGACTGCCACGGCCCCGGTCAGCCCGCCGAACCCGGCGGCAAGTGCCTGGGCCGCGCCCCACAGACCCATCCGCGTGCCCTCGCGCTGCCCGCGTCCCCGTGATGCCAGCGCCATCATCGCACCGATGGCGGCAACAGCGAACATGCCATTGAAGAACCCCAGCGCGATCACCAGCGGCGGCAGCGGCAGACCCATGGGCGCCAGTCCCGTCGCAGCAATCAGTCCCAGCGATGCGGCAGAGCCAAGGCACCCGGCGATGACCCAGGCGCGCAGCGTTCCGATATTCAGCCCGGTCGCGGCGATGCCGACGGTCAGCATGCCCAGAAACACGCCGCCGTTCTGCATACCGCTCAGCGATGTGGATTGCCCGGGGGTAAACTGAAAGACCAGCCCGGCATAGGGTTCGAGAATCAGTTCCTGCATGAAATAGGCGTTCATCGCCAGAAACACGAAGATGGTGAAATGCCGGGTCGCGGTCTCGGCCCAGACCTCGCGAAGGCCCTCCCGGAACGGCATCCTTTCGGGTTGGGGCAGTGCCGTGACCAGGCTTTCGATGCGCCCGATGGCCAGCACGGTCAGCACACAGGCCGCCGCGCAGATGACGGAGACGACCGCCAGCAATCTCTCCGACGAATAGGGGTCCAGAAAACCGCCCGCAAGCCCGGCGGTCAGCGCAATGCCGAATATCATCATCAGCCAGGTGATCGTCGCCGCCGCCGCGCGTCGGTGCGGGGCGGTGGCTGAAGCCAACAGGGCCAGCAGCGACGTGCCCGAGGCCCCTACGCCGATGCCGATCATCGCATAGGCGGCTACTGAAAGCAGGAGCGCCGTCCAGTAGGCATCCGCAAACAGTGTCACCGCGAATGCTGCACCCAGCCCGCCGAGGGCCAGCGCGGCCATGCCTCCGATGATCCAGCGGGTGCGCCGCCCGCCGGTGTCGGAACTGTAGCCCCAATGTGGGCGTGACAGCTGGATACCATAGTGCAATCCGACCAGCGCGCCGGGCAGGACCGCCGGCAGGGCGAATTCGACCACCATCAGGCGATTGAGCGTCGATGTGGTCAGCACCACTATCGCGCCCAATGCCATCTGCACAAGACCGAGGCGTGCGATCTGCAGCCAGCTGAGAGTCATGTGAGCCTGCCCGGCGGGATGATCGTGAAATTGTCCATTCTGTAAGTTTATCTGTACACCTTTGCCATATCAAGTGTTAGGATAGATTTACACTTTCGGTTTGCGGCGACGGTCACTTCACCGCTCCGCGGATCGGCGCAACCTTGCCAATCGCCATGCGCGATTTAACCCATGGCTCACTTTACCGGCAACAGTTTCGCACTACCATCGCGTAACAAAATCTGGAGGACACTCAATGAAACCACTTACAACACTCGCCCTGGCCCTGAGCTTCGTGGCATCACCTCTACTTGCGGACAGCCATGCAAGCGGCGACGCCGAGGCAGGAGAAAAAGTCTTCGCCAAATGCAAGGCATGCCATTCGATCATCGCGACCGATGACGAAGCGGTCGTCAAGGGCGGAAAAGTCGGTCCGAACCTTTACGGCGTCTACACAAGGCAGGCGGGTACCTACGAAGATTTCGATTATGGCGAATCGATCGTCAAGGCGGGCGAGGCCGGCCTTGAATGGAACGAAGCGGATTTCCTTGTTTATGTGGAAGATCCCAAGAAGTTTCTCGCCAGCTATGTAGACGATAAGCGCGCCAAGTCGAAGATGGCGTTCAAGCTCCGCGATGCCGAGGACGCCGCGAATGTCTGGGCGTACCTGGTCTCCGTCGGTCCCCAAGTCGACGCAGCCGCCGAAGGCGAGACGGCCCCGAGCAACTAAGCCACCGTGCCCTCCGGCAGATCGGGCAGCGACAGATATGTTGCTGCCCATTCTTGCCGACCATCGAGATGCGGATGCCGACCGGCGCAGGCGGTCTGTCCAGGCGAACGATGTGAACCGAGATCCTTGACAGTTCCCATTGACGCCTGTTCTTTTGAGGTGATCCGCTGGGCGAAAAAGCTTCTACCGAGCGGACTGAATGACTATTCCAACGTGCAGGCGCTGCATGACCGGATCGCTGCCGATCCGGGGGTGCAGAAAGTGCTTGCGGGAGAGGATGGCAATTGACCGAAAATGGGCGCGCAAGGGTGACAACCGGCATTCACCACGTCACCGGCATCACAGCTGAGGTGCAGGCCAATGTCGATTTCTATGTCGGACTCCTTGGCCTTAAGCTGGTCAAGCGGACCGCGGGCTATGCGGATGCCGAGCAGTTGCACCTGATTTATGGCGACGGCCTTGGCAGCCCGGGGTCGTTGCTGACCTTTCTGGTGTGGGAAGCGTCGGGCCGTGGCCGGACCGGTATCGGTCAGGTGTCGGAAGTTGCACTTGCCGTGCCGCCGGATTCCATCGCCGACTGGCTGACAAAGGCGATCGGCGCCAATATCCCGTTTGAGGGGCCATCACGGGAATTCGGGGAAACGGTGCTGCGGCTGAAGGATCCCGACGGGTTGATCGTGAAGCTGACCGGCATCGACATGCTGACGCCGGCGCCGCTTGTCGATGCCCCGACCAGACTGCGCGGTGTCACCCTCCTGACAGACAGGGCCACCGAGACCGCAGCGTTTCTGACGCGTTTCGGCTATGAGCCTGCGCAGCACACCGGGATGACGCAGCGCATGGTGTCGGATACCGATGTTGTCGATGTGCGCGAAGTGTCCGGCTTTGTCCCATCGGTACCGGGAGCAGGGGTGCCCGATCATGTGGCCTTTCGCGCGCATGATGTTCAGGCGGTCAGGGCCATGCGGTTGTCGCTCAAGGAGCATGGACCCACCGAGGTCCATGACAGAAAATACTTCTTTTCACTTTACGTGCGTGATCCGGCTGGCATCCTGCTGGAATATGCGACCGACGGGCCGGGCATGACGGTGGACGAAACGCCGCAAAGGCTTGGAGAGACCCTGTTCCTGCCGCCGCACGAGGTTGACCGCGCCCGTGATCTGATCCCGATACTGCCGCAGTTTGCCCTGCCGGGCGAGGAGCGGTTTCCGATCCGCAAGCTACCTTTCATTCACCGTTTCAACCGGCCGGAAAACCCGGATGGCATTGTTTTGGTCCTGCTGCACGGAAGCGGTGGAAACGAGGCTGATTTAATGCCTTTCGCGCGCCGCGCCGCCCCTCATGCGACCCTGTTGGGCTTACGGGGGCGGGCGACAGAGGAAGGCAGCAATCGCTGGTTCCGCCGGTTCGACGACGCGACGTTCGATCAGGAAGATATCAGTAGCGAAGCCGAAGCATTCGAAGCCTTCATCGCGGGTGCTGTCAGCGGCTACGGTCTCGACCCGGAACGCCTTGTGTTTCTTGGCTATTCGAACGGTGCAAACTTTCTGGCTGCCGTGATGCAGCTTCATCCGGGTTTGGTGCGCCGGGCGGTTCTGCTGCGGGCCAGTCAGGTTCTGGAGGCCCCCCCGGTGCAGGACTTTGCAGAAGCGAATGTGCTGATCCTCGAGGGAAGCGATGACAGCTTGGTCGGCGATGCGACGCCGCTGGCAGAGAACTGGCGTGCCCGTGGTGCGACGGTTGATGACCGGGTTCTTCCGGTGGGTCACGCGCTTTCCGACAGTGACGTATCCGAGGTCGCAGCGTGGTTGCGGCAGGCGTTTCCGGACGCAGGGCCTGCCAGCAAGGATGCCTGATCAACCGACCCGGCGCAGAAAACGCTGGAGGCGTTCGTCTTTCGGTTGATCGAGAAGTTCGCCCGGTGGGCCGTCTTCGATGATACGACCGCCATCCATGAAGATCACGCGATCCGCAATTTCGCGGGCGAACTGCATTTCGTGGGTGACGATCAGCATGGTCTGTCGCTGCTCGGCCACCCGGCGCATCAGCTCCAGCACCTCGCCGACCCATTCAGGGTCAAGCGCCGAGGTCGGCTCGTCGAACATCATCAGGTCCGCCCCGATCGCCATAGCGCGACCGATGCCGACTCGTTGCTGCTGACCGCCAGACAGTGCCGCGGGATAGCTGTCGGCCTTGGCGGCAAGCCCGGTTTCGGCCAACACCTCCACTGCGCGCTGCTCTGCCCGCTGACGCGACTGGCCCTGCACCGTGACAAGCGCCTCCATGATGTTTTCCTTCGCCGTCTTGTGCGCGAAGAGCGCGTAATTCTGGAAAACGAATGAGGTCGCCCTGCGCAGGGCAAGGACATC
>JBBSJO010000182.1:0-8401 GCA_038257185.1 Rhodobacterales bacterium | reverse complement strand
GGACGTCATGCCGCAGCATTACCTTTCGCGTCTTTCGGCGCTCTGCGCGGATAACCCGCAACTGGAGCTGCTGGTGTCTCCCGAGACCACCGTGCATGCAGCGCTCTGGCCCCGGATTGCGGCCCTGAACGCACGCGCAGGTCGGCCGCTCGTGCAATTCCGCATCGACGACGACGACTGCCTGTCGCGCGACTATGTTCAGGAAATGCGCGGCTTCATGACCCGCCTGGGGGATCGCATCCCGCTCAGCTACTCGCGCTCCAACGGCCTTGTGATCACCCGTTACCGGGACGAGGGCAGGATGAATGTCTACCGGACCCATCTGCCGTTCAACAGCATGGGCACCGCTGTCCGCGTTCAAGGGGAACGCACGATCTTCTCCTTCGGGCACAGTGCCCTGATGAAGCGCTTCAGCGCCATCGTGGACAATGCGGGAATGGGTTATCTGTCCATCAAGATGGACGGCCACGATTCCGAGCCGATCAGCATGTCCTTGCCCCGTATCCGCAACAGCCACACACCCATCACGCCGGAGCAGACCGAGGTCATCCTGTCCAAGTGGTTCCCCTTTCTCGCCGGACAGGGCGGCACCTGCTACGCGGCGCTTGCGGACAGGATCGCCCGGGCCGCAGCGCTCTTGGATCCGGCGCACGGTGCGGTTTGACGCGGGTCATCAGCATCTTCGAGCGGATCGGACTTGGCGGGGGCGGCAAGGTCAAGGCGGTGCTGCACCGCATGAACGCCATCGCCGAAATGGACGGGTTCGACCCGGTCCTGCTTGATCTAGATCACAGTCCCAGACAGAAACTGAATTTTGCGGCCCTTCAGGCCGAAGGCGCGATTGCGGCGCGTGTCGCGATGCTGACCGTGGCGGATGCCTGCCACCGCGCGGCGGTCGATGCCGGGGTGCAGCCCCATGCGGGCTTCCCAGCCGTCGATCAGGTGGACCGCAAGGGCGGCAAGGTGATCCATTACAACGATGGCAGAACCGTCATGGTCGATCAGGCCAGACAGACCCCGATCGGTGTCGTGACCCGGCGGAGCCTGCCCGATGAACCGGCAAACCGGCTCTATATCCTTGTTGGCGGGATGCTGGAGCAGATCATCCAGACCAACGCGGACGGCACGGTCGAGACCACGGATTACGCGCGCGGACTGCCGATCCGCTGGGTCAAGACCCGCAAACGCGGCTTCGTCATCGGCAGGAACCTCGTCAGCGGTACGATCTGCAGGACCGAGCGGATCCTGGGCCAGAGCCTCTTTGACCTGATCGCCTGGGAAGATGACATCGTCTTTTTCGACGGGGTCACGTCGGCCTACCTTGCCCCGGTCACCCGCGCGCGGCGTGCGTTGTTCCTGCATGCGGATCACCGCAGCCCCACGGGCGCCATCGTTCCGCGTTCGAAATTCCTCCTTGAGAACTTCAAGGGCGAGGCGATCCTTACTTCGACGCGGGCGCACAAGGCCCGGATCGAAGCAAATGTGACCCCCGCCGCCGATATCCATGTCATCCCCCACTTCTGCGAGTGCCCCGAAGCGTCGCATCAGGCAAGACGAGACCTCGTGACCGTGTCGCGGCTGGAATTGACGGGCAAACCCATTCACGACTGCATCGACGCCTTCCGTCTGATCAAGGATACCTTTCCGGAGGTGAACTACCTGATCTACGGAATCGGGGCCGGACGGGCGAGACTGGAGGCTCAGATCGCGCGGCTGGGCTGCGGCGACCGCGTGCGGTTGATGGGATACACGATGGAACCGCTTGCGGTCTTCCAGCGCGCGCTGGCCTCCGTCTATCCGACAACGACGGAAGGGTTCGGGCTGTCCATTCTGGAAGCCTTGTCCAACGGATGCCCAGTCATTTCGCACGACGTCGACTACGGCCCGCGCGAAATGATCGTACCGGGCCGCAACGGTGAGCTGGTGCCGCCTGCCGATGTCGCCGCATTGGCCGAGGCGATGCGCCGCGTCCTGTCGGCGCCCGAGCGCTATCAGCGCGCGACGAACCTGGGTCTGCAACGATACACGCGGGCCGCCTATCTGGAGAATTACCGCCGATTCCTCTCAACCATCCCCCCGGATCGCGAGCTGTCCTGATGCGTCAAAACATCGAAGACAGACGCGTTTGGGCGCTTATAATCCCCCCTTGGAAATCCCGACCCCTCTGTATAGCGTCGCCCCGAAACGGCACTTGAACTTGCCCGCTCGCGGGTCTGATCCTGCGGGAACGGGCGCGAAGAGCCAAGCAACGATGATGAGCGGTATCCCATGCGACAGCACTCCGACCCTGCGGTTGCCGACCCAGCGATGCCCCGCATGAACACCACCCTGAAGGCCGCGCTCTGGATGATCGGTTCGATCTCGTCCTTCTCTGCGATGGCCGTCGCGGGGCGCGAGTTGGGGCCGCGCTTCGATACCTTCGAGATCATGATGTACCGCAGTGCGTTCGGTGTGCTCGTGGTGGTCGCGCTGGCCCTGTCGACGGGCACCTGGCGGCAGATCAACACCCGCAACTTCGGCCTTCAGGTGACGCGCAACATGGCGCATTTCACGGGTCAGAACCTGTGGTTCTACGCTGTCACCGTGCTCCCCTTGGCGCAGGTCTTCGCGCTGGAGTTCACCACACCGCTCTGGGTGATCGTGCTCTCGCCGCTGATCCTGGGCGAAAGGCTGACTTCCGTTCGGGCATTGGCGGCCTTGATCGGGTTCATCGGCATCCTTGTCGTGGCACGACCCTCTGTCGCGGGCATCAATGCCGGCATGGTCACCGCTGCAAGCTGCGCGATCTTCTTCGCGCTCACCATCATGTTCACCAAGCGGCTGACGCGCACGCAATCCATCACCTGCATCCTGTTCTACCTCACCACGTTACAGCTGTTCTTTGGTCTGGTCGCCGCAGGCTATGACGGCGACATCGCCCTGCCCGACGCGGCCAGCCTGCCGCTGCTCGCGCTGATCGGCTTTTGTGGCCTGCTGGCGCATTTTTGCCTCACCAACGCCCTTGCCATCGCCCCTGCCACGGTGGTGGTGCCCATCGACTTCGTGCGCCTGCCGGTGATCGCCGTGATCGGCATGCTGGTCTATGCGGAAGCCCTGGATGTCTGGGTCTTCGTCGGTGCCGCTGTGATCTTCGCGGGCAACTACCTCAACATCTGGGTCGAGACCCGAACGCCCCCTGTCGCGCAACTGCAACATTGACCTCTGCCCTGTCAGCCTTTCCCGGGCGTCACGAAATGACCGGCCCCGCCGTAGCCTCTTGAGATACGATGCCCCCTGCCGTTGCAGCGGTGTCCATGACTGCCGGGACGACAAACGTATGACGAACAAGCCGGTGGCCCCCTCCGGCACTGCTGGGCAGCGTTTCACCCGGGACCTGTGATAGCGCAGTGCCCATCGTCGGGATAGACTCCAGCTGTCCTTTCTCAGGGCGCATCCGACACAGGCGAGGCCTGCCGAACCCAAGTGACGGGCAAGTTGCCGTCTTGCGCAATAAACGGGTCGCGCCGGGCGCGGAACGGGCCTAGACGGAACCGATGAAGCCACAGAAATCCATATCCCCCCGCGCCTGGGCCGAAATGATGCTTCTGGCGCTGATCTGGGGGGCGTCGTTCCTGTCCACCCGCATCGCGCTGGACGAGATCGGGCCGCTGACGGTGGTGGCGCACCGGGTCTTCTGGGCCATGCTGATCCTGTGGTCCGCCGTGGCGCTCCTGCGCCTGCCGATCCCGCGCCAACCGCGCGTCTGGGGGGCATTTGTTGCAATGGGGGTGCTCAACAACGCGATACCCTTCACCCTGCTGTCCTGGGGGCAGCTGCACATTGCAAGCGGCCTTACCTCCATCCTGAACGCAGCCACGGCGATCTTCGGCGTGCTCGCCGCCGCGATCTTCTTTGCCGACGAGCGCATCACGACGCGAAAGGCCATCGGTGTCAGCCTCGGATTTGCTGGCGTGGCCACCGCCATCGGGCTGGAGAACCTGCGCAGTTTCGACATACGCTCGCTGGCGCAGCTGGCGGTGATCGGGGCCACGATCTCCTATGCGCTGGCCTCTGTCTGGGGACGCAAGATGCTGTCGGGCCAACCCCCGCAGGTCGCCGCCGCCGGGATGGTGACCGGGGCCGCGATCTTCATGGTGCCGCTGGCCTGGACGGTCGAGGGGCCGATGACGTTGGATCTGCGCATGCCCACCCTCCTGGCCATCGCCTACTTCGCGATCATGGGGACAGCGCTGGCCTACCTGCTCTATTACCGCGTGCTGGCCATGGCCGGCAGTGGCAATCTGATGCTGGTCACGCTGCTGGTCTCACCTATCGCGATCCTGCTGGGCGTGCTGGTGCTGGAGGAGACCCTGCGCCCGGCTGCCTATGCGGGCTTCACGCTCTTGGCTCTCGGGCTTTTGGTGCTCGATGGCCGCATCTGGCGTCTGATGCGGCAACAGGTTAGTCAGGGGCAACCCTGAACAGACCGGACACCCGCCATGCTCTATCCCACCGCCCAGGAATGGCGCGCCGAACCACATCGCAAAGTCCTTGTCTTCGGCATGTCCGGCCTGGGCAAAACACACCTGTCAGGCCTGCTGCGGCAGTCCGGCGACTGGTTCCACTACTCCATCGATTACCGCATCGGCACCCGCTACCTGGGCGAGACCATCGCCGACAATGCCAAGGCCGAGGCGATGAAGGTACCCTTCTTGCGCGACCTGCTGCTCAGCGATTCGATCTACATCGGCTCCAACATCACCTTCGAGAACCTGACCCCCGTCGCCACCTGGCTGGGCAAGCCAGGTGCGGAGGGCAAAGGCGGTCTGCCCATGGCCGACTACGCCCTGCGGCAGGAAGCCTTTCGGCAGGCAGAGATCGCGGCCCTGCTTGATACCGGCCATTTCGCGGCCCGCGCGCAGAGGCTTTACGGATACGACCATTTCATCTGCGACACCGGCGGGTCGATCTGTGAGTGGGTCGATGCCGAAGACCCCGCCGACCCGCTGCTGACCGCGCTCTCCGAGGAATGCCTCCTGGTCTGGATCAAGGGCGACGCTGCCCATACGCAGGAACTGATCCGCCGCTTCGACAAGGCTCCCAAACCGATGGCCTACCAGCCCGCGTTTCTGGCGAAAGTCTGGCAGGATTACCTGAGCGAAAACAACTGCGTGGAGGCGGACGTTGATCCCGATACCTTCATCCGCTGGACCTACGCAAAGGCGCTGTCCCACCGCCAGCCCCGCTATGAGGCGATGGCGAAATGGGGCGTGACAATCACCGCCGATCAGATCGCCAAACTCCAGGGGGAGAGCGATTTCACCGATCTGATCGCGGGTTGCCTGCCTTAGGGGAACGCCCCCCCTTTGGCCTGCGCCAGAACTTCACGGACGGGACGGTGCGCCTGCCTCCCGTCTGATCACGCGGAATTCAGGCCTCCCGAGGGCCAGCGGGCCACTGCCCCTTGGCACGCACCCCCGCGCGGTCTATCTAAGCCCCTCACAGGACCGATTGACCAAAGCCCATGCCCATCAAGATCCCCGCAAAACTGCCTGCCTTCGCCGTGCTCAAGCGCGAGGGTGTGATGGTCGTGGACGAAGAGCTTGCGGCCAGTCAGGACATCCGTCCGCTGCGCATCGCCTTGCTCAACCTGATGCCGAAGAAAATCCAGACCGAGAACCAGTTCGCCCGCCTGATCGGGGCCACGCCGCTGCAGATCGAACTGAGCCTGCTGCGGATGTCCGATCACAAGACGCGCAATACTGCCGCCGAACACATGAAGAGCTTCTACCGCCCTGTCTCAAGCGTCTGGAAAGAGAAATACGACGGGCTGATCATCACCGGCGCGCCCATCGAACACATGCCCTTCGAGGACGTGACCTATTGGGACGAGCTCAAGCGCGTGATGGACTGGACCCAGACCAACGTGCATTCCACCTTCGGCGTCTGCTGGGGCGGCATGGCGATGATCCACCACTTCCACGGCGTCGCCAAGCACATGCTGGACGCCAAGGCCTTCGGCTGTTTCCGCCACAGCAACTGCGCCCCCGCCTCACCGTACCTGCGCGGCTTCTCGGACGACTGCGTGGTCCCTGTCTCGCGCTGGACGGAGATGAAACAGGCCGAGGTCGACGCGCATCCCGGTCTCATCACGCTGCTTGCCAGCGACGAGGTCGGCCCCTGCCTGATCGAGGACGCAAACCACCGCGCGCTCTATGTCTTCAACCACTTCGAATATGACCGCGACACGCTGAAACAGGAATACGACCGCGACGTGCAGGCAGGCACGCCCATCAACGTGCCCTGCAACTACTACCCGGGCGATGACCCATCCGTGATGCCCACCAATCGCTGGCGCAGCCACGCGCATCTGCTTTACGGCAACTGGATCAACGAAATCTACCAGTCCACGCCCTATGACCTCGACGCCATTGGACGTTAGGGTGCTCATCGCGCTGCTGGCCCTCGTCCTGGGAATGATCGTCCTGACCCAGTGGCGCGCCACCGCCCGGGAGGCCGAGGCGGAACGCGACTACCCGCCGCTTGGGCAGATCCTCGATGTGGACGGGGTCAAGGTGCATGTCTTGATCAAGGGTCAGGAGGCCGGAACCGCCCCCGACCTCGTACTGATTCATGGGGCAAGCGGCAACCTGCGCGACATGACCTTCGATCTCGCGGACCGTCTGACCGACAGCTACCGGGTCATCATGGTCGACCGTCCGGGGCTGGGTTGGACGGATCGCCTGCCCGGCAACGCAGGCGCCTGGAACGGCACCTCCGAGACGCCGCAGGAACAGGCCGCGCTGCTCCACGACGCTGTTCTGCAGGTAGGTGCCACGAACCCCATCGTGCTGGGCCATTCCTACGGCGGGTCAGTGGCGGTCGCCTGGGGGCTGGCCTATCCCGACATGACTGCCGCACTGGTGCTGGTCTCCGCCGCCTCCGAGCCCTGGCCGGGCAGTCTCGGCCTGCTTTATCAGGTCACCGGATCAGCCTGGGGAGGCGCGCTGGTGATCCCGCTGGCAACCGCCTTTGTCCCCGAAAGCATCGTCACCTCCAGCATCGAGAGCATCTTTGCCCCGCAGGAGGCCCCCGAGGGATATGCCGCCTATATCGGCACCGACCTCGCTCTGCGGCGCAAGTCGATGCGGGGCAATGCCCAACAGGTGAATTCCCTGCTGCCGCACATGCTGCAGATGAAGCAGGAGTACGACCATCTGACCATGCCAATCGAGCTGGTCCACGGCACCACCGACAACATCGTGCCTGCCCATATCCATGCCGAGGTCTTCGTCAGGGACGTGCCCACCGCCCGGCTGAAACTCCTGCCCGGTGTCGGCCACATGCCCCACCACATCCAGCCACAGGAGGTGGTGGATGCGATCGACCGCGCCAGCACACGCGCGGGTTTGCGTTAAGCCCCTTAACATCCCATATTGAATGCGTAACACCCAACCCGGAGGCCCCCATGGACCTGCCCTTTGACGGCGCGATCAGTGCCTATTTCGAGAACGACGCCCCGGAGGAGATTCGCAACGAGATCCGCCGCGCGGACAAGTCGGACATCCTGGGGGGGCGGTATCCCCACGGCGAAAGGCTGGCGCGCAAGGTCTACGACAAGGACTACGAGAAACTGCAGATCGAGCTGGTCAAGCTGCAGGCCTGGGTGCGCGACAGCGGCACCCGCATCGCCATGGTCTTCGAGGGCCGCGATGCCGCGGGCAAGGGCGGCACCATCGGGCGGCTGCGCGAGAACCTCAACCCACGCGGCGCCCGGGTCGTGGCGCTCTCCAAACCGACCGAGACCGAACAGGGTGAGTGGTATTTCCAGCGCTACGTCAAGCACATGCCCACTGCGGGCGAGATCGTGTTCTTCGACCGCTCCTGGTACAACCGGGGCGTGGTCGAACCGGTTTTCGGCTTTTGCACACCCAAACAGCGCGAACATTTCTTCGCCCAGGTAAACCCCTTCGAGGAAATGCTCGTCGAGGACGGCATCCACCTCTTCAAGTTCTGGCTGAACGTCGGGCGCGCCGAACAGCTGCGCCGGATGCTCGCGCGGGAAAGCGATCCGCTGAAGCAGTGGAAGCTCAGCATGATCGACGTCAAGGGTCTGCCGCTTTGGGACGCCTATTCCACTGCGATCCTCGATACGCTGACCCGCAGTCATACCAAGGCCGCGCCCTGGACCGTCATCCGCTCGGATGACAAGCGCCGCGCGCGGCTCAATGCGATGCGGGTGGTGCTCAGCGCCTTCGACTACCCTCAGAAAGACCCCAAGGCCATCGGCCAGATCGACCAAAGCATCTGCGGCGGGCCGGACATCTGGGATGTCTAAACGCGGCTACCATCACGGTAACCTGCGACAGGCCCTGATTCAGGCAGCGCTCGAACTCATCGAGTTGCGCGGGCCGACAGGCTT
>JBBSJO010000181.1:0-8412 GCA_038257185.1 Rhodobacterales bacterium | reverse complement strand
GTTCCCGGTTTGGGGTCGGGACGGAGAATTGAAAATTCTCCGGCACCTGCGGTGGGCGGGGGGGGGGGGGCACCACGGGCGTCGCGCTGCGCGGCACCGCAGGTGCATCGGTATTTGAAGAAAGGGTGAAGGGGAAGAAGGGGTTTAAGGTTGCACGGTCCGGGTTTATATCATCTGGGCTGCAATTGGATTTCAGGGGGCTGACATGGCCGAGACACGCAAGACCAAGGTTCTGATCATCGGCTCGGGCCCCGCGGGGTATACCGCTGGCGTCTATGCCAGTCGCGCGATGCTGGAGCCGATTCTCGTGCAGGGGATCGAGCCCGGTGGCCAGTTGACGACCACGACAGAAGTCGAGAACTGGCCGGGTGACAGCGAGGTACAGGGACCGGATCTGATGATCCGCATGGAAGCGCATGCCAAGGCCATGGGGACGGAGATCATCGGTGACATCATCACCGATCTGGATCTGTCGAGCCGCCCTTTCCACGCCAAGGGGGACAGCGGCACGACCTATGTGGCCGATGCCGTCATTCTGGCGACAGGGGCGCGCGCGAAGTGGCTGGGGCTGGCGTCGGAGGACAAGTTCAAGGGGTTCGGCGTTTCGGCATGCGCCACCTGTGACGGGTTCTTCTATCGCGGGGCCGAAATCGTGGTGATCGGCGGTGGCAACACGGCCGTGGAGGAGGCATTGTTCCTGACCAACTTCGCGTCCAAGGTGACGCTGGTGCACCGGCGGGACGAGCTGCGCGCGGAGAAGATCCTGATTGACCGCCTGATGAAGAACCCCAAGATCGAGCCCCTGTGGTTCCACACGCTGGACGAGGTCTATGGCACCGACAGCCCGCTGGGCGTCGAAGGCGTCAAGGTCAGGCACGTCGAGACCGGCGAGATCACCGATATCCCGGCCAAGGGGGTGTTCATCGCCATCGGCCACGCGCCTTCCAACGAGTTGGTCAAGGACGTGCTGGAGACCCATATGGGTGGCTATGTCGTGACCAAGCCCGACAGCACGGAAACCTCCATCCCGGGTGTCTTTGCCGCGGGCGACCTGACCGACCACAAGTACCGGCAGGCGGTGACCAGCGCAGGTATGGGGTGCATGGCGGCGCTGGAGGCGGAGCGGTTCCTTGCGGAAGTCGGAGATGACGCAGGCAAGGACACCTCGCTGCCGCTGGGTTACGGGGCCGAGGTCAGGGAGAGCGTCTGATCCAATTGAAATGGGCGAAAGATCGCAGGATCGCCGCGGTTCAGCCTCATAATCCGCCCGGACCTGCGGGAAGAGCTTGAACTTCATTGGGTGCTGGGGCTAGGACGCGCCCAAACCCCCTCGGACTGATGTGAGAAATGATGCAAACCCCCAACCTTGCCCCGATCCCCGAACTCTACGTTTCCTATGAGTCCGCCCAGAAACTGAAGACCGAGGCGGGCAACCTCGTCAGCCACGACCTGACCCCGCGCCAGATCTGCGATCTGGAGTTGCTGATGAACGGCGGTTTCAATCCGCTCAAGGGGTTCCTGAGCGAGGCGGATTACGACGGCGTTGTGGAAAACATGCGGCTGGCCAGCGGGGCGCTCTGGCCGATCCCGATCACTCTGGATGTCACCTCCGATTTTGCGGAGAAGCTGGAGCTGGGTCAGGACATTGCCCTGCGCGATCAGGAAGGCGTGATCCTCGCCACCATGACGGTCACGGACCGCTGGACGCCCGACAAGGCGCGCGAGGCGAAGATGGTCTTTGGTGCGGACGACAGCGCGCATCCGGCAGTGAACTACCTGCATAATCACGCAAGCCAGGTTTATCTCGGCGGCCCTGTCACCGGCATCCAGCAGCCGGTGCACTACGATTTCCGCGCCCGGCGTGATACGCCGAACGAGCTGCGCGCCTTTTTCCGCAAGGTGGGCTGGCGGCGCGTCGTGGCGTTCCAGACCCGCAACCCCCTGCACCGGGCGCATCAGGAACTGACCTTCCGCGCCGCGCGGGAAGCGCAGGCCAACCTGCTGATCCATCCCGTGGTGGGCATGACGAAACCCGGCGACGTGGATCACTTCACCCGTGTGCGCTGCTACGAGGCGGTGCTGGACCAGTACCCGGCGGCCACCACCACCATGTCTCTGCTGAACCTCGCAATGCGGATGGCCGGTCCGCGCGAGGCGGTCTGGCACGGGCTGATCCGCGCCAACCACGGCTGCACGCATTTCATCGTCGGCCGCGATCACGCGGGCCCCGGCAAGAACAGCGAAGGCAAGGATTTCTACGGCCCCTACGAGGCGCAGGAGCTGTTCAAGACGCACGAAGAAGAAATCGGGCTGGAGATGGTCGACTTCAAGCACATGGTCTATGTGCAGGAAAAGGCCCAGTATTACCCCGTGAGCGAAGTGCCCGAGGGCGATACGATCCTCGACATTTCCGGCACCGAACTGCGTCGGCGGCTGGCGGAGGGGCTGGAGATTCCCGAGTGGTTCTCTTTCCCCGAAGTGGTCAGGGAGTTGCGCCGCACGCGGCCGCCACGCAGCCAGCAGGGGTTCACCGTGTTCTTCACCGGCTTCTCCGGCTCGGGCAAGTCCACGATCGCCAATGCGCTGATGGTCAAGCTGATGGAGATGGGGGGGCGTCCCGTGACGCTGCTGGACGGGGATATCGTCCGCAAGAACCTGTCGAGCGAGCTGGGCTTCAGCAAGGAGCACCGCGACCTGAACATCCGCCGCATCGGCTATGTCGCGAGCGAGATCACCAAGAACGGCGGCATTGCGATCTGCGCGCCCATCGCGCCCTATGCGACCACGCGCCGCGCAGTGCGCGAGGATGTGGAGAGCTTCGGGGCCTTTGTCGAAGTGCATGTCGCCACCTCCATCGAGGAATGCGAGCGGCGCGACCGCAAGGGGCTCTACAAGCTTGCGCGGGAAGGCAAGATCAAGGAATTTACAGGCATTTCAGACCCCTACGATGTGCCTGCGAATCCTGAACTGTCGCTGGACACGGAGAATGTCGAGGTCGACAACTGCGCCCATCAGGTTCTGCTTAAGCTGGAAAACATGGGCTTGATCAAGGGCTGATCCCGCCCGCAGAACGAGTGAAAACGCAGCCCCTGGGGGGCTGCGTTTTTCATTTCAGAGACTGTCGCGCAAGGCCCGCGCCGCGCGGCCTTCCATATCCCCCCAATGGGCGGCCTGCGATTTCGCGGCGCGCAAGGCGGGAGTCATCGCGTCGTATTGCGCGGTGGTTACGTTTCGAATCGCCTGTTTCATCTCGGCCGCGTCCTGACAGACCAGCATTGCGCGGGGGTCGATGAAATCGCCGATGTTGGGGCAGCCCCAGTAGATCGGGACCGTCTCGCAGAGCACGGCATCGACGATCTTCTCGGTGAAGTAGTTCCGCTCTCGGATGTTCTCGATTACCACCGAAAAGCGATAGGGTGCGAGACCCTCCGACTTGTGCCCGAAAGGCGCATAGCCGCGCCCCAGGATGGCCACGTCATGCCCCTCGGCCTGCACGAAATCCACCATCTCGTGGCGCAGGCGGTGGCCCTCGAAGTCGCGCTTTGCAGAGGCGATGAGCGACATGGCGGCGGTCTTGTGGATGTCCAGCGCTGCGTAATCGGGCACCCATGTCGAACCGAAGGCATGGAAGATGCCGTTCGGGATCGCGGCGAGCAGGGCATCGTCATGGGTGAGGACGCGGTGGAAACGCCGCCATGTCCAGCGCAGCAACTTCAGGTGCCGTGCATGGATGACCGAAGGTTCGACAACCATGACGGAGACCCGCGCCCTTATGCCCCGGCGCAATTGCAGATGCATTGCGGTCTTTGGATAGAGGATCAGGTGGTCGTCAGGCAGAAGGTCCGCGACCGTCCCGTGCTGCAATCGGTTCGGGCGTCCAAGCGGCCAATCCAAATCGTCAAGGGGTCGCCCCGGCAGCGCCGGGCCCTGTTTCGACCCATAGGGCAGGATCGCAATCGCAGGCTCGGTCATCGCATTCTCCGGTCGGGTGCACCCTTATGGGACTTCGGGAATAATCTGTATCACCAGTGTCCTGCCGCATTATGCGATCTTGGGATAGTCGCGTCACGGGATGCTTCAGGACCTTCCCGAAGTGCCTTGATAGCGCCCTCAGTCGGGCATGAAAACCGATCCCGACATGATCATCGTGCCCTGCCCGCCGACTCTGACCCCGGTGATCGCATTGCGCGGCCCCAGCACCTCGACCTGCGCCGTGCCGGGACGGCCAAGACCATGCCCCTGTTCTGCGGTGAAACACGGGTGTTCCAAAAGCCCGTGCTTCCAGAGATAGGCCGCCATCGCCCCCGTCGCGGAGCCGGTGAAAGGGTCTTCGGGCGGGCTGGGCGGGGCCAGCAGCAGCCGCGAGAAGGTGCTCCCTGCAGCAGGTGCGCCCTGCATGGTCACCCAGAAGGGTTCCATCATGTCGTCCTGCGCCTGCGCCAGGTGCGCCATGTAGGCAGCAAGTGCGTGTGCATCGAGCCGCAGCCGCTCCAGCACCGCGCGGTCCCGCAGGACGGTGATGCAGAACGGCAGCCCGGTGGAGACGATCTGCGGCACACCGACAATCTCCTCTGCTGTCAGCCCGCCCACTGCCGCCACGATTGCGGGCGGGATCGTCGCCCCGAAAACCGGGGCGATCTGGGTCATGGTGATGAGGTCCCCGGCAACCTCTATCGCCACGTTTCCCGCCCCGGTTTCCAGTGTCAGGACACCGTCTCCGACCAGTCCACGATGCCGCAGGGCGGCAACCGTCGCGATGGTGGGATGACCCGCAAAAGGGATTTCGCGGCTGGCGAGGAAATATCTGACCCGCAGATCGGCCAGGTCCGAGGGTCCGGTGAAGGTGCATTCCACCAGCGATGTCTCGCGCAAATAGGCCATGCAGAGTTCATCACTCAGCCCCGCGCCGCCGTGCACGACCGCGCAGCCATTCCCGCCGAAGGGCTTGTCCGTGAAAGCATCTACCCAGTCGAAATCGTATTTCATGGCGGTATCCGCAAAAGCAAAGGGCCGCAGAAGAAACTGCGGCCCCGGTCAGGTTGTCAAATCCAACGGCAGATCAGTGCACCATGACGGGCGCATAGTCATGCTCCCGCGCCAGCGTGAAGGCCAGCTTGCGGTCCCCGACGAGGGCCAGTTGCTGCCCTTCGGCATCGTGAACGGCGTAGATGAGCTCAAGCCCCTCCGCCTGATCGCGCACTTCGCGGGGCAGATCGGAGACGGCGATACTTTTCACGTAGACCGTCCGGTCCTTGGCTGCAGCATTGATGTCTTGCATGGTCCTAGCCTTTCTTGATCTTGATCGTCTGAACGACCGTTTCCGGCTTCGCACGTGTCAGATCCACGTGCAGCAGACCGTTTTCCATTTTCGCTTCCCCGACTTTGACACCATCGGCCAGCACGAAGGAGCGCTGGAACTGTCGCGCGGCGATGCCCCGGTGGAGGAAGACCCGCTCTGCGATGTCATCACTCTGGCGGCCCCGGATGACCAGCTGTCGGTCCTCAACGGTTATGGCAAGGTCCAGTTCCGAAAAACCTGCAACGGCCAGCGTGATGCGATAGCTGAAATCCGAGGTCTGTTCGATGTTGAACGGGGGATAGCCTTCGTTGCCACCCTTTGCGGTGCGTTCCAGCACCCGTTCCAATTGCTCAAATCCCAGCATGTGGGGATATGAGGCGAGCGTCAGTTTCGTCATGCGACACGTCCTTATCTCTCAAGCGACAGTCAAGTAGGAGGCCCCGGATACGGCAGCCGCCTGTAGCAAATATGGGGGCCGGCCCCCATGAGCGCAAGGGGTATGCGGATCGCGTTAAGCTGCCTATATTGCGGGACCGAGAGCAGACGGAATCACTTTATACATGAACGCGCCCACCGACCTGTCCATGAAGAACGATGATGTGCTGCGTGTCGAACTTGCGGTGTTTCGTCGCGAGCATCGGGAACTGGACGCCAAGATCCATGCGATTACCGCAAGCACTCCCGGGGACCAGTTGACGCTGCAGCGTCTCAAGAAGCGCAAGCTCTGGCTCAAGGACATGATCGCCCGGATCGACGACCGCCTGACCCCCGATATCATCGCCTGAGCATGGCCGTTGCGCCGGTATCGCACTTGGCTATAGTGCGCGCTCCTTGACCAAAGGGATAGAGCCCACATGACCACCCCCCCTGTCGGCATCATCATGGGCTCCCAGTCGGATTGGGACACCATGAAGCAGGCCGCCGTCCTGCTGGATGAGCTTGCGATTGCCTATGAGACGCGGATCGTTTCCGCGCATCGCACGCCGGACCGCTTGTGGGAATATGGCAAGACCGCCGTGGACCGGGGCTTGCAGGTGATCATTGCAGGGGCCGGCGGGGCCGCGCATCTGCCAGGCATGATGGCGTCGAAGACCCGCGTGCCGGTGATCGGCGTGCCGGTGCTGACCAAGGCGCTGTCGGGCGTAGATTCGCTCTATTCGATCCTCCAGATGCCGCGCGGTTATCCTGTTGCCACGATGGCGATCGGGGCCACAGGTGCTGCGAACGCGGCACTTATGGCGGCGGGCATTCTCGCGCTTAAGGATACAGCCATTGCCGAGCGTCTCGACGCCTGGCGCGCCGCGCTGAGCGCCTCGATCCCGGAGAGCCCCAGTGACGACTGATCCCCTGCCCACAGGCAGCACCATCGGAATCCTGGGCGGCGGTCAGTTGGGCCGCATGCTGTCGGTGGCTGCTGCCCGGCTCGGCTTTGCCTGCCACATCTATGAACCGGGCGCTGAACCACCGGCCGCACAGGTCGCGCACCGGCTGACAACCGCACCCTACGACGACGCGGCGGCACTGACGGCTTTCGCGCGATCCTGCGATGTCGTGACTTTTGAGTTCGAGAACGTCCCGACCGAAGCGCTGGACAGGATCGAAGCCATCGTTCCGATCCGACCGGGACGCGAGGCGCTGCGCATCTCGCAGGACAGGCTGACGGAAAAGACCTTTCTGCAAGGCCTCGGCTTGACCGTCGCCCCCTTCGCAGACATCCCCGATGCCGCCGCCCTCGCCCGCGCGTTGGAGACGATCGGCACCCCCTCCATCCTCAAGACGCGCCGCTTCGGCTATGACGGCAAGGGCCAGTCCCGGCTGACGGGCGCGGATGATGCGGAGCGCGCTCTTGCCGACCTTGCGGGTGCCCCCGCGATCCTCGAAGGTTTCGTCGATTTCACGCATGAGGTCTCCGTCATCGCGGCGCGGGGCAACTCGGGCGAAGTCGCCTGCTTCGATCCGGGCGAGAATGTCCACCGCGAGGGTATCCTGCGGACCACCACCGTCCCTGCCCGGTTGAGCGCGGCGCAGCGCACCGACGCCGTGTTGATCGCGGCGAAAGTCCTGAACGCGCTCGATTATGTCGGCGTGTTGGGTGTCGAGCTTTTCGTCACGCCCAAGGGGCTCATCGTCAACGAGATCGCGCCCCGCGTCCACAACTCCGGCCACTGGACCCAGAACGGTTGCAGCGTGGACCAGTTCGAACAGCACATCCGCGCGATCACCGGCTGGCCGCTGGGCGACGGGTCACGCTACGCGGACGTGGTGATGGAGAACCTGATCGGCGCGGACATGGATCGTGTAGAAGGCCTCGCGCGGCAGAAAGACACCAGCCTGCATCTCTACGGCAAGGCGGAAACGAAGCCGGGCCGCAAGATGGGCCACGTCAACCGCATCACGCGCTGAGCCTCAGCCCAGGAACCGCTCCACCACCGCGCCCGTCATGAAGGACGCCCGCCCGCCCGAGAAGGTGGCGGCGACGCGGCCCGTCGTGGCCTCCAGCACTACCAGATCGGCGCGCAGACCGGGTTCCAGCCTGCCCCTGTCCGTCAGGCCCAGCACCGCCGCAGGCCCCTCCGAGACAAGCCGCCAAGCCCCGGCGAGGTCCGTCACCGCTGTCTGCGCCAGCATCATCGCAGCACGTCGCGGCGAGGGAGAATGGTAATCCGACGCCAGCGCATCGCACATCCCCATCGAAATCAGATCGAGCGCGGAGAGGTTGCCCTTGTGCGACCCGCCCCGCACCACGTTGGGCGAGCCCATGATGACCGTATCGCCCGCCGCATGTGCCGCCTCTGCCGCCGCCATCGTCTCGGGAAATTCCGCCAGCGTCACGCCGCGCGCGCGCCAGGCAGCGCGACCCTCGGCGCTATAATCGTCGTGGCTGCCCATCCGCACGCCCGTTTTCGCCAGTTGTGCGCAGAGCCAGTCCAGCGCGTCCGGCACCTCGTCCCGCGCGGCGTAGAGACCCTGCATCAGACGCAGGTGCGCGTCGGGGCTGCGGCCGGCCTTCAGCGCCTGTCCGATGAGGTTCTTCGGCCCCTCCCCCGCCGCCAGCCTGTCGTTCGGCAGGTGGTCGTTGAACACGACATAACCGATGCCCCAGTCGGTCAGCC
>JBBSJO010000180.1:0-8448 GCA_038257185.1 Rhodobacterales bacterium | reverse complement strand
GCGGCAACACCGGTTCTGCCCCCTGCGACAGCCCTTCGCGCAACAACGCATCCAGCATCCGTCCCGCGGCCTCGATCTCCACCGCTGTGGCCGGGATCAAGGCCGTGCGCAGCATCACATTGGCAAAATCCTCCAGCACCAGAACCGCCAACCCCTCATCTCCATCCAACCGCTGCGCGGCGTAGGATCCGAGAACATTATATGCCAAAGCCAGCTGCCCCGAGGCCACATCGTCGATCATCTGCGCCGAGCAACAATAGAGCCGCGCATCAAGCCGCCCCATCACCTCCGTCAACCGCCAATAGGCGTCCGACGCCCGCGCCTCCTGCGTCGCAAACAGATAACCAAGCCCACTTGTATGCGGATCATAGGTCCCAACCCGCCCCGCAAATCGCCCCGGATTGTCGCGCAATACCGTGACCAGTTCGGCCCTCGTGCGCGGCACCTCCAACCCCTCGAACGCCGCCTCGTTCATTATGATCACAGCAGGCTCGGCGGTGAAGGCGAACAACTGATCGCGCCACCGCGCCCAGTCCGGCAGGCTGTCCGTGACAGTGGAGTGGTAGCTTTGCGCCAACCCGTCATTGGCCAGTGTGAATTGCAGATCCATGGCGGACGACAACGCCAGATCGAACGCGGCCCCGCCCCGAATCGCGCGGTTCAGCTCTGCGGACGACGCGGTGACATAGTCGATGCCGATGCCCGGGTTGGCGGCCTGAAACCGCAAGACGAACGGCTCGAACACCTCCAGATCGGCGGTCGAGATCACCCGCAACACCGCCTCTCCGGTGCCGGGATAGAGCCTGCGACCCTCGATCTCGAAGCCCTGCGCTGACACCGCGCCGGCGGCAAGGACGGCAAGGAGCGCCGCGCCCACTGCAACCCTCAAACTCCGGGCAAAATCAACGACACACATGCACCACCCCCTTCCGCTACGCGCAAATCCAGCCGCCCGCTATGGGCCGCCACCGCCTCCTCCGCGATGGTCAGTCCAAGACCCGAGCCGACAATCCCTTGCACCTTCTCGCCGCGCTTGAACCGCTCCGTCAGATGCGCCGCCGGGCCTTCGCCAAACCCCGGCCCTTCATCACTCACCGCAATCCGCACCTCGCCACCGTCCTTCATCACACTCACCCGTACCACCGTTTCCGCGGGCGAATACTTGATCGCATTATCAAGCACATTGCGCAGCGCGTTCTGCAACAGGATCGCATCCCCCAGCACCGCAGCTGGCGACAGGTCCAGCGCGATGTCGATGTCCTTCATCTCGGCCGTGGGCCGCAACGCCTCCGCCACACCGCTGACCAGCCCCGGCAGATCTACCCGCTCACGCTCCAGATCGTCGGCCCGGAACGACACCATGGCATGGTCCAGCATCTGACCGGCGGAGCGCGAGGATTCGTCCACCGCCCGGATCACCCGGCGCAGGGTCTGCTTCTGCGACTCCTCCTCCACCGAATGCAGTGCGATTTCAGCCTGCACGCGCACGATCGCCAAGGGCGTGCGGACCCGGTGCGCGGCTTCGGTGATGAAATCCTCCGAGCGGCGGATGGATCCCCCTAACCGCTCCATCAACCGGTTCAACGCCGCCACCAACGGCGCCAATTCGGCGGGTGCTGGCCTGCGTAGGGGGCGCAGATCCGACGGCCCCCGTGCGGCTACCGATTGCGCCATCACCGTCAGCGGCCGCAATGATGCGCGCACTGCGAACGCCGACAATCCCACCGCCATGGCGAACACCACCAGCGACACCAATCCCGCCTGCCGCGACAGGCCAGCCGCGATCCCCTCCACGCCGCCACGCGTCTGCGCCACCGTCACCGTGATCGCCAGCGCCTCTCCGCCGCTGACGATCACGCGCATCACACTGACCGCACGCACCACCGTGTCGCGGTACGGCAGGGTGGCGAACTGCGCCTCTCCGGGGCGCGCGCCCGGCCCCTCCAGATCGGCGTAGCCAGTCAGTACCTCCGCCCCCGCCGTGACGCGGTAGAATACCCGATCCTCGCTGATCGCGCCGAGCATGGAGAAGGCGGCATAGGGCAATTCCAACCGGACCGCGCCCGCCTCGGACCGCAGCGTTTCGGCGATGGAGGTGGCGGAAGCCGCGAGGATGTTATCCTGCGTCCGCCCCGCCGCTTCGCGCGCGAAGCTGGTGATCATGCCCCACGATACCAGCGCCAACAGTGCCGCAATCGCCGCCAGCGCCAGCGTCAGTTTGCGCCCGATGGACCACGGCTTGCGTAGGTTCACCCTCATACCGACATCCTGTAGCCGAGGCCGCGCACCGTCTCGATCCGCACGCCCGCGCCATCGAGCTTGCGCCGCAACCGCCCCACATAGACCTCGATCGCGTTCTCCGTCACCTCAGCATCGGCACTGAACAGCCGGTCCAGAAGCTGCGATTTCGACAGGATCTGGCCGGGATTGCGCGCGAACGCCTCCAGCAGTCGCAACTCCCGGTTGCGCAGGTCCAGCACCTCATCGCCCACCCGCAGCGTACCTGCCATCGGGTCGAACACCGCCGCTCCCAACGTCACCTCTTTCTTGGCCGAGCCGCCGCGCCTGCGCAACACGGCGCGGCACCGCGCCTCCAGCTCGGAAAAATCGAACGGCTTGGTGATGTAATCATCCGCGCCCTGATCGAGCGCGCCCACCCGGTCCGAAATCTGGCTCCGTGCCGTCAGCACAATTACCGGCGTAGTGATCTTGTCGCGCGATCGCGCCAGAAAATCACGCCCGTCCCCGTCGGGAAGCATCACATCCAGCAGAATCAGGTCGTATTCCGCCACCGCCAGACAATCCTCCGCCGCCGCCAGCGTGGCCGCATGATCGACGGCATGGCCATCCAGCCCCAGCCGCTGCACCACCGCTTCGGCCAATTCCGTATTGTCTTCAACGAGTAGGAACCGCATCTGGCCGTCACTCCCCCCATGTCAGGCTTTTGTCAGCTTCATGTGCCATACTGAATCAATGGGTGTCGAAGGACGCCCTGTCAAATGGGAGGATACTCAATGAAAATGACCCGTCGCGTCGTTATGACGGCGGCTGCCGCAATGGTGGCATTTACTGGCTCTGCACAGGCCGATGGCCACCAGATGCTCGACAGCATTCACTTCCTGATCCCCGGCGGCGCCGGTGGCGGCTGGGACGGCACCGCGCGCGGCACCGGCGAGGCGCTGACCAATGCCGGCCTGATCGGCTCGGCCACCTATGAGAACCTCTCTGGCGGAGGCGGCGGTGTTGCGATCGCCAGCCTGATTGAGAACGCGGCCTCCAACGATGGCGTGCTGATGGTCAACTCGACCCCCATCGTGATCCGCGCCCTGACCGGCGAGATTTCGCAGAGCTTCCGTGACCTGACGTTGATCGCGGGCACCGTGGGCGACTATGCGGCGCTTGTCGTGGTGGCCGACAGCCCGATCGAGAACATGGAGCAGGCGCTGGCGATGTATCGTGAAGCCCCGCTTGATTTCGCAATCGGCGGCGGCTCGGTTCCGGGCGGCATGGATCACCTTGTTGCGGCCATCGTGATGCAGGGTGCAGGCGAAGACCCCACCGCCTTCAACTACATCGGCTATGACGCCGGTGGCGAGGCGATGGCAGGTCTGCTCTCTGGCGAGATCGACGCGCTGTCGACCGGCTTTTCGGAAGCCATCGCTCTGGCCGAACAGGGCGAAATCCGCATCCTCGGCGTCACCGCGCCCGAGCGCGTGCCCGCATATGACGCGGCACCGACCTTTGCGGAGCAGGGCATCACCGCTGATTTCGTGAACTGGCGCGGGTTCTTTGCCGCACCGGGCATGTCCGACGAGCTGGTTGCCACCTATCAGGCGACGCTGGCCGCGATGTACGAGACGCCCGAATGGGAAGAAGTGCGCGGTCGCATGGGTCTGGTGAACATCTACCTGCCCGGCGCCGAGTTCGAGCAATTCCTGACCAACCAGGAACAACAGATCGGTGATCTGATGCGCGATCTGGGCTTTCTGTAAAGAAAGATCGGCGGGGTGAACCCCGCCCTACGGAGGCAGGCAACCGTCGCGCCATAGGGCGGGGTTCACCCCGCTGCCCACGCTGCAACAATTGGCTGGCCCCTTGATCTGGAGCCAGCCCACCAACTCAAAAACAACGCTAGGGGAGGGGACACCATGGCGCTTGATCGTTGGATCGCGCTGATCTTCGTGGGTCTCTGTTGCGCCTACGGCTACGCAGCCTTCTTCACCATGGACCAGTTGCTGCCGCCGATCCTGCAGCGCAATCCGGTCTGGCCCTCCACCTTCCCGAAGATGCTCGCCGTTGCAGGCGTGATCGTGGGGCTGATGGTCCTGTTCACCAAGTCCACCCCAGATGATAGCACGCCCAAGGCGGGCGCGATGGATATCACCCGGCTGGGCGATTATCACATCGGGCAGGCGCTGGGCCTGCTGGCCCTGATGGTGGCCTACGCGATGACCCTGCGGCCGCTGGGCTTCATCGGCTCCACCATCGGGTTCATCACCTTGGGCGCGATCCTTCTGGGTGAGCGCAAGCTTCATATCCTCATTCCCGTGGCGGCGATTGCCACCGGGTCCATCTGGTATCTGGTGCAGGAGGTGCTTGGCATCTTCCTTCGCCCGCTGCCGTCGTTCTTCTGAGGGGACGGGACAATGCTTGAAGGTATCATGATCGGCATCGCCACCGCGGTCACGCCGTTCAACCTGATAATGGTCGTCGCGGGCTGTTTGATCGGCACGCTCATTGGCATGTTGCCCGGCCTCGGGCCCATGTCGATCATCGCCATCATGATCCCCGTGGCCATCGGCCTCGGCGATCCGACCTCTGCCCTGATCCTGTTGTCAGGCGTCTACTACGGGGCCATCTTCGGAGGCTCCACCTCATCCATCCTGCTGAACGCGCCGGGGGTCGCGGGGACCGTGGCCACCGCCTTCGATGGCTATCCGATGGCCCAGAAGGGCATGGCGGGCAAGGCGCTGACTATCGCCGCGATTTCCAGCTTCTGCGGCGGCACCATCGGCGTGGTCCTGCTGATGGTCTTCGCCCCCGCCCTGTCCACGGTCGCACTGCTGTTCCACTCAGCCGAGTACTTCGCTTTGATGGTCGTGGGCCTGTCCGCCATCGCGGCCTTCGCGGGCTCGGGGCAGGTTGGTAAGGCGCTAATGATGACGTTGCTGGGCCTGATCCTCGGCACCGTGGGCGAGGGCGCGCTATCGAACACCCCGCGCTTCACCTTCGGCATCCTCGATCTGCAATCGGGTTTCTCGTTCATCACTCTGGCAATGGCGATGTTCGCTTTGCCCGAGGCGCTGTTTCTGGTGATGAACCCCGCCCGTGCCGCCAATCAGGCCGCCGGAAAGATCACCGGCCTGCGCATCAGCCGCAAGGAAGCGCGCACGATTGCGCCCGTGATCGGTCGGCAATCGCTGCAGGGCTTCTTCATCGGCGTGCTGCCGGGGGCAGGGGCCACCATCGCGTCGTTCCTCGGCTACGCGGTGGAACGCAACCTTGCGTCCAAGGAGGAGCAGGCGGAGTTCGGCAAAGGCTCGATCAAAGGCCTCGCCGCGCCGGAAACCGCCAACAATGCGGCCTGCACCGGGTCGTTCGTGCCTCTTCTGACGCTGGGCATCCCTGGCTCCGGCACCACGGCGATCCTGCTGGGTGCGCTCCTGGCGCTCAACGTGCAACCAGGGCCCCGCCTGATGGTCGACGAGCCGGACGTGTTCTGGGCCGTCATCATCTCGATGTATATCGGCAATCTGGTGCTGCTGATGCTGAACCTGCCGCTGATCCCATACATCGCCAAAATCCTCGCCATTCCGCGCAACTACCTGATCCCGTTCATCTTGTTCTTCACATTGATGGGCAGCTATATCGGCCAGAACAACTCGACCGAGTTGCTGATCCTGGTGGGCTTCGGCATCGTGGCGACGATCCTGCGCTTCGCGGATTATCCCCTCGCGCCGCTACTGATCGGGTTCATCCTCGGCACGATGCTGGAGGATAACTTCAGCCGCGCGATGCAACTCTATCACGGTTTCGGCTTCCTGCTGGAGCGTCCGATGACGCTGGCCCTGCTGTTGCTGGCAGGCTTCCTGGTGGTGCTGCCAAGCCTGCGCTCGTTGCGCGCCCGCCGTCGTGCTGCAGCAGAGGCTGGCGTGGCCGATGGCGACTGAAATAACTGCCTCCGCGCCCCTCCAAGGGGTGCGGGTGCTGGACCTGACCAACGTGCTGGCAGGCCCGTTTGCCTGCCACCAACTTGCGCATCTGGGGGCTGACGTCATCAAGGTGGAGGCCGTGGGGCGGGGCGATCTGGCCCGCAATCTCGGGGCCTCGCCAGATCTCAGCGCCAAGAGTATGGGGATCAGCTTCCTCGCCCAGAACGCGGGCAAACGCAGCCTGACCCTGAACCTGAAACACGCGGCGGGCAAAGAGGCGCTGCGCCGCCTCGTCGCCACCTCCGACGTGCTGGTCGAAAACTTCCGCCCCGGTGTGATGACCCGCCTCGGGCTTGGCTACGACACCCTGAAAACCGACAACCCAACCCTGATCTACTGCGCCATCTCCGGCTTTGGGCAGGACGGTCCATGGGCGGCCAGCCCCGCTTATGATCAGATCATCCAGGGCGCGTCCGGGGTCATGTCGATCACGGGCGACGGCGCGCAGCCCACCCGCGTCGGCTACCCCATCTCCGACACCATCGGCGGGCTGACGGCGGCCATGGCCATCTCCGCCGCCCTCAACGCCACCCCGCGTGGCGCGTTCATCGACGTGTCGATGCTGGAGGCGACGCTGGCCACCATGGGTTGGGTCGTGTCCAACCACCTGATCGGCGGCGTCACGCCGCAGGCGAACGGCAACGAGAACCCCACCTCTGCGCCCTCCGGCACCTTTCAGGCGCAGGACGCGCCCCTCAACATCGCCGCCAACAAGGACGAGCAGTGGCAGGCCCTCGCCACCCTACTGAACCGCGCCGATCTCCTCACCGACCTCCGCTTCACCACCCGCGAGGACCGCAAGGCCAACCGCCACGCGTTGCGCTTGGAACTGGAAACCGTTCTCACCTCCAAACCTGCCGCCCACTGGGTCCACGCGCTCAACGCCCAAGGCATCCCTGCGGGCCCCGTCCTCACCGTCCCTGAAATCCTTGCCCACCCCCAAATCACCTCCCGCAACCTCATCGCCCAATTCGACCGCATCCCCGGCCTCGACCATCCCATCGACCTGCTGACCACAGGCTTCCAGATCGACAACCAACGCCCCTGCGTCGCCACACCGCCCCCCGCGCTTGGCCAGCACACCAAAGACATCCTGACCGATCTGGGCTACGGCGAGCAGGACATCCAACGGATGGCCGAGGAGGGCACGATATGACCGACACCACAGACGTCGCGGACTGGTGGCGCACGAAAATCATCGACATGGAACCCGGCCGCATCCACCTGCGCGGCCACCCGGTGCAGGACCTCATCGGCCATACCTCCTTCGCCGAGATGATCTGGCTCATGGTCATGGGCACGCCGATCAAAGGCCCCCGCGCGCATCTGTTCGAGGCCGCCCTCGTCTCTGCTGTCGATCACGGCCCCCAGGCCCCCTCCATCGCCGCCGCGCGCATGGCGGCCACCTGCGGCATCGGGCTGAACTCCGCCATGGCCACGGGCCTCAACATGCTCGGCGACGTCCATGGCGGCGCGGGCGAGCAGGCCATTGCGCTATACCACCACGTCGAACGCGCTGGCTCCGAAGACCTTTCCGGCGCGCTCGGCACGTGGCGGGCAGACCACGGCCCCTACCTCCCCGGCTTTGGCCACCGCTTCCATAAACCCACTGATCCCCGCAGCCCGCGCCTGCTGCACCTCGTCGACGACACAGCGGAAACCGGCGCCATCCCCGGCGTCTACGCCCAGATCGCCCGCGCCATCGAGGCGCATCTGGCGCAGGAACGCGGCAAACCCGTTCCCCTCAACATCGACGGCGCAACGGCGGTCATCTACGCCGAGCTTGGCTGCCCCGCGCCCCTCGCGCGCGGGTTCTTCTGCCTGTCGCGCTCTGTCGGGATCCTTGCCCACGCGTGGGAGCAGACCAAGCAGGGTGGCCGCAACAAGGGCCCCACACCGCCCTCCTATCGCTGGACTTATGACGGCGATTAGCGCTGCATGCTCCCACACCTAGACACTGGCTCCCGCCCTGCTGTGCCACTTTGTGTTTCGCTTGAGGCAAGTTTATCGCAATACCCGTCCGACCGAAGGAGCTATTGTCAAATCTGGTGTTTGAGGGCTGTTGGTCATGCGGCGATCTGGTCGGGTTTGGTTTCAATTCCGTCTCTGAATTTGACGCCTGTGATGACTTTGGCGAGGGAGTCAAAGCCGCGTAGCTTTCTCCAATTTTGCTCGGCGCATTGGCTGAGTTTGAACATCATGTGCAGCATGCCGTCGCGGGTGAGACATCCTTTGG
>JBBSJO010000179.1:0-8607 GCA_038257185.1 Rhodobacterales bacterium | reverse complement strand
TGGCGTGGCGCGCGATTCAGAAGGCGCTTCCGGCGGATGCGATCATTTCCTCGGACATCGGGAACAACTGCGCCATCGGTAACGCCTACCCGATGTTCGAGGCGGGTCGCAAATATCTGGCCCCCGGCCTTTTCGGCCCCTGCGGCTACGGTTTCCCGGCCATCGTGGGGGCCAAGATCGGCTGCCCGGACGTGCCGGTCGTGGGCTTCGCGGGCGACGGCGCCTTCGGGATATCGATGAACGAGATGGTCTCGGTCTCCCGCGACGACTGGCCGGCGATCACCATGGTCATCTTCCGCAACTACCAGTGGGGCGCGGAAAAGCGGAACACGACGCTATGGTTCGACGACAACTTCGTCGGCACCGAACTGGCGCAGGATGTGGATTACTCGAAGATCGCCAAGGCCTGCGGCGTCGAGGGCGTGCAGGTCTCTTCGATGGAGGAGTTGACGGGCGCGCTGGATACCGCCGTGAAGGCGCAGATGGACGAGGGAAAGACCACCTTCATCGAAGTGCTGCTCAATCAGGAACTGGGCGAACCCTTCCGGCGTGACGCGATGAAGAAGCCCGTTTCCGTCGCCGGGATCAGCAAGGACGACATGCGTCCGCAGACGGTCTGAGGACAATGTCCGGCGCGCTGATTCTCGTCATCAATGCCGGGTCATCCTCCATCAAGACGGCGCTCTTCGACTCGGATCTGCGTGAACACCTGCGCGTGGATGCGACCGGCATCGGGGACCGCTCCAGAATTACCAGCAGCAGGGGCATGGTCCGGCAGACAGACCTGCCCGATCATGCCGCAGCGCTCGTCGCGATCTTCGATGTCCTTGAGGCGCAGGAGATTTCCGGCACCCGGCTCAGGGCCGCCGCGCACCGTGTCGTGCACGGCGGGCGGACCCTGACGGAGGCCACGCGCATCACATCCGCCGTGCGGGACGAAATCGCCGCCTGCGTCCCGCTCGCGCCGCTGCACAATCCGCACCACCTCTCCGCGATGGACACGGTGGCGCAGCGGATGCCTGACCTGCCGCAGATCGCCAGTTTCGACACGGCCTTTCACGCGACCAATCCAGACGTGGCCCGCCGATATGCCCTGCCCAACCGAACCGAGACCGAAGCCCTGCAACGCTATGGCTTCCACGGCATCAGCTATGCGGCCCTGGTCCACGACTTCGAAGGCCGGACTGGCGAAACCTTGCCGACGCGGTTGCTGGCCCTCCACCTCGGTAACGGCGCTTCGCTTTGCGCCATCCGCAAGGGACAATCGGTCGCCACGACGATGGGTTTCGCCCCCCTGAACGGGCTGACAATGGGCACCCGCGTGGGAGAAATCGACGCAGGTGCGGTGCTGCACCTCGTCCGCCGCATGGGTGCGGAACAGGCCGGCAAGCTGTTGCAGGACGAGAGCGGGTTGCTCGGGCTCTCCGGGCGCAGCGGGGACATGCGGACGCTCTCAGCCGCCGCTGACGACGCCGCCGTCTTTGCGCGCGCGCATTTCACCTACTGGATCGCGCGCCACGCCGGGTCGATGATCGCGGCAATGGGGGGCCTGGACGGCATCGCCTTCACCGGTGGAATCGGGGAGAACGATCAGGGTGTCAGAGACAATGTTCTTGAACATCTGGCATGGGCGGGAAATAGTCCCCATTGGGTCATCCCCGCCGCGGAGGAAAAGCACATCGCCCGGCAAGCCATCACCGTGCTGGAGAGAGGCCAAGGCTCATGACGCAGAAGCAACCCGTTCTCGACCTGTCCCCGAAGGTGTCGGACGAGGTGCGCAAGACGACCTGCTACATGTGCGCCTGTCGCTGCGGCATCGACGTTCACCTCAAGGACGGCACGGTCGCCTATATCGAAGGCAACCGCGATCACCCCGTGAACAAGGGCGTGCTTTGCGCCAAGGGCTCCGCCGGGATCATGCAGCACAACGCGCCCTCCCGGCTGCGCGCGCCGCTCAAGCGCGTCGGCCCGCGCGGATCCGGGGAGTTCGAGGAAATTTCCTGGGACGAAGCCTATGATATCGCCGTCGCGTGGCTGAAGCCGATCCGCGACACCAATCCCGAAAAGCTCGCCTTCTTTACCGGGCGCGACCAGTCGCAATCCTTCACCAGCTTCTGGGCGCAAGGCTTCGGCACACCGAACTACGCCGCACACGGGGGGTTCTGCTCCGTGAACATGGCGGCGGCTGGCATCTACACAATGGGCGGCGCGTTCTGGGAATTCGGGCAGCCGGACTGGGACCATACCAAGCTTTTCATGCTTTTCGGAGTGGCCGAGGATCACGACAGCAACCCGATCAAGATGGGTATCGGCAAGATCAAGGGCCGCGGCGCGCGGGTGATCGGGGTAAACCCGATCCGCACCGGCTACAACGCAGTGGCGGACGATTGGGTCGGCATCACGCCGGGCACCGACGGGTTGTTCATCCTGTCGATGATCCATTGCCTGATGAAGGCGGGCAAGGTCGACCTGCACTACCTCGCGCAATACACCGACGCGCCGGTGCTGGTGAACGGTGACCCCAAGTCGCCGGACTTCGGCCTCTTCCTCCGCGACGAGGACGGCAAGGAACTGGTCATCGATCGTGTAACCGGCAAGCCCGCGCCCTTCGACCGGCCCGGCGTGAAACCCGACCTCTCCGCGACCTGGCGCGCCAAAGGCGTCACCCACCGCCCCGTCTTCCACCAGATGGCCGAGATGTACCTGAGCGACGAATACGCCCCCGAAGCTGTCGCCGAGCGCTGCGGCCTTACCCCCGGCCGCATCCGCGCCATCGCCGCCGAACTGGCGCGTGTGGCCTTCGAGGAATCCTTCGAGCTTAACCACGAATGGACGGACTTCCGCGGCGAGGTCCACAAGACCATGACGGGCCGCCCGGTTTCCTTCCACGCCATGCGCGGCATCAGCGCGCATGGCAACGGCTTCCAGACCTGCCGCGCCCTGCATGTGCTGCAAATCCTGCTTGGCACCGTCGAGGTGCCCGGCGGCTTCCGCTTCAAACCGCCCTACCCCAAGCCCGCCAAGGCGCACCCCAAGCCGCACATCGGCATGACCCCGGGCGGCCCTTTGAACGGCCCGCATCTGGGGTTCGTCCACGGCCCCGACGATCTTGCGCTGAAGCCGGACGGCAGTGCCGCGCGCATCGACAAGGCCTTCACCTGGGAAAACCCCATGTCGTCGCACGGGCTGATGCACATGGTGATCTCCAACGCCCACGCGGGCGATCCCTACAAGATCGACACTCTCTTCATGTACATGGCCAACATGTCGTGGAACTCCTCCATGAACACCGGCGGCGTGATGAAGATGCTGACGGACACCGACGAGAGCGGCGCATACGTCATTCCCCACATCATCTATTCGGATGCCTACAGCTCCGAAATGGTGGCCTACGCCGACCTCATCCTGCCCGACACGACCTATCTCGAACGGTACGACTGCATCTCCCTGCTGGACCGCCCGATCTGCGAGGCGGACGCGGCGGCGGACGCGATCCGCTGGCCGGTGGTGGAGCCGGACCGCAACGTGAAGGGCTTCCAGTCCGCGCTGTGCGATCTCGGCGCGCGGCTCGGCCTGCCGGGCTTCGTGAACGACGACGGCAGCCAGAAGTTCGCCGACTATGCCGACTACATCGTCAACCACCAGCGCCGTCCCGGCATCGGGCCGCTCGCGGGATGGCGGATGGGTCCGAAGGGTCTGCAATCGGGGCGGGGCGACGCGAACCTGGGTCAGATGCAAAGCTACATTCGCAACGGCGGATTCTTCGTCGAACACATCCCAGAGGGCGCGAACTACTACAAACCCTGGAACCGCGCCTATCAGGATTGGGCAGTGAAGCTGGGCCTCTACGACGCGCCTCAGCCCTACCTCTTCAACCTCTACGTCGAGCCTATGCGCCGCTTCCAGCTGGCCGCCGAAGGCCACGGCGACCGCCAGCCCCCCGACCACCTGCGCGCGCGGATCAAGGCCACGATGTCGCCCCTGCCGATCTGGTATGAGACCGACCAGCAGGGCAACGAAGGCTTCACCGTCAACGCGCTGACGCAACGGCCGATGGCCATGTACCACTCCTGGGGTTCGCAAAACGCCTGGCTGCGGCAGTTGCACGGGCACAACCCGATGTACCTGCCGACCAAACTGATGCGCCAACATGATTTCAAAGACGGCGACTGGGCACGCATCACCTCCCCACACGGTGAGATCACCGTCCCGGTGATGGAGATGGCGGCGCTGAACGAAAATACGATCTGGACCTGGAATGCCATCGGCAAGCGCAAGCAGGCCTGGGCGCTGGACAAGGGCGCGCCGGAAGCCACCAAGGGCTTCCTGATCAACCACCTGATCCACGAGCTGCTGCCCCCCAAGGGCGACGGGCTGAGATGGGCCAATTCCGACCCGATTACCGGACAGGCCGCATGGTTCGACCTCAAGGTACGCGTCGAAAAGACTACCGCCCCACAGGAATCCCGGCCCGAATACCCGCCCATCCAATCCCCCGTCCCCGCAGGCCCCGATCACCTGGCCTGGAAGGTGGGCAAATGACCCCCCTCTTTTTGGCCTTAAATATTCCCGGGGTCTGGGGCAGAGCCCCAGTCTGCGCCATCCAGGAGCGCGACACATGACAACCCTCCCGCAATTGACCGACCGCAAGCTCGGCCTCGTGATCGATCTCGACACCTGCGTCGGCTGCCACGCCTGCGTGATCTCCTGCAAGGGCTGGAACACCGAGAACTACGGCGCGCCCCTTTCCGATCAGGATCCCTACGGCGCCGCGCCCTCCGGCACCTTCCTCAACCGCGTTCACAGCTACGAGGTCCAGCCCGACACGGGGCCCGCCCAGCTTGTCCACTTCCCGAAATCCTGCCTGCACTGCGAGGACGCGCCCTGCGTCACCGTCTGCCCGACGGGCGCCAGCTACAAGCGGGTCGAGGACGGCATCGTGCTGGTCAACGAGAGCGACTGCATCGGTTGCGGCCTGTGCGCCTGGGCCTGCCCCTACGGCGCGCGCGAGATGGATGTGGAGGCGAAGGTGATGAAGAAATGCACCCTCTGCGTCGACCGCATCTACAACGAGAACCTGCCCGAGGTCGACCGCGTCCCCGCCTGCGTGCGCACCTGCCCGTCGGGTGCCCGTCACTTCGGCGACCTCGGCGATCCCGACAGCGATGTGAGCCTGCTCGTCGCGACACGCGGCGGGGTCGACCTGATGCCGGAGCAGGGCACCAAGCCCGTCAACAAGTACCTGCCCCCGCGCCCCAAGGACACGCTGGAGGAGATCGACATTCTCGCCCCCTTCCTCGCGCCCGTCACCGATGAACCGAAGGGCTTCCTCGGCTGGCTCGACCGGGCGCTGGAGAAACTCTGATGCATCCGGCCCCTTCCGTCATCCTCTTCAGCGTCTTCTCCGGTCTCGGCTTCGGCCTTCTGGTATTCCTCGGCCTCGGCTTTCCCTCCGTCACCGGATGGAGCGCCTTCGCCTTCTTCGTCATCGCCTACCTGCTGGCCGTGGGCGGGCTGATCTCCTCCACCTTCCACCTCGGCCACCCCGAGCGCGCGCTCAAGGCCTTCTCCCAATGGCGGTCAAGCTGGCTCAGCCGCGAGGGTGTCAGCGCCGTCGCGGCGCTGGTGGTCATGGCGCTTTACGGTGCGGGGCTGGTGTTCGTCGACGCGCGCTGGTGGCCGCTTGGCTGGATCGGTGCTGTGCTCTGCCTTTTCACGGTCTTCACCACCTCGATGATCTACACGCAGATGAAGACCGTGCCCCGTTGGCATAGCGCTTTGACCCCGCTCAACTTTCTGTCGCTCTCGCTCGGTGGTGGTGCCCTGCTCGCCGGTCAGGTCATCGTCGCGCTCGTCCTGCTAGTGATCGCGGGCGTCATTCAGGTCATCACCTGGCTGGTGGGCGACGGCGCCTTTGCCAAGTCCGGCACCGACATGGCCAGCGCCACACGCCTCGGCACCATCGGCAGCGTCCGTGCCTTCGAGCCGCCGCACACGGGCACCAACTACCTGTTGCGCGAATTCGTCTACGTGGTCGGACGCAAGCACGCCCAGAAACTGCGGATCATCTCCATTGTCCTGATGGCGGTGCTGCCCGTCATCCTGCTGCTCCTGCCGTTCAACCACATCCTCGCGCTGATCGCCGTACTCGCCCATATCGCGGGCGTACTCGCCGCGCGCTGGCTGTTCTTCGCAGAGGCCGAACATGTCGTCGGCCTCTACTACGGCAAGCGCTAGATCAGGACGCCAGAGGCAAGCGCCGCTCCACTACCCGCGCCATGATCGACGCGCCGACGGGCAGGATCGACGTGTCCAGCACGAAGCCAGGATTGTGCAGCCCCACCGTGCCCGCGTGCCCGACCGTACAATAGGCCCCCGGCACGACGCGCAGCATGTCGGCGAAATCCTCCGAACCGGTGACCGGAGCCGTGTTGGGGTCGGTGTTCTCCACCCCCACGATATCGCCCGCCGCCTGCATGTAGACGTCCGACAACTCGTCGTCGTTCATCAGCACGTCGAAGACGTTGCGCAGATCCAGGGTGATCTCCACCTCGTGCATTGCCGCCATGCCGTCGCAGATCGCCTTCATCCGCTTGGCCGCCAGCTCGTAGACTCCGTCATCGAAATAACGGATCGTCCCCGCCAGCGTCGCGGTATCCGGCACGATGTTGTAGGCGGAGCCGGCATGCAGTTGCGTCACCGACAGCACGCAGACATCCTGCGCGGGGATGTTGCGGCTGAGGATTGTCTGCAACTCGCTGGCGAGCGATGCCGCAATGATCAATGCGTCCTTGGAGTCGCTGGGCCGGGCGGCATGGCTGCCCTTGCCCTTCACGTGGATGTCGAAGAATGCCGCCCCGGCCATCGCCGCGCCCTTGCAGATGCCGACCTTGCCCGGCTTGCCGTTGGGCGTGTTGTGCATGCCGAAGATCTCATCAACCGGGAACTGCTCGAACAACCCGTCCGCCAGCATCTGCCGCGCCCCGCCCAGACCTTCCTCGGCGGGCTGGAACACGATCACCGCCGTGCCGTCGAAGTCCCGCGTCGCCGCAAGGTGCTTGGCCGCCCCCAGCAACATCGTGGTGTGGCTGTCGTGGCCACAGGCATGCATGACGCCCGGTGTGGTGGAAGCATAGGCGAGGCCCGTCTCCTCGTGGATCGGCAGCGCGTCCATGTCGGCGCGCAGCCCGTCGCGGCGGTTGCCCTGCCCCTTGCCGTGGATCAGCGCCACCACCCCGGTCTTGCCCAGCCCGGTGTGCACCTCGTCCGCGCCGTATTCACGGAGCTTGTCGGCGACGATGCCGCTGGTGCGGACCTCGGTAAAACCGATCTCGGGATGCGCGTGCAGGTCGCGAAAGATCGCTTCCAGCTCGTCCTTGGCGTCGGCGACGGTGGGCAGGATATTCATGGCAATCTCCGCGATGGGTGAGTGAGGTGGGCACCTCGCCCACCCCGGGGATCAGTTCATCAGTCCGGCATGGCGCAACCCGTCGTCGACCAGCGCCTTGGCCCGGTCCGACAGGCCGACATGTGGCAGGCGCACCTCGTCCGAACACAGATCCAACCTCGACATGGCATATTTCACGCCGACCAGCCCCGGCTCGGTAAAGATCGCGCGATGCAGGGGCATCAGCCGGTCCTGAATTTCCAGCGCCTTGCCATAGTCGCCCGCCGCGCAAGCCGCCTGCATCCTGGCCAGCGGCCCCGGTGCCACGTTCGCAGTGACCGAGATACAGCCCACGCCGCCCTGCGCGTTGAAGCCATGTGCCGTGGGGTCCTCGCCCGACAGCTGGATGAAGTCCTTGCCGCAGGTGATCCGCTGCGCGCTGACGCGTGACAGGTCGGCCGTCGCGTCCTTGACCCCCACGATGCGGGGCAGTTGTGCCAGTTCGCCCATCGTTTCCGGTGTCATGTCGATCACGGACCGGGGCGGAATGTTGTAGATGAAGATCGGCAACCCGCAACAATCGTGAATGGCGGTGAAATGCGCGATCAGCCCCCGCTGCGTCGGTTTGTTGTAATAGGGCGTGACCACCAACAGTGCATCCGCGCCGACCTTTTCGGCATGCTGCGCCAGACGGATGCCCTCCATCGTGTTGTTCGACCCGGCCCCGGCAATGACCGGCACACGGCCCGCAGCGGCCTTCACGACCTCCTCAACGACGATCTCGTGCTCGCGAAGCGTCAGCGTCGGCGACTCGCCGGTCGTGCCGACAGGCACCAGCCCGTTGGAGCCTTCGCCGATGTGCCATTCCACCAGTTTCTTCAGTGTCTCCAGATCCAGCTCGCCGTTCAGAAACGGCGTGACGAGTGCAGGCATCGAGCCTTTGAACATGTGCACGCTCCCTTTATGTGCTGGCCGGGGCTTGCCCGACTGGATGACGGCTTGTGGCGGCGATGTGATTTGATTACGTCGCTGCTTGCCGTATGATCCATGGCTCTAGCCTCTGACCGATGGGAAATGCAAGTCATGACACGCGTTCTGGCCGCCCTGCTGCTCGTTTTGGCCATGGCCCTGCCGGCCGACGCCCAACGCCCGCGCCCCCTCGGGTGGGCGATGGATGCGATGCGGGCGGGCAACTGGGAAACCGCTGCGCTGATCGCCGC
>JBBSJO010000178.1:0-8694 GCA_038257185.1 Rhodobacterales bacterium | reverse complement strand
TTTATGCCACGACTCGGCAATTGTTCGAACAAAGGCCGGTGCTGGACGAGTTTCCGGGCGGCTACAAGGACGTGCTGCAATACTTCAAGATCGACGTGCCCATCGTGCGCTTCAAGTTCGTGAAGACGGGGGAGGATCTGGGTCTTGCCTTTGACGGGCTGGTCTATCTGAACGATCACTGGGTGATCATTCCCAAGCCCTGGCGTAGCCTTCCCAATTAGGAACGTCGGCTAAAGCCCTATCATGGAACGGATTTCATCCGGGCTTACCCCCTCGTCGCGGTAGGTCCGGATGGCGCGTGCATCGTCACGTTTTGCCAGACGCTTGCCTTGTTCGTCCCGGATCAGGCGGTGGTGGTGATAGATGGGTGTCGGAAGCCCCAGGAGGTGTTGCAGGACGACATGGATCTTGGTGGCCTCGAACAGATCCTGCCCGCGGACGACGTGGGTGATCCCCTGTGCGGCATCGTCCAGCACGACTGAAAGATGATAGGACGTTGCAAAGTCACGGCGGGCAACCACGATGTCACCGACTTTATCCTTCATGTCGTTCGGCGTGAATTCGATCAACCCGGTCTCCCCCTCCGGTCCCGCCCCCGTTTCGGTGAAAAATGCAGAAGAGGCCCACGATTTGCCCGGTGTGGTGCGGCTGTGGAATGCACTGATCGACCGGCAGGCTGCCCCGATGTCCAGCCTCAGTGCAACGCCGCCGGGGCGATGACTGCTGTCCGAAAACTGCTGCTTCCACGATCCCCGGCAGGTACCGGGATAGATCAGCCCGTCGGGACCATGGGTCGGTACGCCTTCCTGCGGGGCCGAGGCTGCCGCAGCGACATCGGCACGCGAACAGGTGCAGGCATACAGCAATCCGCGCTGCCAAAGTGCATCGAGTGCGTTGTCATAGATGTCTTGTCGTTCCGACTGCCGCATCACCGGTTCAGGCCACCAAAGACCAAGCCAAGACAAATCTTCGTATATGCCCACTTCCCATTCGGGGCGTGCGCGGGTTGTGTCGATATCCTCGATCCGCAACAGGAAATCACCGTTGTTCGCCACTGCAATGTCATGTGCCAATAGCGCACTATAAGCATGACCGAGGTGCAATGGCCCCGTCGGGGACGGCGCGAACCTTGTTCTAAACGTCAATTCTTTTCAACGACGTACACGTTGGAGTTCAGGTCGATCCCCGGCAAGTGCGGCCCATGTTCGCGAAACAGCAGCGTCGCCGCGCCGCAGTCAGTCCATTCGTTCAACCGCGCTTCGTTTGTCTTGTCGGCCAGTGCGTGATCGTTGAAGGAAAAAACGAAAAGGCCACCCTTGGCGAGGCTTTCCATGATAGTGTCGAAGACGGAGATCGGGGCCGCCCCCGCACCGATGACCCCGATGGCGGCGATGGCCTTGTAGTCGCCAGGTTGGTGGTGCAGCGCTGCGCCGGCCTCGATATGGTGGAGCGTGCGATAGATGCCCTTGTCGTTCGCCTGCGCGAGCATGTCGGCCGAAAGATCGGCGCCGTCGATGGTGCTGAACCCGGCATACTTCAACGCCTGTCCCGACAGACCCGTACCACAGCCGAAATCCAGAACAGGCAGGCTCTTGTCCGTCATGACATCCGCCAGTGCCTCGGCGCAGCGGCGCGGTGTGGCGTAGCCGTTTTCACCCACTTCCGCCTCGTAACTATCTGCCCAGTCGTCATAAAGCTGACGGGTGGAGGCAGCGTCGCGGGCGCCGTAGGCCTTGTCGAGGAACTTTTCGCTCATTCTTGAAAGCTACGAACGAAACCCCGAGCCGTCCAGCATTATTGTTGCAACCAAGCCTGCCAGTCGGACTTGGCGCGGTCAGTGTAGGCCTTGTAGCGGTCCTTGCGGCCACGCCGCCCGGCCTTCAGGCCCTCGGCAGGGGGAAAGAGGCCGAAGTTGACGTTCATCGGCTGGAAGGTCTTGGCGTCGGCCCCGCCCGTGATGTGGGTGATCAGCGCCCCCATTGCAGTAGTATCGGGTGGGGTGTCGAGCGTCTGGCCCGCAATCTCTGCCGCTGCCATACGCCCGGCGAGCAGACCCATGGCGGCACTTTCGACGTAGCCTTCGACACCCGTAATCTGTCCGGCGAAACGGATATGAAGCGCGGAGCGAAGTCGCATCTGGGCATCCAGCAGAGTGGGGGAGTTGATGAAACTGTTGCGATGGATGCCGCCAAGGCGGGCAAAACGCGCGTCCTGAAGGCCCGGAATCATTCTGAAAACATCAGCTTGCGCGCCGTGCTTCATCTTGGTCTGGAAGCCCACGATGTTGTAAAGCGTACCCAGCTTGTTGTCGCGGCGCAGCTGCACCACGGCATGGGGTTTGACCTCCGGATAATGCGCGTTGGTCAACCCGACAGGCTTCATCGGCCCGAACCGCAGCGTCTCGCGCCCGCGTTCCGCCATGACCTCGATCGGCAGGCAACCGTCGAAATAGGGGGTGGGATCGGGGGACGATGTCTCCTCGCCCTCGCGGAAGACTGTCTTTTCCGCCGCCATCAGGGCGTCGATGAAGGCCTCGTATTGGTCCTTCGTCATCGGGCAGTTGAGGTAGGCGGTGCGCTCCTCCTCCGTTTCGCCCTTGTCGTAGCGCGATTGCATCCAGGCGACGTCCATATCGACGCTGTCGGCATAGACAATGGGCGCGATGGCGTCGAAAAAGGCCAGCGCCTTGGCGCCGGTGGCTTTCGCGATGGCCTCTGCCAGCGCGCCGGAGGTGAGCGGGCCGGTCGCCACAATCCACTTGCCGCTGTCGGGCATCGCTGTGATCTCGTCGTAGTCGACCGTGATCAGCGGATGCGCGGTAAGCGTCTCTGTTACGGATTGCGCGAACAAATCGCGGTCCACGGCCAGCGCGCCGCCGGCGGGCAGGCGGTGCTTGTCGGCGCAGGCCATGATCAGCCCGTTTGCCGCCCGCATTTCCCAGTGCAGCAGCCCCACGGCGTTCTGTTCGCTGTCGTCGGAGCGGAACGAATTGGAGCAGACCATTTCGGCCAGGTGCCCGGTCTGATGGGCGAAGGTGCCGACATGGGGGCGCATCTCGTGGATGACCACGGGAATGCCTGCGTTGGCGGCCTGCCAGGCGGCCTCGGACCCGGCCATTCCGCCGCCGATGATGTGGAGTGTGTCAGTCATGAGGGCGATGTAGGGCAGGGCGGGCAGGCGCGCAACAGCAACCGCGCTAGTCATCACTCATTTGATTGGGGGGACTTTTGGGGTCGCCGCTGCGGGAATGGTCGGTCAGTGAGAGGCTGACCTGGAGGGACCTTCCGCCCACGGCGACCCAAAATCATCTGGGGCACTTTGGCCTTGCCGTAAAGATGCCCCAATTGCGCCAGATTTGCCAGCCCAAAAATCGCAACAATTGACCGGGCTTTTGGAAACAATAAAGGTATTTGCAGCAAATCTGTTGAGAAAACTGCGTTTGAAGGACACTCGTTCTTTCGAGCGAAGGTCCGGAAGGGACTGTTTCAGGAATGCCCTTCCCGGTTTTGCCTGAATCCAGACCGGTGAGCGCCCCGAAAAAGGCCGCGGGTCAGCAGGCCTTGATGCGGTCATCGCCGGAAGACACCGCCAAGGGGTCAAGGGGTGGCAGATACATTCACTGCGTCCAGGTGGGATTGCGCCTTTCAAGGAAGGCGTCGATGCCCTCGGCAGTGTCGTCATACAGCATATTCTCCACCATGACCTTGCTGGTGTAGTCGTATGCCTGCGCCACAGGCATCTGAAGCTGCTCATAGAAGGCGCGTTTGCCGATCCTGACGGCGACCCCCAGCTTGCCCGCGATCTGGTCTGCAAGGGCGGCGGTTTCCTCGGCCAGTCTGTCTTGCGGCGCAATGCGGTTGATCAACCCAAGCTCGCGAGCGCGGTCGGCGTCGATGAAATCCCCGGTCGTCAGCATCTCGAAAGCCTGCTTGCGCGGGATGTTGCGGCTCAGCGCCACCATGGGGGTGGAACAGAAGAGGCCGATGTTGACGCCGTTGACACCAAACCGCGTGCCTTCCGCTGCGACGGCGAGGTCGCAGGTTGCGACAAGCTGGCAGCCGGCGGCGGTAGCGATCCCGTGGACCTGAGCGATCACAGGCTGCGGCATCGACTGGATGCGCGCCATCACGGCAGAGCAGCGCGCGAAGAGATCGCCGAAGGCCGCGGCCCCGCCATCCTCGGCCTGCCGCATCGCCGTCATCTGTCGCAGGTCATGACCAGCACAAAACGCCTTGCCTGCGCCGGCCAGGGTGATGACGCGGATTTGCGGATCATTTGCAAAACCGTCCAGAGTGGTTTGCAAAGCCGCGAGCATCTCGTCGCTCAGGGCGTTCAGCCGCTCCGGCGCGTTCATCATCAGGTGCGCGACCGGCCCCCGTGTGTGGATCTCCAGAATTGCCATCTTGAACCTCCTCCCGTATCGGAGGCAACTCTAGGACGGAGCGATGAGGGAGAACAAGCATGGCGCTGGCAATGGACACAAAGGCACTGAGCGATTTCATGCGGGAGGTGTTTCCGCAGGTGGTGGACGATTTTGCCATAGACCATGTGGGCGAGGGCGAGATCACCATGCGCCTGCTCACGTCAGAGAGGCATCTGCGTCCCGGTGGCACCGTGTCGGGCCCCTCGATGTTCGCGCTGGCGGATGTGGCGGCCTATCTCGTGACGCTCAGCCAGATCGGGCCCCAGGCGCTGGCGGTAACCACGAACTGCTCCATCGATTTCATGCGCAAGCCGCTTGCGGACGTGCCGCTGATCGCGGATGCGCGATTGCTGAAACTGGGGCGGCAGTTGTCGGTGGTGGACGTGATGATCCGCTCGGAAGGTTCGGACAAGATCGTGGCGCGCGCCAGCCTGACCTATGCGATTCCGCCCATGAAGGCATGAAAAATGGGCCGGGAAATCCCGGCCCAGTGAAGAGGTCTGAAAGTCACCACAGGGAAGTCATGGCTTCCAGAACACGCGGGATGCCTGTTTCGAGGCCTCGTCCGGTGTCAGTCCCACGTCGGCCAACTGCCAGGGCTCCAGCTGTCGCAGGGCAAGGCGGGTATGGCGGCGCAGGGCCCATGTCGTCAGGAGGACCGCGAAAGCGACTGCCACCTGCGCAAGGACGGGCGTGCCCGGCTGCATCAGAATGTTGAGCCTGTCTTCCATTATCGGTCTCGCGAGTGCCATGGGAAATCTCCTTCCAACAGAATTGTATTGACACAATACAGCGAATTGCTGCAATTGAAGAGTACAAAATGCGATACAATGACGCTAGGGAAATATTGTAATGGATACAATTTGGTCGACTGACCTTACCGTGGCGTCGGGCCCCAAGTACAAGGCTGTCGTTGAACTGATCCGCGGCCATGTTGCAGGCGGTGCGCTCGGCGCGGGGGAGAAGCTGCCGCCGGTGCGCCAACTGGCGTGGCACCTTGGGATCACACCCGGAACGGTGGCGCGTGCCTATACGATCCTGACGGATGACGGGATGCTGACGGCCGAGGTGGGGCGCGGGACCTTCGTGGCTGAGCGGCAACCCGTCAAGACTGCCGAAACCCCGCTTTTCGCGGACTCGACGCCGCATAACAGCGAGGGTGAGACGGATCACGTCAACCTCTATTCCCCGCATCTGCCGAGCCTGGGGCAGGCGGAGCTGATCCGGCATCTGTTGGCGGAGGTGGCGGCGGATCCTGCGTCCGGCGTGATGCACTACCCGTCCCGCATAGGCGCGCGTCCGGCGCGGGAGGCGATGGTGCATTGGCTCGAAGGCATGCCGATCGGGCCGGTGGACGAAAGCGAGGTGGTGCTCAGCCACGGTGGACAGAACGCCATCATGCTGGTGTTTCAGGCAATCCTGCGCGGGCGGCGGCCCGTCGTCTTTGTGGAGGCGCTGTCCTATCCAGGCTTTCGCCGAGCGGCCGAACTGCTGCGGGCCGAGGTCGTTCCGATCGAGATGGATCGTGACGGGCTGATCCCTGAGGCGCTGGCGGCGGCGGCGGTGAAGCACCCGGAAGGCATGGTCGTCTGCACCTCTCCGGAAGTGCACAGTCCGACCTGCGGCTTCACCTCGATGGAACGACGCCGCGCGCTGGTCGAGGTGGCCCGAGCCCATGATCTGCAGATCATGGAAGATGATTGCTACCGGATGGGGCGCGCGAAGGGTGAGGCCTACCGGATGCTGGCGCCAGAGCGAGGCTGGTATCTGACGTCGCTGTCGAAATCCATCACGCCCGCACTGCGGGTTGGCTGCGCCGTGGGACCGACGGGCATGGGCGCGACCCTGCAGCGCACCGCTGAACACGGGTTCTTTGGCCTGGCCACGCCGATCACGGACCTCTTGGCCAAGTTGCTGGTGCACCCCGATCTGCCGGGGATCACCGAGGCCACGCGTGCCGCCGTGGGCACCTATGTGGAGGCCGCCGTCAAGGCTCTCGGCGGTTACGATCTGCGCTGGCGGCACGACGTGCCGTTCGTGTGGCTGCACCTGCCGCTGGGCTGGCGCGCCAGTGCCTTCTGTCTGGCTGCCGAGAAGCAGGGCGTTCAGATCCGCGCCGCCGAGGAATTCGCCCCCCGTGAGGCCAACGCGCCCCATGCCGTGCGCATGGCGATCAATGCGGGCGTGTCACTGGCAAGTTTCGAGCGGGCGATGCAGCGGCTGCGCCAGCTTCTGGACAATCCGCCGGAGCAGATATCGGTGTGATGTTTGGGGTATCTGAATACCTTATTTTCAAAGCACTGTTTTAGATGGATAATTTATGATAATGCGTGCTTGACGCGGGAGGGGCGATGTTTATAACCCGCCCATCCCCTGACGGCGCAGCGGACTTGGTTTGCGCCTGTTACCATCACACAGGACACAGAAATGAAAACCTTTACTGCCACCCCGGCGGATATCGACAAGAAATGGATCATCATCGACGCCGAAGGCGTGGTGCTGGGCCGTCTCGCCTCGATCGTCGCCACGCGCCTGCGCGGCAAGCACAAGCCCACGTTCACGCCCCATATGGATTGCGGTGACAATGTCATCGTGATCAACGCGGAGAAGGTCCAGATGACCGGCAAGAAGCGCGAAGAGCACTTCTACTGGCACACCGGCCACCCCGGCGGCATCAAGTCGCGCACCAAGCAGCAGATCCTGGACGGCGCACACCCCGAGCGGATCGTGACCCAGGCCGTGAAGCGCATGCTGCCCGGCAACCGGCTGAGCCGCCAGATCATGACCAACCTGCGCGTCTATGCAGGCGGCGAACACCCACACGAGGCGCAGAGCCCCGAGGTTCTGGACGTGAAGTCCATGAACGCCAAAAACACGCGGAGCGCATGAGCATGGCTGACGAAATCAAGACACTCGAAGGCCTGGAAGCGGTCGTGACCGAGAATATCGGTGGCGTGCAGGGGTCCGCAGGCGGCATGGAAACCAAGATGGAACCGCGCGAGCCTGTGCGGGACGAGCTGGGCCGTGCCTATGCCACCGGCAAGCGCAAGGACGCGGTCGCCCGCGTCTGGATCAAGCCGGGTTCCGGCAAGGTCACCGTGAACGGCAAGCCGCAGAACGAATACTTCGCGCGCCCCGTGCTCCAGATGATCCTGGCGCAGCCTTTCGGCATCACCAATACCGTCGGCCAGTTCGACGTGGTGGCGACGGTCAAGGGCGGCGGTCTGTCCGGTCAGGCCGGTGCTGTGAAGCACGGCGTGTCCAAGGCGCTGCAGCTTTATGATCCCTCTCACCGTCCCGCGCTGAAGGCGGCAGGCTTCCTGACCCGCGACAGCCGCGTGGTGGAACGCAAGAAGTACGGCAAGGCCAAGGCGCGCAAGAGCTTCCAGTTCTCCAAGCGCTGAACTCTGGCGGGGCTTCGGTCCCAGCCCAGCATGTCATCGAAATGGAAAAGCGCCGGGAAACCGGCGCTTTTTCCGTATTTGCCGCCTGTGTCGGTGCGGGGATGGCACTCAGTCGCCCGGCGTGGCTCGGGGATCGTAGTCGCCACGGGGCGCGTTCAGCGCGCTGCCTTCTCGTCCAACCCGCCGGTGCCCTCGCGCCGTGAAAGTTCGGCTTCCACATCGGCCAGGGTGATGTCGCGGGCGGCCAGCATGACCAGCAGGTGATAGAGCACATCCGCGGCCTCGGCCGTCAGGCGGGTGCGGTCGCCCCTGACAGCCTCGATGATGGCCTCGATCGCTTCCTCTCCGAACTTCTCGGCGCACTTTTCGGGCCCCTTGGCCAGCAGGCGCGCGGTCCAGCTGCTGTCGGGGTCGGCCGATCTGCGGGCCTCGATGGTGGCGGCCAGACGGGACAGGGCGCTCATGTCAGCCGCATCGGTATGCCGGCGGCGGCCATGTGCGCCTTCGCCTGGGCGATGGTGAAATCCCCGAAGTGAAAGACCGAGGCGGCCAGAACCGCGCTGGCTCCGCCCAGCGTCACCCCCTCGACCAGGTGATCCAGCGTGCCGACGCCGCCCGAGGCGATGACCGGGATCGTCACGGCATCGCTGATCGCGCGGGTCAGGGCGATGTTGAACCCGGCGCGTGTGCCGTCGCGGTCCATGCTGGTCAGCAGGATCTCGCCGGCCCCTTTCGCGGCAACGGTGCGCGCAAAGTCGACGGCGTCGATGCCGGTCGGGCGGCGACCTCCGTGGGTGAAGATTTCCCAGCTTCCGGGGCTGACGGTCTTGGCGTCGATGGCCACGACGATGCACTGGCTGCCGAACC
>JBBSJO010000177.1:0-8701 GCA_038257185.1 Rhodobacterales bacterium | reverse complement strand
GTCTTCATGCACCACAAGCACAACATGTTCCTCGGCACCGCCCATACGGATGCCGAGATCGACCGCGCGCTCGACGCGACGGACGGCGCTTTCGCGGCCCTCGCGAAACGCCGCGGGGCAGGGGAGGCCACACCATGAGCACGAAGAACGTCAATCTCTCGGTCCTTGAGGATCGCGCCAAATTCATCCGCAAGGAGACCGTCCGCCTGTCGCGGATCGCGGGGGCGGGGCATTACTCCTCGACGTTCTCCTGCGCCGAACTGCTCGCCTCGCTCTACTACGAGCAGATGAACGTTGAGCCGGGGGAGCCGCACTGGCCCGACCGCGACCGGTTCGTGATGTCGAAGGGTCATGCGGCCATCGGCCTTTACCCGGTACTCGCCGATCTGGGGTTCTTCGATCCCTCCGAACTCGACACCTACACGCGGCTCGGGTCGAAATACGGCGATCACCCGGACATGAAGAAGGTCGGGGGCCTCGATTTTTCCTCCGGGTCGCTGGGTCACGGGTTGTCGGTCGGCGTGGGTCTGGCGCTGGCCGCTCGGATGACCAGGCGCGATTACATGACCTATGTGATGCTCGGCGACGGGGAGTTGAGCGAAGGACAGATCTGGGAGGCGGCCAATTCGGCAGGGCATTTCGGATTGCAGAACCTCGTCGCCATCGTCGATCGCAACGGGTTGTCCATCGACGGACATACGGAGGACGTGATGAGCGTCGAACCACTGAATGACCGCTTTGCCGCCTTCGGTTGGGATGTGCAACGGATCGACGGCCATGACCTGAGCGCGATCCGTGCGGCCTTTGCCGCCCTGAAGCGCAGCGGGCAGGGCAAGCCGCAGGTAATCATCGCGGATACCGTCAAGGGGCGCGGCGTGGAGCGGATGGAGATGTCGCTCGACTGGCACGTCGGCAACCTGGTGGGCGAGGATTACGACGAGGTGATGGCCGAACTCGATGCGGGCCTGAAACCCTATGTGATGGAGGACGCCACATGACCAAGGACATGCAGGACGAAAGCGAGATCTTTCGCGGCACCACGACCGGCAGCACGCGGCTGCGCGACCCGCGCTCGGTCCGGGGCACGCCAAAGGCTGGGATGCCCGCCTTCGTGCTTGGAGAGGAACTGGCCGACATCGCCGACAAAGACCCGCGCATCGTCGTGGCGACGGCGGATCTGGCCTCCGCCAACCGCACCAACGATTTCCGCGACCGGCACCCTGACCGCTTCGTGAACTTCTCGATTGCCGAGAAGAACATGATCACCGCCGCCGCCGGCATGGCATCCACCGGGTTGATCCCCTACGTCGCCACCTTCGCGAGCTTCTCGGCGATTCTGGGGGCCGAGGCGATCCGCACCGATTGTGCCTACCCCCGGATGAAGGTCCGGGTTGTCGGCAGCCATTCGGGCATGTCGATGGGGTTTTATGGCAGCTCCCACCACGCGCTGGAAGATCTGGGCATGATGCGCTGCATGGCCGACCTGACGGTCGTCTGCGCCACCGACGCCAACCATCTGCGCGCGATCCTGCGCGCCTCGGTGGAGCATCCGGGTGCGATGTACATCCGTCTGGGGCGCGGGCGCGATCCGGTGGTCTACGACAAGGTGCCCGAGATCGCATTCGGGCGCGCGATCCGGCTGCGCGACGGCACCGATCTCACGATCATCGCCTGTGGCTCGCAGGTCCGCGCCTCGCTGGACGCCGCCGAAAATCTGGCGGAGCAGGGCCTGTCTGTTCGGGTGGTGGACATGTTCACCATTGATCAGATGGATGTGGAAGAGATCGGCGCGGCGGCACGGGACACCAGGGCGATCCTCACGGTAGAGGAGCACAATATCACAGGCGGTCTGGGCTCCGCCGTGGCAGAGGTGCTGCTGGACCTGCCGCGCATGCCGTTTCGCAAGCATGGCGTGCCCGACAGATATGTCGAGGTCGGCCCGCCCGCCGCACTCTATGCGCATTATAAGCTGGATGCAGCGGGAATTGCGGAGGTTGCGTTGGGCCTGCTGGCGACTTGATCACACCATAATATCAGGCGCTGCCCAAATATCGGGCAGCGCACACAGCATGGGTTGGTGGATGAGACCTTGTTTTCTGATTTGGTGATTTTCTAACTGTTGACTTGCATCATGTTATTATTTCAACATGAAGGCGAATCCAAACTGCGGGAGAGATACCAATGACCAAGGCAAGAGCGCTAACCTTCGTGACGATCGCGGCTGCGGCGATTGCAGGATCGGCCACGGCACAGGATATCGTGCGCATCGCGTCCCCGAACAAAGTCACGACCCTCGATCCCATCGCCTCGGCGGCAGCGGGCAATATCGAGGCGTTCGGGCAGCTTTACGCAAGGCTTCTGCGGCGTGACGGGACAGGTGCGTTGCAACCCGGTCTGGCCGAAAGCTGGACCATCTCGGAAGACGGGTTGACCTATACCTTCGAGCTGCGCGACGCGAAGTTCTCCGATGGGTCCGACATCACGGCGGAAGATGTGGCGTTCAGCCTCAACCGCGTCGCCAAGGATCCGGGGTCGTCCTATCCGGCGGCATACGCTCCGGTAAAGGCCTTTACCGCAGTGGACGAGGACACTGTCGAACTGACGCTCGAATACCCAAGCGCGCCGATGCTGTCCTACATGGAAATCTTCAACGCCGGGATCACCAGCAAGGACGACGTCGAAGCACGGGGCGAGGAGGCGTTCTCCTCCGATCCCGTGACCTCGGGACCTTTCATGGTCGAGGTCTGGAAGCCGAATGACCGTCTGACCCTGAAGGCAAACCCGAATTATTGGCGCGAGGGTTATCCCAAGGTAGGAGGGGCCGACCTGATCGAGGTCGAGGACGACAATACGCGCAGTTCCATGATGATGGCGGGCGAGATCGACGCGGACCGGGGCGTGCCTTTCGCTCAGGTGGACGAAATGGACGCCAACGAAAACATCTCCGTGCCGCTGGAGCCCTCGACGCTGATCTATGGTGTCATGCCGAACCACACCAAGGCTCCGTTCGACAACCTCAATGTACGCAAGGCGGCGGCCATGGCCCTGAACCGCGAAGCAACGGCCAAGGCGATAACACTGGGCAAGGCCGTGGTGGCCAACAGCACGCTGCCGAATGCGCTGACCTACTACGCCGATGATGTGTCGCCGCCTGCATACGATCCTGCAGCCGCGCGCAAGATGCTGGAGGACGAGGGCGCTCTGGGCACCGAGATCACCTTGATGATTACCCCGACGTTCGAGCAGGCGGCAACGCTGCTCAAGGCACAATGGGACGCGGCCGGTTTCAAGACGACGGTGGAGCGTGTGGATGCCGGCCTGTGGTGGGACCGCCTGACCAAGGGCGAGTACCAGATCACGATCAACTGGTGGTACAATGAAACCGAAGACCCCGATCTCGCGGTGCGCTGGGCGGTCTGCGGCAGCTGCGGCAACAACTCCTACTACACCAACTACAACAACGAAGAGGTCAACAAGCTGGTGGAGGACGCCCTGCGCGAGCAGGACGACACCAAGCGAGGCGACCTCTACAAGCAGATCCAGCGCATCTCGACCGAGGAACTGGCGCAGATCCCGCTCTACTACCCGCCTTTCGCCAATGCCTATTCCAGCCGGATCAAGGGCCTGACCCTGACGCCCTCTCTGCAATGGACACTGGAAGAAACAGAGATCGTCAACTGATCGGGTCCTCCGGTCCGGCCACTGGCCGGGCCGGCGTTTTCTGGCGGAGCTTCCCTTGTGAAAACCCTGCGCTTCATCGCATCGAGGCTGTTGCAGTCCGTGCCGGTCCTGCTCGGTGTCAGCATTGTGACCTTCATGCTGATGGTGAACACGCCCGGCGACCCGATCCGCCTGCTGGTCGGCATCCGGGCGTCGGACGAAACCATAGCGATCATCCGCGACCGCTACGGTCTGGATGATCCGATCCTGTCGCAGTACTTCACCTATCTGGGGAATCTGGTGCAGGGCGATCTGGGCGCATCGCTGCGGTTCAGGGTGCCGGTGTCGGAACTGATCCTGCAATTTTACCCGGTGACCCTGTTTCTCGTCGCCTATTCCATCGTCCTTATCCTGCCGCCGGTGGTTCTGCTGTCGGTCTGGTCGGCCAAGCGGCCCAATGGCCCTGCCGATCAGATCATCCGCCTGCTGGGCATCGTCGGCCTCGCGATGCCGGTGTTCTGGGTCGGGCTGCTTTTCGCGCGGTTTTTCGGCGTGACGCTGGGGTGGTTCCCGGTCAGCGGTTTCGGCACCACCGTACCCGACCATTTCCGGCACCTGTTCCTGCCCTCGCTGACTACCGCGATCTGGGTCGTCCCGATCCTCACCCGGAACCTGCGTTCGGCCCTGCTGGACGAGATGAACCGAGACTACGTGCTCGCAGGGATGTCCAAGGGGTTGGGCGCGCGGCAGGTGTTCCGCACCCATGTCTTTCCCAACTCGATCCTTCCGACGCTGAACCTCTTTGCCGTCATCGTGGCCTACCTGCTGGGTGGATCGGTCATCGTCGAGACCGTCTATGCGGTGCCCGGCATGGGCAAGCTGATGGTCGACAGCATTCTGGCGCGGGATTACTTCGTGGTGCAGGGCGCGACGTTGGTCTTCGCTCTGACCACCATCGTGGTGATGCTGAGCGTCGATCTGATCTCGGCGCTTGTCGATCCGCGGATCAACACATGAAGCTCTCGCCGATGTTCATCTGCGGGGCCACGCTGGTCGCGTTCTGGGGGCTGATCGCCCTGCTGGCCCCCGCCCTGGCAACCCATGATCCCTATGCCATCGATTTCGAAGCCCTGCTGGCCGCGCCCGACGCGCGGCATTGGTTCGGCACCGACAACGTGGGCCGCGACACCTACAGCCGGGTGCTTTATGGATCGCGCCTCGCGCTCTATATCGGGCTGCTGGGGGTGATCGCGCCGATGATCATCGGCCTCTCCATCGGCCTGACGGCGGGATACTTCGGGGGATGGGTCGATACGATCGCGATGCGCATTCTCGACATAACCGTGCCCTTCCCCTTCTTCGTGCTGGTCCTGTCCATCGTGGCGGTGCTTGGGCCGGGGATAGAGAACTACTTCATCGCGCTCGCGCTGGTCGGCTGGGTCGGCTACGCGCGGCTTGCGCGGGCCGAGGCCATCGTGCTGCGCAGCTCCGAATTCGTGCTGGCCGCGCGCACGATGGGGTTCTCGCACCCCTACATCCTGTTTCGGCACGTCCTGCCCAATGCACTCTCGCCCGTGGTGGTCTACATGATGACGGACGTGACACTGGTGATCCTCTTCGGGGCGGCGCTGGGGTTTCTGGGCATGGGGGTGTCCCCGCCCGCCGCCGAATGGGGCGTGATGATCGCCGAGGGGCAGATCTATATCTCGACCGCCTGGTGGATCAGTTTCTTTCCCGGCCTTGCCATGGTCCTCATCGGCGTGGGTTTCGCGCTGATGGGCGACGGGCTGGCCAAGATGCTGAGGATCGAGCGATGAGCGCCCTCCTGTCCGTCAGCAACCTGACCGTCCGTTTCGGCGAAACCACGGCGGTCGCCGATGTTTCCTTCGACCTGCCGCGCGGCGGGGCGCTTGGCATCGTGGGCGAAAGCGGGTCGGGCAAGTCGGTGACCTGCCGGGCGCTGATGAAACTGCTGCCCCCTGCGGCCCGCATCTCGGGCACGGTCGATTTCGACGGGCAGGATATCCTTGACGCCTCAGAGGCGTCGCTGAACACGATCCGGGGCAGGCGGATCGCGATGATCTTTCAAAGCCCTGCCTCGCACCTCGATCCCTTGATGCGGATCGGCGATCAGGTGGCCGAGACACTGCGCAAACACACCGGTCTGAAAGGCCGTGCCGTGCAGGAGGAAGTGCTGCGCCTGCTGGACGTCGTGCGTATCCCCGAGCCTGCCCGCTGGGCCCGCGCCTATCCGCACCAGCTTTCCGGGGGCATGAAGCAAAGAGCGATGATTGCGGGTGCGCTGGCCTGCAAGCCGGACCTTCTGCTGGCGGACGAGCCGACGACGGCACTGGACGCGACGGTGCAGAAAAGCGTGCTGGACCTGCTGGCCGAGCTGCGCCGCACGCAGGGACTGTCGATGATCTTTGTCAGCCATGATCTGGGTGCGGTGGCGCGGGTCTGCGAGGATGTGATCGTGATGCGCAAGTCGCGCGTGGTTGAGGCGGGCAAGACAAGGGCGGTGATCGACACACCGCAACATGAATACACCCGGATGCTGATCGCATCGCACCCCGACCGGCTGAAAATGCATATCCCCGACGCAGTGGCCAGCGCCGCCCCGGTGATCGAGGCGCGCGGTGTGCAGGTGAGATATGGTGGCCGCAGCCTGTCGGATATGCTGGCGGGCCGCAGTGGTGGTTTTCTGGCCGTGAAAGGCGCCGACTTTGCCGTCCAGCCCGGAGAGGCGCTGGGGATCGTCGGTGAAAGCGGCTCCGGCAAGACGACACTGGCGCGCGCGCTGGTCGGGCTGGTCAAGCCCACGCGGGGCGAGATCCTGTTCGAAGGCAAGCCCGCCCAACCCACGGGCCGCAACCGCGCGGCTTACCTTCGCGATGTGCAACTTGTGTACCAGCACCCCTTTGAGGCGCTTTCGCCGCGCATGTGCATCCGCGATGCCATTGCGGAACCCCTGAGGCGGCACCGGCTTTGTCCGGCGGGGGAGATCCCTTCGCGGGTTGCCGATCTGATGAAAAGCGTCGATCTGGAGCCCGATCTGGGCAGCCGACTGCCCGCGCAATTGTCGGGCGGGCAATGTCAGCGGGTGGCCATCGCTCGCGCCCTTGCGATGAACCCCCGCGTGCTGATCGCGGACGAGGTCACATCGGCCCTGGATGTCACCTTGCAGGCACAGGTGATGGACCTGCTGATCCGCCTGCAAAGGGAACGCGGCCTCACCATGATCTTCATCAGCCACGACCTTGCGGTGATCCGCAGGCTCTGCAATTCGGTCATCGTGATGCGGAAGGGGGAGATCGTCGAGGCGGGCGCGACGGGCGACGTCTTTGACAGCCCTGCCCAGGATTATACCCGAACCCTGATCGATGCGATCCCGCGACTTGACGGAGTACCGGCATGAGCAAGAGTGAAGTGCCCCCCGAAGGCACGGTCCTGGAGCGCCTCGCCAAGGCCAGCAACCTGTCCCGGGCTGAAAGCATCGTTGCGCGCTGGGTCGAAACCGATCTGATGGATGTCCCCTTCGACACCGCCGGAGAGCTGGCCAAGAACGCGGGCGTCAGCGAGATGACGGTTACGCGGTTCGTGCGTCGGCTGGGCTACAAGAATTTCAAGGCATTCAAGGGCGCCATCAATATTGACCTGCGGCTGGACCGAAACCAGACGACCGCGCTGCGCCAGTCGCGGGTGGCCATTCCGGTCACGTCGCAAGACGAGCTGGCTGCTCAACTGGAACTGGAGATCGAGGCGATCGTCGAGGTTTATCGCCTCGCCACCACGGATCAATGGCAGGGGGCGCTGGACGTGATATCGCAGGCGGCACACGTCAAGATATGCGGATTTCAGGGGTCGATGGGGCTTGCGATGGATTTCGCAACCCGCCTCAAATACGCGCGTCCCGGCGTGCGCTTTACCTCGGGCACCAGCGGCAACTGGGCAGAGATCTTTGCCGATCAGGTCGAAGACAGCTGCGTCATAATGGTCGACACCGTGCCCTATGCGGAAACCTCGTTGAAGATCGCGGAACTTTGCCTGCGCAGGGGCATCCCGCTGGTCACGGTGACGGACCGCTATGATCCCTGGCCACGGCAGTACACGCCCCACGCCCTGTCGGTCAGCACGGTCACGAAGACCTTTCTGGACAGCACGGCAGGCCTGTCCGCGTTGCTGAACCTGCTCCTGAACGGGATCACCGCGCGAGAGGGGAATGCCGCAAAACAGCGCCTGAAGACGATGAGCGTGCTGGGGCGCCACTTTGCTGCCTATACCTTCGAGCCCGGCACCCGGATGCGACCCCTGAAGCCCGACAAAAGAGAGAAACGCCAATGACGATCAAGCCCCGTGCCCGCGACATCGGCCTCGCCTTTCCGGGCACGCCCGGCCCCTTCAATGCCATCACGGATGTCCCCGGCGTGACCGTCGGCTTCTGCACTATCATCGAGGAGGCTGTGGAGGGGCGTCACAAGGGCCTGTGCACGGGTGTGACGGCGATCCTTCCTCGGGGCGGGTCGGGCAGCATCCAGCCGGTGTGGGCGGGGCTGAACTCGTTCAACGGCAATGGCGAGTTGACGGGCGGTCACCTGATCAACGATCTGGGCTGGTTCCTTGGCCCGGTGATGATCACCAATTCACACGGGGTGGGCATGGTCAGCCACGCCACCGTCGGCTGGATGGTCGACCGCTATCCCGACGTGTTCGAGACGGACCACATGTGGTGTCTGCCCGTGGTCGGAGAGACCTATGACGGCACCCTGAACGACATCAACGCGCGCGGTGTGGCGGAACACCATGTGATCGAGGCCTTGGAGAGTGCTGCGGTCGGTGCCCTGGCAGAAGGCAAGGTCGGCGGCGGCACGGGTATGATCGCCTATGAGTTCAAGGGCGGCACCGGCACCGCCTCCCGCATCGTCAGGGCCGCAGGATCGGACTATGCGCTGGGTGTGCTGGTGCAGGCCAATCACGGAAAACGCGACTGGTTCGAGGTGGCGGGTGTGCCCGTCGGTCAGCACCTCCGCGATGACCTCAT
>JBBSJO010000176.1:0-8704 GCA_038257185.1 Rhodobacterales bacterium | reverse complement strand
TGGCCACGGCACCCAGCATGACCCTGCTCTATGCGGGGCTGGAAAGCGGTGCGGCAGGCGATGTCGTTCGCGCGCTCGAACAGCGCGGCATCGCCTTTGACGTGCGTGGCGGGTCGATTTTCGTTGATTCGAAGGAGCGCGACCAATTGCGCCTGACGCTTGCGAGCGAGGGTCTCCCTGCAAACGGGAATCGCGGCTATGAACTGCTGGACACCCTCACCGGATTCGGCACCACGTCGCAAATGTTCGATGCCGCCTATTGGCGGGCCAAGGAGGGCGAACTGGCACGCACCATCGTGGCGAACCCTCAGATCGCCATGGCACGGGTGCATATCGCCAGCACCGGCTCCAACCCCTTCCAGCGCGGCGTGACACCGAAGGCTTCGGTCTCGCTGACCCCTAATGGCGGCAGCATTACGGCGGCGCAGGCGAAGGCCGTGCGATATCTGGTTTCCTCGGCTGTCGCGGGGTTGTCCCCGGACGATGTGGCTGTCATCGACGCAAACGGCACGCTGGTCGGCCAAACCGAGGATGTTGTGCCCGCCATTGGCGGGGACGACAAGGCGCAGGTCCTGCGCGACCGTGTGCAGCGCCTTCTGGAAGCACGCGTGGGCTTTGGAAATGCAGTCGTCGAAGTCAGCGTGGACACCGTAAACGAAAGCGAATCACTGCGGGAGCGCAGCTATGATCCGGACGGGCGCGTGGCCATCAGCACTGACACGGAAGAGCGCACGAACTCCTCCAAGGATGCGGGGGGCGGCGATGTTACGGTGGCCAGCAATCTGCCCGATCAGGCGAATGGGGAATCCGGCGATACCTCGTCCTCCAACAATACCGAGACGCGGGAGCGCATTAACTATGAGGTATCCGAGACGGAGCGCGAGATCATCCGCGCCCCGGGCGCCATAAAGCGGGTAACCGTTGCGGTCCTGGTGAACGAACCGGTTATCACCAACGCGGAAGGGGCGCAGGTTCCGACCCCGCGGGAAGCCATGGAACTCGAAGCGCTGCGCGAACTCGTCTCCTCCGCCGTGGGATTCGATGAGGCGCGCGGCGACATTATCACCATCAAGTCGATGGCTTTGCAGGCTGTTCCAGCGAGCGGAACGATGGCCAGCACCTCGTTACTGGATCGGTTCGATCTGGACTTGATGTCGGCGATCCAGATGGGCGTCCTGGCTTTGGTCACGCTGATCCTTGGGCTGTTCGTGATCAAACCGGTCCTGTCGCGTGACCCCGCCGAGGCGGGAGCCGGGCCAGCGACCCTGCCTCTTGCAGGACCGTCGACGGAATCTTCAGGAGCTGGTGAGGAGGCCCTTTCGGGTGAGATCGATCCCGACGGATTCGACCTGCCCAATCTGTCGATGGGTATGCCGTTTGGCGATGGGGACGGCGATCTGCCCGATTTTCCCATGATGGGTGCGGGCTCGGATGATCCGGTACAGCGACTGCGCGCGATGATCGGGGAGCGACAGGAAGAGGCCGTCGAAATCCTGCGCAGCTGGCTCGAGGACAAGGAGGAGGACGCCTGATGTCGATATCTGACCACTATCAGGATTTCGGCCCTGGACTTGCCCGCAGTTCCGCGGCGCAGCCCGCCGAGGAGGACGCACAGGAGGAAGTGCGGCTGCAAGCCTTCGAAAACGGCTATCAGGCCGGGTGGGACGATGCGGACAAGGCGCACCAGACCGCGCGGGACAGTATCGCATCCGACTTCGCCCAGAACTTGCAGGACATGACCTTTACCCACGTGGAAGCCTACGCCAAGCTCTGTTTGGCAATGCGGCCGCTGGTGGCACAGCTTGTCACGAAACTATTGCCCGAAGTCGCCCAAAAGGCCTTGGGCGCGCATGTCTTTCAGCAGATAAGCGAGCTGATCGACGCGCAGGCGGAAAACGCCATTGAGATCGCCGTGTCGCCCGACAACCTGCCCTCGCTCAGGGATCTGATGGACGAGGCGCTCGATATACCGTTCGCCATCGTCGAAGAGCCCTCACTAGGCCCTGGCCAGGTTTATCTGCGCGTCAACGCCACAGAGCGCGAGATCGACCTCGATGCGGTGCAACGTACGTTGAGCGACGCCATTGACGCCTTCTTTCAGCAAGTCGATCAGGAGCCTTCCAAATGACCGAAGCAAATGCCGCCCCGTCACCTGCCGCCGACCCCACGAACCCCTTCACATCTGTCCCGATCGAAGTAAACGTCTGCGTGGGCAAGGCGCGTCCGCTGATCCGAGACCTTGTGTTGCTGGGCGAGAACGCAGTGCTGACGCTCGACAGCCGCATCGACGATCCGGTCGAACTCTATGTTGGTGAACGCCTGATCGCGCGCGGGCTGCTGGAAGAACAAGGGGAGGGCGCGACGGGGCAACTGGCGGTACGGCTGACCGAAATCGTCGATCTTCAGAAATCTCTTTGACGCCGCTGTCCCCCCTACGCTTCTTCGGTCTTGCTACGCTGGTGCTGATGGTCTTGGCCGCTCCGGGGCAAGCGCAGGAGCTGTCGATCTCGCTCGGCGATGGCGGCTCTATCACTGCCCGCACGATCCAGTTGTTCGCTCTGATCACGGTACTCAGCCTGGCACCGGGGCTGGCGATCATGGTGACATGTTTCCCCTTTCTCGTGACGGTTCTGTCGATCCTGCGGCGGGCAATCGGCTTGCAGCAATCCCCGCCCAATATGCTGATCGTCAGCCTGGCACTGTTCCTGACCTATTTCATCATGGAGCCGGTTTTCACGTCAGCCTGGCAAAACGGAATCGCCCCCCTGACAAACGAAGAAATCGACGTCGAGACAGCCTTTGTCCGAACGCTCGAGCCGTTTCGCGGCTTCATGGCCAACAGGCTCGATCCGGATACCTTTCGCGCGATGGCCGCATTGCGGCCCGACACCGTCGAGGCGCGGCCGACAGCCGAGGCTCCCCTTTCGGTCCTGATCCCCAGTTTCATGCTGTCCGAGATCTCGCGCGCCTTTCAGATCGGCTTTCTCGTCTTTCTGCCGTTCCTGATCATCGATCTCGTGGTCGCGGCGATCCTGATGTCCATGGGCATGATGATGGTGCCGCCCGCCGTGGTGTCGCTGCCGTTCAAACTGGCCTTCTTTGTCGTCGCCGACGGGTGGAGCCTCATCGCGGGCAGTCTGGTGCGAAGTTACTTCTGACGCCGCGGTCCCGAACCATTTCAACCAAATCGGAAGGATAGGGCGCCGCGCCGTTAAGGCGGGTGAAAGGCCGGGGCGGTCATATGGTCGCATGGTGTCAGGGGTGGCATCGATTGCGGGGGTGAATGGGATGACCAATTCGACCGGGGGCGGGCTGCGCCGTTCGGGGCTTTCGGACGCGGCCGCGCCGCCCGTGGGACAGAGATCGGAAGGTCTCGTGGCACGGGCGGTCGGCTGGTGCGTGCTCTTTGTTGCCTGCCAAGGGGCCATGGGCCCCGGCGATCAGGCTGTCGTTCTCTTCACGCTTGCCTTGGCAGAGGCGGCAAGTGCGGTGATGTTGGCCGGATGTGACGGGTCAAAGAACCATGGCGGACTGGTTGAGCGCTGGCCTGCCGCTCTCGGACAGGTCCTGCTGCGCTGGTGTCTCTTTTCGCTTGCATTGGTGGCTGCGGCGGGGGCGGGCCTATTGGGGTTCTTTGCTTCCCATCCGATGGCAGTGATTTGCCTCGCCGGGCTTGCGCTGCTCCTGAGCTTGCTTCGGATGACTGCCGCCTGCCGTTCAGCCCTGGGTCGTTTCGGGGCAGCCGCCGCAGACGGGCGCAATCTCCTGCTGGCAGGCATGATCTCGGCCATAGCGGTGCTTACGCCCGTGGGCGTGGAACTGTTCCTGGGGGCTGCCATCCTTGGCCTGCTCTGCCTCCTCCTCCTGCTCCTGATCGGGCTGCCAGGCTCGCTTGCGCGACATGGCAGGTCGACAACCGCAAGCAATCATCTGTGCGTGCTGTCAGGCGCTCAATTGGTCCTGCGACAAACCGACCTGGTGCTGGCCGGCTTCATCCTCGCTCCGCCTGCAGCACTTGTGTACCTGATCGCGCGGGCAATGGGACAGGTGGTCACCCTCACGCTCGATCAATTGCAGCTGGCGGCGTTGTGCCCCGCCCAGGCCGCCTACCGATCGATGGGCGCGCGCGGATTAGTCGCGGCAGCGGCGCGGATCAATCTGGGTGTCCTGCTCGTCGGGGGCGGGATCGCGGTAACGGTCCTGACCGCAGCGCCGTTTGTAACCGACCTTGCGGGTGACCGCACCGGACAGGTAGGGCCGGTATTGTTCTGGTGTGTTCTGGGTGCTGCTGCTCCAGCGATTTTCGGCGCGACACCATTGTTGATGCGGGCGGCAGGGGCGGGTCGGGATGTCGGGCTGATTGCAGTTGCAGGATGCGTAGTACTGTGTGCAATCGCGGCAACCACTGGGCTAACCACACCACTGGAGATCGCCCGCCTTGCTGCGGGGACCGAGCTAGGTGCCGCCGCTGTTTCGGCGCTCATCCTTGGGGTGCGGGTCGGAGTCTGGCCAGGTCTGACCGCGCTGCTCTTCCGCCAGATCAGGCTGTTGTAGGCCCCCGTCAATGGACGACGAATTCCGCATGGAGTGCCCCGGCGGCCTTGATGCTCTTGAGGATGTCGATCATGTCCCGGGGCGATACGCCCAGGGCGTTCAATCCGGCAATCACCTCCGACAGCGAAGTGCCCGGCTGCACTTCAGCCAGCGAAATGCCCGGTTCCTCCTCTACCGCGGCATTCGTGCGTGGTACGACCACCGTTTCGCCTTCGGAAAATGGGTTGGGTTGCACGACGATGGGCGATTCCTGCACCCGGAGCGTCAGGTTGCCCTGCGAGACCGCGACGCGCGAAATTCGCACGTCTTCTCCCATCACGATGGTGCCTGACCGTTGATCCACCACCACCCGCGCCTTGCGTTCAGGTTCCACCACGATATTCTCGATCCGGCTCAAGGCATGGGCGACAGAGGGCGTGCGTGTCGCGGAGATATCAAGCCGCACCGTACCGCTGTCCAGCATCACCGCTACGGCGCGGCCAAAGTCACGATTGATCGCCTGTTCGATGCGCCCCGCAGTGGTGAAATCGGCTTCGCGGAGCGCCAACCGCAGCTCCTCAAGCGACCCCAGGCGGAAATCGATTTCACGTTCCACGCGCGCACCGGAAGGGATCACTCCCGCAGTGGGTACCCCGCGCGTGACGGAACCGGCATCGCCTTCCGCCGTCGCTCCGCCAACGATGATCGTGCCCTGGGCGACGGCATATATCTGGCCATCCGCCGCATTGAGCGGTGTCATGATCAATGTGCCACCCATGAGGCTCTTGGCATCCCCGATAGCGGAAACGGTGACGTCAATTTGCCCTCCCGCCCGTGCAAAAGGCGGCAAAGTGGCGGTTACCAGTACGGCGGCAACATTCTTGGGTCGGAACTGTTCACCGGTCACGTTCACCCCCAAACGCTCGAGGATGTTGGTCATGATATCTTCAGTGAAGGGCGCATTGCGCAGACCATCACCGGACCCGTCAAGGCCGACGACCAGCCCGTAACCCACCAGGTCGTTGCCGCGCACGCCATCGAAATTCACCAGATCCTTGATCCGTACCGGGCTGGCCTCTGCCAGACCGGCGCTCAGGACCAGCGCGCAGGCCAGGCCGAACAGGCGCCTCACAGGAAATTCACTAGGGACAGTTGTGACATGCGGACGGTGACGGAATAGAGACTTTGAAGCTGGAACTGCACTTCCTCCAACTTCGTTGCTGCTTCATAAGGGTCGATTGCCAGAAGGGCTGTCCGGGCATAACCAAGGCTGGTTACTTCTGCGGCGTTGCGTGTCGCGACCTGATCGATCCGCGCTTCCGCAGTCCCCACGCGCGCGCGCATTGCGATGACATCATCCTGTGCGCCCTGAAGAGTCTGTCCGGTAAGGCCATAGAGTTGAGATTGCGCGAGCAGATCAAGACCGAACGCCGGGTCATCCGCAAGTGCCGCCACGGCTGTCAGACGCAACACATCGCGCAGTTCGCGGTCCGTTGCGCGGGTGTCGAGCGTCACCGTTTCGCTTTGCGACAGGGCAAAGGGAGCCAGTGGGCTGTCTGCGCCAAGATACATCGTCGCCTCGAATCCGGTCGCCGCATCGAACCATGTTTCCGCTGCCGACATCATGGTCGCAGGCGTCGTTGCCCCGGCGATGGCTGTCGCCAGAGCATCAAGGAGCGTCTCTGCATCCGCAAGCGGCGGCCGGTCCGTCGCAGTGCCGCCGAACATCCGCCGCCCCGCAATATCCGTGTTCAGGGTGCCGATCAGCGCCTCAAGAGCCCCCCGTGCTTGCGACCCGGTTTCGGCACTCGCAGCACTGCTGGCGCTCATGCCGGCCACCATCAGGCTTGTGGCGAGGTCTGTGCCAATCTCCTGAAACCGCCCCAAGGCGATCTGCATGGCGCTTGAGAAATGGGCGGCCTCGGTAGTTGCGACGGCATAACCAGACAGGATGTCTAATTTGCGCTCGATATCCGTCAGATAGCTGGAGTTACCGGCCAGTACCTGCCGCACGTCGGCCACTTGGCCGGTAGACAGTTCCGTGCTCAGCCTGCCCATCTCCTGCTTCAGAGCGGTATTGCGGTGACGCAGCATGAAGGACTGCGCCAGATCGCCAAGGGAAGCAACGGTCATGTGATTACAGCCTCAGGATTGTTTGCATCATTTCGTCTACCGCCTCGATAATGCGGGCATTGGCGGCATAGTTCTGTTCGATGATCATCAGGCGCTGGATCTCATCGTCGCTGTCGACACCGTCTGCCAACTGGCGCTCGGTCAGTTTGTTCAGGCGGGCCGAGGCGAAGCTCAGATTCTGTTCGGCGTTGGTCCGTTGGCCGCCGAACTCCGACACCAGGGCCGAGACAAGATTGATGGCCGTAAACGCCCCGCCGCCAAAGCTGCCGCTGGCGGGGGTGCGGGCCGTCGTCAGTGCCGCAGTTAGTTCCTGCAAAAGGGTTGCGTTGCCTACATCGCCTGAAACCGCGGCGTTGAGGCCGTCGCGCAGACGCCAAGCCGCGCCGCCCTGACGTGGATCGACGGCGGCATTAAGAACCAGGCGACCTGCAAGACCGACTTCATCGGTCGGATTGAATGCAGCACCTTCATCGGTAAAGAGCCCGGCATCACCGGGGGCGAGGGTCGGATCGACGGCGGGATCTTGGAACCGTTCCACCAGATCCCGTGCCACTGCATCGATCTCACGCTGCGCAGCTGGGCCGAGTTCATCGCGAATGGTAAATTCCGCCCCTAGGGACCCACCGCGCAAGGCGCCCCTTTCGCTGTCGGTGCGGACCGCATTTCCGTTGATCGTGAGGCCTGATAGGGTGCCCCCCTCGATCGACATGTAGGGGGTCACGAGGTTGACCGGGACAAAGCCGACGGTTGCCGCCTTGCCGTCAATCAGGATGGCACCGCCCATTGTATAGAACGCTACCTGTCCGTGGTCGCGCGGCACTTCGCGCACCGGCACCAGTACCCCGATGCGGTCCACAACCAACTGCCGCTGGTCCAAAAGTGTAGCGGTGTCGCCGCCTTGCACCTGCGCGGCGGTGATCTGCGCATTCAATGATTGTACCTGCGCAAGTGCAGTGTTCAATTCGGTGACCTGACTGGCAATGTTCCGGTCCGCCTGGGTCCGCGCTTCCTCAATACCGTTCGAGGCCGCCTCCAGGCTGCCAGCCAGATCGCGCGCCGCCGTTACGGCCGCCGTCATGCGTTCCGGCGCGTCGGGGCGGCTGGCCGCTGTGATCAGGCTGGTTTCGAAGGCTGCAAGCCGGGCTGAAAGGGATGCCGGATCGTCCGGGGTTCCCAGCAGCGTTTCCACACGTGACAGGAAGTCTGTCCGCATCTGCGCATTCGCGGCCTCCGCATCGGCCAGGCGGCGGTCGGCAGCCAGCCCGGCATCCACCAGCCGGTCAATGCCGTTGACCTGCACGCCGCCATAACCGCCGATGCTGGAGGAAGACAGCGACAGCACCCGTCGCCCATATCCCGGCGTCAGCGCGTTCGAAATGTTGGACGAGACGATCTCGGCCCCGCGACCAGCGGCGCGCAGACCTGACATCGCGTTGGACAATGCCCCAGAAATGCTCATCCGGATCTCCCTCTTCTTGCAACGGTTTCAGCCCCGGAAGGGATCATCGTTTGATGTTCGTGGTTTCCTGAAGCATTTCATCGACCGTCTGGATCACCTTGGCGTTTGACGAATAGGCGCGCTGGGTCTGGATCATCGCCGTCAGCTCCCCCGCCACGTCGGTCGTCGACTCCTCAAGCGCAAAGGCCACGATATCCCCCGTAGGCCCATCGCTGGCGTCCCACAGGAAGAAGGTTCCGCTGTCGACAGATGGCTGGTAGGTCTGGTGATCCAGCGCGACCATGCCGTTAGGGTTGGGCAGGTCGACCAGGGGCACCTGATAGATCGTGCGCGTGATGCCGGTGTCGAAATAGGCGTGAACATAACCGTTCGCATCGACTTCGACCGACGTCATGTTGCCCACCGGCGACCCATCCTTGGAGATCGAGACTGGCGCGAAGTTGTCGGACAACTGTGTGATACCGTCACTTTCACCGATCTGGCCGATGTCGATCTCGATCGGACCACCGGCGACGTTGACGATCAACTTGCCCGTGCTCACATCGTAGGCACCGCCGCTGACGGTGGTGACGGTATCCA
>JBBSJO010000175.1:0-8860 GCA_038257185.1 Rhodobacterales bacterium | reverse complement strand
TTTGCACTTTCACTCCTCGATCTTCCCCATTGCCCAACTGACGCTGAACCCGTGCAGGATCGTGGAAAGCAGGATCACCAGCCCGACGAGCGACCAGAGCTGGCTTTCGTTCACGAACTCCATGTGGCTCATCGCATAGCAAAGATAATAGATGGAGCCGATCCCGCGCACGCCGTAGACGGAGATGACGGCGCGGTCGCGGTGCGGCATGTCAGTCCCCATGAGGCTGATCCACCCTGAAGCTGGCCGGATGACCAGGATCAGGATCAAGGCGATCCACACCTGATTCCAGGTCAGATCGGCAAGCACCAGCGGCAGGATGGAGCCAAGCGCTATGAGCAACACCGCGGTCAGGGCGTGTTCGATCGCCTCCGTAAAATCGTGGAGCCGCCGGTGGAACTGGTGGCCTTCCTCGAACCGCCGCACGGTCAGACCCATGACCGCGACCGCGATGAAACCGTAGCCTTCCACCAATTCGGTCGAACCGTAGCACAGCAGCACCCCGGCGAGCGCCACCACCCCCGAGCCGGTGTCGGCCAGGGGCGCGCCCTTTGGCACCGCGAAGAGAACAAAGGCCAGCGCCCGGCCGCCGACCCAGCCCGCGAGGGCACCGACGACAATGCGGTAGACGAGATCCAGCGCCAGCCAGTCCAGCAACCACGCGCTTGGATTCAGCCCCTCGGCGGCAACGATCAATCCCAGATACACGAAGGGAAAGGCCAGCCCGTCGTTCAACCCGGCCTCCGTCGTCAGGGTGAAGCGGACGGGGTGCTCACGCCCTTCCTGGGGCGGGCCGACCTGTACATCCGCCGCCAACACCGGATCGGTCGGGGCGAGGACCGCACCAAGCATGATGGCCCCCGCCACGGTCAGCCCCGCAAACCCGATACCCAGCAGCGCCACGGCGGCGATGGTCAGCGGCATCGCGATGACCAGCATGCGCGCCGTCGGCCCCCACTTCTGCCAGGGCCGCACGCTGTCGATGCGCATGCCCGCGCCGAACAGGGCCACGATCACTGTCAGTTCGCTCAGGACCTCCCAGGGCAGCGCCATCTCGCGTGGGTCGGGCATGGTCGGCATTGCCGGGATCAGGAGCGTGGCAGCGGCTCCGAAAAGGATCATCAGAGGGGCTGACGCCGGTTCCTGCCGGGACACAAGCCGCGGAAGCCACCGCGCCAGGATGACGATCACACCGATCCCGGCCAGGAAAATGTGATAGGGGTTCAGTGCGAAGAAGGCATCCGTGTTCATGTGCAGCGCAGTTCCTTGAGATTAATCGGTTCAGGTGGAAACTCAGGTTTCATCGCAAGGGGCTGCGGCATCAAGGGACATAGTGCAAGCAAACTCAAAAACAGTGCCGCTCTGGCGCAGATCTCGATTACACGCTGTATTGGCACGTGGGTGCGCGACCGACCATGCCTTGTGCTGCTCATACCGCGTCGCGAGAGAGACGTCCCGAACCCGGGGAGCGGCTTTCGTGGTGTCATCTTGCGCCAAGCAATCCTGCCGACAATTTGTCGGCGCGCTGACCAGATCCATACGCGCCGCACTCGTCGATAGACTTGGCTTGCCACAGCAAACGGCATTGCCACGTTGATGTGTGCTTTGCAGCTGTGGAATTCCTCCGCAACAACGGACGTTGAAGGGCGCGAGGCGTCACGGCAGGTTTTCGCGGAAGTAGATATCGAGCCTGAGCGGCCTCGGTTTCTCGGTCGGGGCGGACAAGCTGGCGAGCGCGCGTTCGATCAAGGTGTCGGGATCCATGTCGAAGACGGCGTCGATGGTCCCGTCCAGCAACGCGCGGCGGGTGTCGGAAGTCAGTCCGTGGCCGATGAACACGACGTCTCCCTGCTTTTGCTCGCGAATGGCGCGTGTGATGCCGCCCGAGGAACCGCCGACATTGTAGATGCCCCGCAGGTCAGGTACCTGAGCAAATAGATCCAGCGCATGGCGATAATTTTCCGCGGCGTCGTCGTGGCCCTCCTTCATGCCGATGATGCGCAGATCGGGAAACATCTCGTCCAGCAGACTCAGGAAACCCGCCTCGCGCTCGGAATGGGCGCGGTAGTGCCGCGACCCGGCGACCAGCGCGACGGAGCCGGAACGCGCCTGCGCGAGGCGGCCGATCAGCAACCCCGCCGTGCGACCGACGGCGCGGTTGTCGAGGCCGAAGTGGCGGATCTGGGGCATGTTGCCGAGGTCCGAAACGATCGTGACGAGCCGGGTGCCGGTGGCGGAAATTTCTGCGGCGGCGTTCCGGACCTCCGGGTGTTCGATAGCGAAGAAGACGATCCCGTCCGCCCAGCCCGCGTGTTTGTGCAGGGCGTCCGCCAGAGCCGTGGCGCTGAAACTTTCGATGAAGAAACAGCGCAGGAACGGATCGTTCACGCCTGAGCGTCCGATGTGCGCCTTTACCCGTTCACCCAGCAGGCGGAGATAGGGGTTGGTGCCCGCGGGCAGAAGTACCACGACATTGTGCGGTCGTTCCGCACCGTAGAGCCTGGCATCTTCGACGCTGAGGAACCCGATGTCGCGCGCGACGTCGAGCACGCGCCGCCGGGTCCGGTCCTTTACGCCCTTCCGGCGGTTGATCACGCGGTCGACCGTGGCGAGCGAGACGCCTGCGCGATCCGCCACATCGGTCAGTTGTGGGCGCGAATCCGTGCGCTGGGTACAATCTTCATCTGTCACCCCTCAAAACCCCTCAGGACAAACTCTTTGACGAAGGGTGGCCCAAAACTTTAGCCTTCGTCAATACAGTCGATTTGGCCGATCCATCATTCGTGTGCGCCAAGCGACCCTTCATAACGCGTCAAAAACTCTTGGGAGGAGACAAGATGCCAAAAATGATGATGAACCGCCGTACACTGATGGTCGCAGGCGCCAGCGCCCTGGCGGCGCCGATGATCGCGCGGCCGGGCTGGGCGGCGACGACGCTGCGATATGGTCACAACAACGAGGTATCCTCGGTCGCCGGCGCGCAGGCAGACTGGTTCGCCGAGGCACTGGGCAAGACCTCCGGCGGCGATATCACCGTGCAGGTGTTCCCCAACAGCCAGCTGGGCAAGTTGCAGGAACTGGCCGAGGCCGTGTCGCTGGGGACCATCGCGTTTTCGCATAATACCGCCGGCGCGCTCGGCTCGCTCTACCAGCCGTTCGCGGCGCTCGATACGCCCTACCTTTACCGTGACGTCGATCACCTGATGGCGGTGACCGATGTGGACAGCCCGGTGATGCAGGAGATGAACGAGGGTCTGATCGCCGCCGCGAACGTGCGGGTGATCTACGCCCACTACTTCGGTCGCAGGAACCTGACCTGCAACAAGGCGGTCATGTCGCCCGCCGATCTGGCCGGTACCAAGATCCGCGCCGTGCCCTTCCCGATCTATACCACCGCGGTCGAGGGCATGGGTGCCGTTGCCGTTCCTGTCGACTGGTCCGAGGTGCCGACCGCGCTGGCAACCGGCGTCGTGCAGGGGCAGGAGAACCCGGTCAACGTGGTGCTGAACGTCAAGCTCTACGAGGTGCAGTCGCACCTGATGCTGACCGGGCACATGTCCAACGCCGAGGTCGTGGTGATGAACGAGGACGCCTGGCAGGCGCTGGACGAGGCGGGCAAGCAGGCGGTCCGCGATGCGGCCACGCAGACGCGCGAGAAGGCGACGAAGGCGATCCTCGACAATGAGGAATCCGAGACCCAGCAACTGCGCGATCTGGGCATGACCGTCATCGGGCCGGACGAGGGCCTGGATGTCGAGTCGTTCCGGACCTCGGTCAAGGCGCTGGTAGACGAGCGGTTCGGCGCGGAATACGGCGAACTTTACGCCAAGATCGCCGCAGTGTCCTGATGTCGACCGGAATGATGGGCCGCGCGTTTCTTGCGCGGCTCGCCCGGTTCGGCGTGGTTCTGGGGATGGCTTTGCTGACGCTGATCGCCGGGTTGATCGTGCTACAGGTCATCGCCCGTAACGGTTTCGACGCCGGTTTGCCCTGGGCGGATGAACTGGCGCGGTTCAGCGGGATTGCACTGGTCTTCTTTGTGGTGCCCTCTCTGGCCGGGCGGCAGGTGCTGGTCGCGGTGACCATGCTGCCCGATTTTCTGGGGGTCAGGGCACGGCGCTGGATGGTGCTCGTCGCTGACCTGGCCACGCTCAGCTTCGGCGGGCTGCTTATCTGGAGCTTTGCCGAGTTTCTGCCGCGCGCGGGCAAGTTCCTGACGCCTGCGATGCGCATCCCCAACTGGGTCTACTACTCGATGGCGCTTGCGGGCTGCGTCCTGCTGGCGATCATCGCAGCCCTGCGAGTCGTGGATGCGCTGCGGGGTGTGGACCCAACCGCGTCCTATCGTACCGAGGCGGATCTGGACGGATTGCCGATATGAGTCTCATGCTTGTCTCGATCTTCGTCGTGCTGCTGATCATCGGTGCGCCGATCGCGGTCTGCCTCGGGCTGTCCTCGGCCATGGTCATCATCACGCATTCATTGCCGGTCTCGGTCATCGCGCAGCGCAGCCTGAACGCGCTCGACAGTTCCCCCTTGCTCGCCGTGCCGCTGTTCATCTTCGCCGCCAGCCTGCTGAACGCGACTGGCGTCACAACGCACCTGTTCGAGCTGGTGAGGATGATATTCGGCCGTCTGCGCGGGGCGGTGGCACAGGTGTCGATTCTCGTATCGCTGATCTTCTCCGGCATATCCGGGGCCGCTCTGGCTGATATCGGCGCGCTTGGCGCGATCCAGATCAATCAGATGAAGGCGCAGGGTTACCGCGAGGAATTCGCCGCCGGCCTGACCGTGGCCGCAGCGACCATCGGGCCGATCTTCCCGCCCTCGATCCCGATCATCATCTATGCGTCCGTGGCCAATGTCTCGGCGGTCAAGCTGTTGATCGCGGGGATCATCCCGGCGCTGTTGCTGACCGCGCTGCTGATGATTCAGGTGGCGATCATCGCCCGCGTGAAGGGCCTGCCCCGCGACGACGTGGCCGCGACGCCGCGCGCCGTGGCTCAAAAGGCGCTGATCACTTTCCCGGCGTTGATGGCGCCGGTGCTGCTGATCGGCGGGCTGGTCAGCGGGTATTTCGGCCCTACTGAGGTGGCGGGGGTCACTGTGGCCTACGCCATGCTGATCGGCATTTTCATCTACCGCACGCTCACGATCAGCGGCGTGTTGGGTGCGCTTCGCGAAACGGCGGAATCGACGGCGAACATCCTTTTTGTCGTCTCTACTGCGGCGCTTTTCGCCTGGGTGCTGACGCTGGACCAGGTGCCGATGAAGGTTTCAGGTCTGCTGCTGGGCCTGTCGGACAATCCACTGGTGCTCCTGTTTCTGGTCAATATCCTGCTGCTGATCGTCGGCATGGTACTGGAAAGCATCGCGGCCATCCTGATCATCGCGCCGATCATCGCACCGGCGCTGACTGCGGCGGGGGTCGATCCGCTGCAACTGGGGATCGTGTTCGTGCTGAACCTGATGATCGGCTTGCTGACTCCGCCCGTGGGGATGAGCCTTTACATGATCACGATCATAACCCGCATGCCCATCGGGCGTGTGATAGCGGGGGTGATGCCGTTCTTCATTCCGCTTCTCTTGTCGCTGCTCGTGGTCTCCGCCGTCCCGGCGTTGTCCACGTGGCTGCCTGAACTCCTGATGAACTGAGGTCTGAAGATGAGCACTCTCCTGGGACCGATCCGCCAGCTTGGCTATGTGGTCGACGATATCGAAGCGGGGATGAAACACTGGTCGGAAGTCATGGGTGTCGGCCCGTGGTTCTACAACCCGCGTGTTCCGATCGAGGACTACCTTTTCGACGGCGAAAGCCACGCGCCGCACAATTCCGTGGCGCTGGCCAATTCCGGCGAGATGCAGGTGGAGCTGATCCAGTGCCGCAATGACGTGCCCTCGATGTACCGCGACTTCATGCGAGAGGGTCTGCGCGGATTGCAACACGTGGCGTTCTGGACCACCGACTACGATGCGGACCTCGCAAAGATGGAGGCAAATGGCTTTACCGCGAAGATGAGCGGCTGCGTCGGCAAGAACGGGCGCTTTGTCTATTTCGCCGAGCAGGACCATCCGGGCAGCTGCATCGAATTGTCAGAAGTGCTTGGACCGAAGGGCAAGATGTTCGACCTTATCCGTGCGGCCTCCGTGGGCTGGGACGGGTCGGATCCGGTGCGGCCTTTCCCGGACCTTTCGGCGCTCTGAACCGATGGACCGCGTGATCGCCGAATACCTGCTGGAGACTCCGTTTCCGGTCGAGGACGTTGCCGCCATGATGGGGGGAGAGCAATCTAGCGGTACCTTCGTGCGCGTGGCCGGTGAAACCGACGAGCTGCGCGCCCGTGCCGCCGCCGAAGTTCTGTCGATCGTTACGGAAGGCGAGGCTGATGTTGCAGCGTTGGCCTCGGCCTATGTCGAACGCAAGGGCGCGTCCGGCCCCTTCCGCAGATCCCGTGTCCGAATTGCGTATCCTGTCGGTAACATCGGGCGCAATCTGGCCACACTGGCCGCGACCGTGTCGGGCAATCTTTACGATATCGGAGAGATTACCGGGCTCAAGCTCCTGTCTCTGGAAATCCCCGCCGCGTACCGCGCCCGCTATCCATTGCCCGGTGTAGGGGTGCAGGGCACGCGCGACAGTCTGGGCGTTGCAGACGGGCCGATCTTCGGCACGATCATCAAGCCGAACGTCGGCATGCGCCCGGCGGAGATTGCCGCTCTGGTGGATCAACTATGCGCCGCAGGTGTCGATTTCATCAAGGACGACGAGGTCTGCGCCAATCCCGATATCGCTCCCTTGTCCGAAAGGGTGCCCGCCGTCATGGCCGTGATCTGCAAGTGGCAGGACAAGACAGGGCGGCGGGTCATGATGGCCTTCAACGTCACGGACGAAACAGATGCGATGCGTCGGCATGCCGATCTGGTCGCCGCCGAGGGGGGAAGCTGCGTCATGGCCAGCCTCAACTGGTGTGGCCTGTCGGGAATGGAGACTTTGCGCAATCACACCCCGCTGGCGATCCACGGGCACCGCAACGGCTTCGGCGCGATGAGCCGACACCCGCTGCTGGGCATGGGGTTTCAGGCCTACCACGCGCTTTACCGGCTTGCGGGGATCGACCACATGCATGTGCACGGCATCGGCGGCAAATTCGTGGACTCCGCCGAAGAGGTGACAGAAGCGGCCCGGGCCTGTCTGCGACCGTTGTCCGTCGGCGGGCCGGATGACCAGGTGATGCCCGCGTTTTCCTCCGGCCAATGGGCGGGCACGTTGCCGCAGACCCTTTCTGCGGCAGAAACGCCTGATTTCATGTTCATGTGCGGCGGCGGTATTCTGGCGCATCCCGACGGACCCGCAGCGGGAATCGCTTCGCTGCGCGAGGCATACGACGCCCTTTCCGCCGGGGAGCCGCTTGAGCAGGCCGCGGCGACACGCCCTGCTCTTGCCTCCGCCATGCAGTTCTTCGGGCAGCGGTAGAATGGCAGACGTCGTTTTCATCGGCGATGATTTCACGGGAGCCTCTGACAGTCTTGCGACCTATGCGAAACGCGGTTGGCGTACGCGGTTGGTGCTGAATGCCAAGGGAATCTCCGACGATCTGGATGCACTGGGTCTGCCCTCCGATCTGCGATCGGTCGCGCCGGATCGCGCGCGTGCCGATGTCGCACGGCTCTGGAAGTACGTGGAAAGGGCCGATCCGCGCGTCCTGCATTTCAAGATCTGTTCGACCTTTGACTCCGGCCCGAAGATTGGTTCGATCGGGGCTGTCGCAGGGGACCTGATTGCCCGCTTCCGACCCGATGTCGTGGCGGTGATTGGGGGGCAGCCGAGCCTCGGACGGTATTGCGCCTTCGGCAATCTTTTCGCGAAGGGTCCGGACGGCGCGGTACACCGCATCGACCGCCACCCGGTGATGAGCCGCCATCCCGTCACGCCGATGCTGGAAGCCGATTTACGTCGTCACCTTGCGGTACAGGGGTTTGGCGATCTGGCGCTTGTCCCGTTCACGGCGTTGCAAGATGCCGCCGCTGCGGTGGACGCGCTGAGGGCGGGACCGGTCCTTTTCGACACGATGACTGCGCAGGACCAGCAGCTCATCGCGGAAACTCTGAAGCGGGCAGGGGGGCGGCAGTTGCTGATCGGCCCAAGTTCGGTGGCGGAGATTCTCGCAAGCGGTACGGACAAAACCGGAACGCCGACGGTTGTGGGCCTTCCCGCATCAGGCAACACCCTGATCTTCGCCGGAAGCCGCTCTGCCAATACGCAGACGCAGGTGGCACAGGCCACCCGCTTCGAAAAGCTGGCGCTGACGCCCGAAGCGCTGTCCTCCGCCGCCTTCGTGGAAGCAGCCGCGGCGCGGGTCCGGACGGGCGTTCGCGTTCTCGTTCATCTGGTGCCTGACAAGGACTATGGCCTTGGGCCCGATGCCCTTGCCGACGCGTCGAGCGCCCTTGTCTCGACCCTGCTGAGCAAGGCTGAGGTGGGCTATCTGGGCCTTGCGGGCGGCGATACCTCGAGCCGGATCTGCGCCGCCCTCGGCTTTGACGCGCTGGAATTCGAACGCACTCTGGGGGCAGGTGTCTGTGTCTGCGTTTCGCGCCAGAGGAGCCGCAGGTTGGACAGGATGCAGATCATGCTGAAAGGGGGGCAGATGGGAGAGCCCGGGCTCTTCGATCTCTTTGCAGAACAAGCTGCGGCGCGCGGGGCGGCCTGAACACCGCGGCGTGGTGGGTCGAAGGCTGACGCCTTTCCGAAGAAACCGATGGCACGCAAAGCACCGCTGCCGGTTGACTGCGGCGAACCATCCACTGCATCTTGCGCCGAACCAAGAACGGAACATGATGCGCCTTCTCGTTTCAGCTG
>JBBSJO010000174.1:0-9031 GCA_038257185.1 Rhodobacterales bacterium | reverse complement strand
GCCTCACAGCGACGGACATCGCCGCCACTGCCCTGCAGGCAATGGGCCGCACGCCGGTCACGACTTGAGCCCCGTGTCTTCGTTCCAAATGGTCATTAAAGCCCGGGGGGCAAGGGGGCTGGCCCCCACTGCGGCTGCGGTCGTCCCGCGTCTGACGGCCGACGGGATACTCAGCCCTCAGGCAGCCAGGTGACGACTGCCCAGAATCATCTCCGCATGTTCCGCAAGATAGATCCGCAGCCAGGGCGTGAATGCTTCCGGCGTTTCCTCGATCTCGCGCAGCAGGCCGGGCAAGCCAATCCAGCGGGTGGCCGTGACCTCGCTTGGATCGGGCCCCAGCGGCAGGTCGGGCGTGGTCTCGGTCGCGAACACCTCGACCAGTTCATGTTCGATCAGCCCGCCACCCACGTCCGCGCGGTACTCGACCTGGCCGCGATGCCGCAGCTCGAGCCCGCTTACGCCCAACTCCTCTTTCAGCCTGCGCACCGCACAGTCGGCTGGGTCCTCTCCCCATCCGGGATGAGTGCAACAGGCATTCGCCCAAAGTCCGGGTGTGTGGTATTTGCCGGGCGCGCGCTGCTGGAGCAGGATAAGGTCGGCGGACAGCACAAAGACCGACACCGCCTTGTGGCGCAGCCCGCGGCGGTGCGCGGCGAGCTTCTCCACAGGTTCCAGGTTTCCGTCCACCCAGGCGGGGATCATGATCGCCATCAGACGCGCGTGGCCGAGATCATTCGCGTCAGGTGCGCGACGTTCTTCAGCCCGATCCTGAGGTGCGCCATGGGCCGCGCCTTGACAAGGCGCTTGTTCATGTAGGCCTCGAAGGTCAATCTCTGCACATCGACGTCATGACACAGCGATACGAACCGTTCGCGCCGCTCGTCGCTGCGGTAATAGGCCTTCTGCATCGCGCCCAGTACCTTGAAAACGCTCTTGTGGTCGCGCATGAAGAGCTTGCGCGCCAGTTGCAGGTCCCTGATCCGGCCGGTGGCAAGGAATGCGCTGGCCGCTGTGGCGGCGACCCGGCCACCGACCATCGCGTAATAGATGCCTTCGCCTGATGACGGAGCGACCACACCTGCGGCATCGCCCGCCAGCATCACATCGCGGCCATTGTCCCAGCGATCCATCGGCCGCAGCGGAATCGGCGCGCCTTCTCGACGGATGGTCTTGCAGTTTTCCAGACCCGCCGCGATTCGCAGATCCGTCGTGGCCTTCTTGAGGTCGACACCGGGCACCTGGGTGCCCATCCCGACGCTGGCCTGTTTTCCATGTGGAAAGACCCAGCCGTAGAAGTCCGGCGAAATCGTCCCGTCATAGATCACGTCGCAGCGGAGCGGATCATAGCTGCCGGTCTTGCCGGGGGCCTCGATGATCTCGTGATAGGCAATGACATAAGGTATCTTGTCGCCGCCGGGCACTTCGGCCTTGGCCACGTTCGACCGCGCGCCGTCGGCCCCGATGATCAGTCGGGTCGACAGGCGGCGTTCCTCGCCGCTGGCCTTGTCGCGATAGATCACCTGCCGCGCGCCATCCTGTCGTTCGATGCGCAGGAAGGTGCCCGTGAAACGCTCGGCGCCCGCCGCCCGGGCGCGGTCGCGCAGGAAGACGTCGAAATGTTCACGGTCGACCATGCCGACAAACCCGTTCTCGATGGGAATATCGACCCGCCGCTGACTGGGCGAAATCATCCGCGCGGTCCTGATACGGGCGACGATCTGGGCGTCAGGAATATGGAAGTCTTCGATCAGCCGTGGGGGGATCGCGCCGCCACAGGGTTTGATGCGGCCGTCCCGATCGATCATCGCCACGCGATGGCCGGACCGCGCGAGATCTTCTGCTGCAGTGGCACCGGACGGACCTCCGCCCACGACGACGACATCAAACATTGCTGATCCTCCACCACCCATTTTCTCAGGCCATGCCCCGCAGGGCGAAGGCCGCGATCATCATTCCGGACACGTAGAGCGTGACGCCCGTGCCGTTGTACCAGGGCGCACGCGCCTTCGGGTCGCGCAGCAGCACCGTCATCGCCCAGAGCTGGCCTGCCAGCACCGCCAGGATCGCGATACCGTAGAACGGCTTGTCCCAGACAAACATCAGTGCGCTCACCACCAGTTGCGGCAGCGCCATGATCCAGCAGGCCACCCGGGCCGCCTTCACCGGGCCCAGGGTGACGGGCAGGGAATTGACACCCGTCTGGCGGTCACCCTCCAAAGCCTTGAAATCGTTGAGAGTCATGATGCCATGCGCGCCAAGCGCATAGAGAGCCGCAATCACGATGATCGGCCATGACGGCGCGCCGACCGACAGGACGGCGGCCCCCGTGAACCACGGCAACCCCTCGTAACACAGACCGACCAGCCCCGGCCCCCACCAGCCCGATCGCTTGAGCCGCACCGGCTCGGCGGAATATGCCCAGGCGGCCAGTACGCCGAACACCGTCGCGCCAAAGCCCCAGGGGCCAAGTTGCGCGCCGACGATCAGTGACAGAAGCGACATGGCCAATGCGATCCAGAGGCCCCAGCGGCCCGGGATCCGGCCCGAGGGGATGGGGCGGTCAGGTTCGTTGATGGCGTCCACATGGCGGTCGCACCAATCGTTCGCCGCCTGGCTCATCCCGCAGACGATCGGTCCGGCCAGAAGAACACCCAGAATGACCAGCGGCCATTGCCCCCCGAACGACGCGCCCGAGGAAACAACCCCACAGAGATACGCCCACATGGGCGGGAACCAGGTGATCGGCTTGACCAGCCGCAACATCGCCGCCGGTTCCGGCAAACGTCTTGCGGAGAGGGCGGTGATATCTGTCATAGTGTAAGTCTAGACTTACAGATTGCGACTCAGCAAGTGTAAAGTAGTTGTGACAGCCCGATTTTGCTCAGCCCCGCACTGTGCGCACCGCGTCGATCATCAACTGGACATTCTCCGGGTCCGCATCCGGCGTAATACCGTGGCCCAGGTTGAAGATGTGTGGACCCTTCGAAAACGCATCCACGATACGTCGGGTTTCGGATACCAGCGCATTGCCGCCGCTTACCATGTGTGACGACGAGAGGTTGCCCTGCACGCAACCGGCCGCCTGCACATGCTCCGCGGCCCATGCTGCCGTAACCCCGTCATCGAGCGCGATGCAGTCGGCGCCGATGGCCCGGTGCAATCCTTCGTATTTGTCGGCCGCGCCCCGCGGGAATGCGATTACCGGCACATCCGGGTAGCGGGCTTTCAGCGCCGCTGTGATCTTTCGCATCGGCTCGACCGAGTAGCGGGAGAAATCCTCGCCCTGAAGCGATCCCGCCCAGCTGTCGAAGATTTTCACCACCTCGGCACCAGCCTCGATCTGTGCGCCCAGATAACCGGTCGTCGCATCCGCAAGGCGGTCGATCAATCGCTCGAACAGCGGCGGATTGGCGGATTTCAAAGCATGTGCAGGGCCTTGGTCGGGGGTGCCCCGTCCGGCGATCATATAGGTCGCCACTGTCCAGGGCGCTCCGGCAAAGCCGATCAGCGTGGTTTCCGATGGCAGTTCGCGCGACAGGATCCTTACCGTCTCGTAGATCGGTGCAAGGTGGTCATGCACGGCATCGGCAGGTTTCAGCGCGTCCATCTCTGCGTCCAGGGTGATCGTCGACAGGCGCGGCCCTTCCCCGGTGACGAACCACAGATCGGCACCCAAGGCCTCCGGCACCAACAGGATGTCGGCGAACAGAATTGCCGCGTCGAACCCGTAGCGCCGGATCGGTTGCAACGTGACCTCCGCGGCCAGTTCGGGGTTGTAGCACAGCGACAGGAAATCCCCCGCCTTTTCCCGCGTCGCGCGGTATTCTGGCAGATAGCGCCCGGCCTGCCGCATCATCCAGATCGGCGGAGTGGGCAGCGTCTCGCCCGCAAGTGCGCGGAGGATCGTCTTTTCGGATTTCATTACGTCGGACCCCTGTGAGTTTCGTGTTTCGACAATGCACTCCAACAAAGTCTGGACGCAACAGTTGTCAGGATAAGTTTACAGGTTTACGAATATCGAATGAGTTATTCCCTGCCCACCCCCGCCAAGCAGCTGAAGATCGGTACCCGTGGTTCGCCGCTGGCGCTGGCTCAGGCCCATGAAACCCGCGAACGGCTGGCGCGCGCTTTCGATCTTCCGCCAGAGGCATTCAGCATAGAGGTGATTGTCACCACCGGCGACCGCGTGCAGGATCGGCCCTTGAAGGAGCTGGGTGGCAAGGGCCTGTTCACCCGCGAGATCGAGCAGGCCATGCTGGACGGCAGTATCGACATCGCCGTGCATTCGATGAAGGACATGCCGACACTGCAGCCCGAGGGGTTGCTGCTGGACACCTATCTGCCGCGCGAGGACGTGCGCGATGCATTCATCTCGCTCGATGGGCGCGCACTTTCGGAGCTGGCGGAGGGCAGCGTGGTCGGCACGTCCAGTCTGCGGCGGCAGGCGCAACTGAAACTGAGGCGCCCCGATCTGAATGTCGTCGAATTCCGCGGCAATCTTCAGACCCGGTTGAAGAAGCTGGGCGAAGGCGTGGCAGCCGCGACGTTTCTGGCAATGGCCGGGCTGAAACGACTGAAGATGGACGACGTACCGAAACGCGCCATCGACGTAGAGCATATGCTGCCCGCCATTGCGCAGGGTGCCATCGGGATCGAACGCCGCGCCGATGACATGCGCGCCGCTGATATGCTGTCCGCGATACATGACGGGCCGACAGGACAAAGGCTGGCAGCAGAGCGCGCGTTTCTGGCGGCACTTGACGGTTCCTGCGAAACGCCGATTGCAGGCCTGGCGGAGTTGGACGGCGGCAGCTTGCGACTACGCGGTGAAGTGCTGCGGCCCGACGGGTCAGAGGCGATCGGTGACGATATGACCGTTGCCATCGAAGACGGCGAACTGGCCGGGCGGGAAATGGCGCGCAAGCTGCTGGCGCAGGCCGGGGAAGGGTTCTTTGACTGGCGCACGGTCTAGGGTTTCACCGAAACGGGTTCTGGTCCTTGGTGCGACCGGCACCGCCGGGCAAGGGGCAGTGCGCGCTCTGATCGCGGCGGGCCATGATGTGACCTGTCTCGTGCGGCAGAATGGCCGGCTGCCCGCCGATGCAACGCAGATCATCGGGGATGTCACGCAACCGGCGATGGCATTGGGCACCCGCCAATTCGATGTGGTGGTGTCCTGTCTGGCATCCCGTACCGGCCGCCCGAAAGACGCGTGGGAGATCGACCACCGCGCGCACCTGACCCTGCTGGACGCTGCAAGGCGGGCAGGGGCCGCGCACTTCATCCTGCTTTCGGCGATCTGCGTGCAAAAGCCGCAACTGCCATTCCAGCACGCCAAACTGGCGTTCGAGGCGGGGCTGATCTCCTCTGGCATGACCTATTCGATTGTTCGACCCACCGCCTTTTTCAAATCCCTGTCGGGACAGATAGACAGGGTCCGGCGCGGCAAGCCGTTTCTGGTCTTCGGGGATGGCAGGCTGACCGCGTGCAAGCCGATCAGTGACGACGATCTGGGCCGCTTTATTTCAGATTGCATCGGCGATCCCGACCGACACGATCGGGTGCTGCCCATCGGGGGGCCCGGGCCGGCAATCACGCCACTGGATCAGGCCACGGAACTCTTTCGGCTGCTGGGAAGACCGCCGCGGGTGCGGAAAGTGCCGGTGGCGATGCTGGACACGATCTGTGCCGGACTGAGGTTGGGCGGCAGGATAAGCCCCAGATTGGCGGACAAGGCCGAACTGGCGCGCATCGGGCGGTACTATGCGACCGAATCCATGCTGGTGCTCGATCCCGAAACCGGCCGCTACGATGCGACGCTCACGCCGTCCACGGGAACCGAAACGCTGTTCGATTTCTACGCTGACGTGATCGCGGGCAAAATCAGCGTGCCGCGCGGGGACCATTCTGTTTTCTGAGGACCCCGCCCGAGATCGTGAGGTCTAGGCCACCGCACGGGAAATCGCGCATTGCTTCCACAGCGCTACCAGCCCGGCGACCAGATGGTCGATATCGGCGTCGGTGTGCAGCGGCGACGGGGTAAAGCGCAGCCGCTCCGTCCCCTTGGGAACGGTGGGATAGTTGATCGGCTGGACGTAGATGCCCCATTTGTCCATCAGGTAGTCGGCCAGCATCTTGGTCTTGACCGGATCGCCGATCATCACCGGCACGATATGGCTGTCGTTGTGCATATGGGGGATGCCCTGCCGGTCGAGTGCCGCGCGCAACCGCGCGACCTGTCGGCGCTGGCCCGCCCGTTCCGTCCCGCTTTGCTTGAGATGGGCAATCGACGTGCGCGCCGCGGCGGCGACGGCGGGCGGCAGGGCGGTGGTGAAGATGAAACCGCTGGCAAAGGACCGGATGAAATCGCACAGCACCGCAGACCCGGTGATGTACCCGCCGACACAGCCGAAAGCCTTGCCCAATGTGCCTTCGATCAGCGTGATGCGATTTGCGATTCCAAGCTCTTCGCTTACGCCGCCACCGCGGGGGCCATACATTCCGACGGCGTGGACCTCGTCGATGTAGGTCATGGCGCCGTATTTCTCGGCCATCTCGACAATCGCCTCGATCGGCGCGATGTCGCCATCCATTGAATAGACGCTCTCGAAGGCGACAATCTTTGGAAAGTCCGCGGGGATCGCGCGCAGCTTCATTTCCAGATCGTGGACATCGTTGTGTTTCCAGATGACCTTGTGCGCACCGGAATGCCGGATGCCTTCGATCATCGACGCATGGTTGCCCGCGTCGCTGAGGATCACGCAGTTTTCCAGTCGGCTGCCCAGCGTCGACAGTGAAGACCAGTTCGAGACATAGCCGGAGGTGAAGATCAGCGCCGCTTCCTTGCCATGCAGATCGGCAAGTTCGCGTTCCAGAAGCAGATGGTCGTGATTGGTGCCCGATATGTTACGCGTCCCACCCGCCCCGGTCCCGGTCCGCTGCACCGCTTCGCACATCGCGGCGATCACCTTCGGATGCTGGCCCATGCCGAGATAGTCATTGGAACACCAGACGGTCACTTCTTTCGTTTCACCGTCCACATGATTGTCAGCGCGGGGAAATTTGCCGCATTTCCGCTCAAGCTCCGCGAAGTAACGATAGTTGCCATCCCGCTTCAGGGTGGTGAGCTGTTCGTCGAAGAGTGCATCAAAGTTCATGGGACTGTCCTGTCTTAGAGGTCGAGGGAAGGGCCGGAAGCATCCAGCGCCAGAGTTTCGCATCAGGCAGCGGAACCACCATCAGCAAGTGTTCCAGAGTGGCCAGGGCGGCCAGAGCCGTCAGCAGGGCAAAGCCAACCGCAACAGCAACCGTATCCGCCGCAATCATGGCCCAGGCGAATGAGGCGGTGGCGATGCTCAGGCCCGTCACGCCTGCGAACAATGCTGCGGTTGCGTTGCCTTGGCGGAAGTAGCTTTTGAGGTGTTCAAGCGGCAGCGGAACGAACTCGGTATTGATCCGGGGCACCCCGAAAAACAGGTTCAACTTGGCGGATATACGCGCGACGAACAGGACCAGATATGCCCAGAACCCCACGGTATTTTCGGCACCGGTCGTTGCAACCGTAACGATCAGCATCCCCATCAACAGGAGCAATTCGTGGTGCGACAGCGTGTGCCAGGCCCGCGCAAACCTTGCCCATCCGGTCAACCCGGCGGGGCAGGGGCGGCGTTCCGGCCCGGTGATGATGCCCGACAGGAACGCCAGTTCGATCCAACCCCAGATCAGCAGCACCGCCAGAAACGCCGCATATACATACTCGACCGTCATGGCGGTGGCTGAAACCGCCAGCATGGCCACGCCGAGGGCGAAGAGGGGCACGGTCAGAACGACCACCTTGCGGTGCGCGCCGTCTCTGCCGCCATCGGCCTGGCGCACCATCAGCAGGATCGCCCCGGTAAAGAACCACCAGGCGAACACGGCGACAAGCGCTGCTATCCAGGGCGTCGTCAGCATCAGTAGGCCGGTTGCAGGCGTGGGTTTTCAGGCACTGTGTTCTTGTGCGCGGGGATCATCAGCGTCGAGATGAACGCGCTGCCGGCCTTTGCCATGCCTGCCATCCGGCTGACGAACCCGCCGATGCCGCCGCGCGCCTTGGCCGCGGCGATCTGGCGGCTTGCGGCTTCCATCCGATCCAGATTGCGCCGCCAGCGCGGGTGGTCGATGTCCAGCGTGATCGGAAACACCTGTCGGGAAATCTCCGAGGTCTTGCGGAAGACCTCCTGCCCGTACCAGGTGGGCTCCACACCGAGGGCCTTGTGAAAAAGCGGCCGCTGGTGATCGCGCACCCACATGGTGGAATAGACGGCCGTCAGGAAAAACTTGATCCACAGCTTGTTGCTGAAGCTCTGTGTCAGCTTGGGGTCCGTCTTCATCAGCAGGGCGAAGGCCTCGCCGTGGGAAAACTCGTCGTTGCACCACTCGCGGAACCATTTGAAGATCGGGTGGAACCGATGCTCCGGATGTTCTTCGAGGTGCCGGTAGATGGTGATATAGCGCGCGTAGCCGATCTTTTCCGACAGGTAGGTGGCGTAGTAGATGAACTTGGGCCGGAAGTAGGTGTACTTCTTCTGCTGCGTCAGGAACCCGAGATTCACGCGGATGCCCGCCTCGCGCAGGGTGTCGTTGATAAAGCCGGCATGGCGCGCCTCGTCGCGGGCCATCAGTTGGAACAACGTTGTGATGTCGGCATTCGACCCGCGCCGCTTCATCTCCTTGTAAAGCACACAGCCCGAGAATTCGGCGGTGCAGGACGAGATCAGGAAATCGATGAACTCGGCCTTCAGCTTCGGCTCCATCCCGTCCCAGTCGGCGTCCCAATCGGCGTTCTTCTTGAAGTGGCCCTTGTTGGGGTCCGATTTCATCTGCGCTATCAGCGCATCCCATTCGGCGCGTACCGGAGTGACGTCGATTGCGTCCATCTCTTCGAAATCGGTGGTGTAGAAACGCGGCGTGAGAAGCGTGTTCTGCATCGCGACTTCGGTGGCCATTTCCGATGTCATCGGGCCGTCCAGCGCGTCCTGCGCGGCAATCG
>JBBSJO010000173.1:0-9058 GCA_038257185.1 Rhodobacterales bacterium | reverse complement strand
CATCTGGGCGGTGCTGCGGTTGACGTTTTCGGCACCCAGCCGCTGCCCTCCGATCATCCCTTCATGGGGCTGCGCAACGTGGTGCTGACGCCGCATATGGCGGGGATCACGGAAGAAAGCATGCTGCGGATGGGGCAGGGCGTGGTGACGGAAGTGCGGCGCATCCTGGCGGGGGAGAAGCCCGCGAACTTCTGCAACCCGGAGGTCTGGGACAGGTATTGCGCCCGGTTCGCGTGAGAGATCAAAATCTTCGAAAGATTTTGACCGTTTTCTTTTGAAGAAAACGGTTAGTCCAGCGCGAGGTTCCGTCCGGTATCGGGGTCGAACCAGAGCACCTTTTCCGGCTTCCACCCAAAGCGGATGTCCTGATCAATCGCTACCTTCATCTGCGCCGAAACCGTGGCATGCAGATGCTGGCCCCCGGCGTCGATGGTCAGGATCTTGATCACGCCGTGATTCTCCACATCGAAAATGCGGCCCTGCGCCGGGGCGTCGGGGGCAATCACCATGTCTTCGGGGCGGACGCCGAAGCGGACCTTGCTGCCAGTTGCAGCCTTGGGCTGCAGCAGGGGCAGGGCGTAGCCGCCCGTCATCGAAGCTGAGCCGTCCTGCACCGTGCCGTCGATCAGGTTCATCGGCGGGGTGCCCACCGCACGGGCGACAAAGGTGTTGATCGGGCGGGCGTAGATATCCGAGGGTGTGCCGACCTGCACCAGCCGTCCCTTGTTCAGCACGCCGATCTTGTCGCCCATCGACATCGCCTCGACCTGATCGTGGGTCACGAAGACGAAGGTGGCGCCAAGTTCGCTGTGCAACTTCTTCAGCTCCACCCGCAGCACGTCGCGCAGGTTGGCGTCGAGCGCCGACAGTGGTTCGTCCATCAGGAAGACGCGCGGCTGGCGCACGATCGCGCGGCCGATGGAAACGCGTTGCATCTCCCCGCCCGACAGGCGTTCGACCTTGCGGTCTAGCAGGCGGGTGATCTGAAGCGTCTCGGCGGCGCGGTCCACGCGTTCCTTGATCTCGGCGGTGGTAAAGTTCTGGGTGCGGGATTTCAGCGGGAATTCCAGATTGCCGCGCACGGTCAGACGGGGGTAGAGCGAGTATTGCTGCAAGACCAGCGCCACGTCGCGCTCCGCCGCGTTCCACTTCGTCGCATCCTGACCGTCGATCATCACGCTGCCCTGATCGGGCTTTTCCAGCCCGGCGATCACGCGCAGGGTCGTCGTCTTGCCCGCCCCGGTCTGGCCCAGCAGAACGAAGAACTCGCCGTCCTTGACGTCGATGTCGAGGCTGCGCAGCGCTGTATTGGGGCCGAATTTCTTGGTGATGCCTTGCAGCGAGATATCGGCCATCAGGCGGCTCCCCTGAGGTTCAATTGCGTCGTGCTGTCGAAGAAATGCGCCTGAGCTGGGTCGAGGTTGACCCAGACCTGCTGGCCTTCCCCGGTGGCGAAACCGCTGGGAGTGCGGGCGCGCAAGACCGTGTCGCCGATGCGGACGTCCACGATGTCGTGGCTGCCGAGCGGCTCGATGTTGGTGGTCTTCGCCGGAACGAAACCCTTGCCTGCGTCGTGCTCCAGCAGCACCGCTTCTGGGCGGACCCCGAGGGTGAGCGCCGAATTGGCATTGCCGACCCCGGCCAGGGTTTCCGGCGGGAAGTGGAATCCCGCATCTGCGCCCTTGAGGCTGACCTGCCCGCCCTCGATGCGCACGTCCGAAGTGTTCATCACGGGCGAGCCCACGAATTTGGCAACGAAAAGGTTGGTAGGATGGAGGTAGACTTCATCCGGCGCGCCGACCTGTTGCAGCACGCCGTCGTGCAGGATCACGATGCGGTCGGCGAGGCTCATCGCCTCAATCTGGTCGTGGGTGACGTAGACGGAGGTGGAGCCGCGCGCGATGTGCAGACGCTTGATCTCGGCCCTCATCTGTTCGCGGAGTTTGGCATCCAGCACACCGAGCGGTTCGTCCATCAGCAGGGCCTGCGGACGGCGCACCAGCGCGCGGCCGATGGCGACCCGCTGCATATCGCCGCCCGAGAGGGCAGAGGGTTTGCGGTCGAGGTGTTCGGTGATCTGGAGGGTGTCCGCGACTTCCTTGATGGCGCGCTCACGTTCGGCGGCGTCCATGCGCACGGCACGGAGCGGGAAGGCGATGTTCTCGCGCACCGTCATGTGGGGATAGAGCGAGAAGGACTGGAACACGAAGGCGATGTCCCGGTCGGCGGCCTTGCGGTCCTGCACCTCCTTGCCGTCGATCAGGATCTTGCCATCGGTGATCGTCTCCAGCCCCGCGATGGCGCGCAGGGCGGTTGTCTTGCCGCCCCCCGACTGGCCCAGCATCACGACGAACTCACCGTTCTCGATGGTGAGGTTGAGGTCCTTGAGCACCTGATTGGTGCCGAAGAACTTCTGCACGCCCTGCATCTCGATCCGTGCCATCAGACGATGCCCCCGTCCTTGTAGGTGCCTTCTTCGCGCACATCAGGTGCGTGTTCGCCGTGGATTTCCAGCACATCGACGCTGTCGTCGAAGGCGTCGGGTTCCGGGTCGGGGGGAATCTTGGAGGTGATCATGAAGCTCACGAGACCTATAAGCGTCAGGGTGACGCCGTACTGATGCAGGAACAGGCTCCACGGCTGGCAGAGGGAAATGATGCCGAAGATCATCAGCGTTTGCGCGGCGGGGGCGAGGAAGCGTTGGTTGACGGACCGGAAACTCATTTGCGGATCGCTCCGAAGGACATGCCGCGCAGCAGGTGGTTGCGCAGAAGGAAGGTGAAGATCGCGACCGGGATCAGGAACAGCAGCGTGCCCGCCGCGATCACGGTCCAGTCGGGCAGGCCGGAGCCGACCTGTGAGGGGATGTAAGGCGGTGCCGTCTGCGCGTTGCGATTGGTCATGATCAGCGCGAAGGCGTATTCGTTCCACGCGGTGATGAAGCAGAAGACCGCCGTGGCCGCCATGCCGGTCAACGCCTCGGGTACCACGACCTTGAAGAACGCTTGCATGCGCGTGTAGCCATCCACCAGCGCCGCTTCCTCGTATTCCTTCGGGATCTCGTCGATGAAACCTTTCATGATCCAGACCGCGAAACTGAGGTTGAAGGCGGTGTAGAGGATGATCAATCCAAGGTGCGTGTCGTTCAGACCCACGACCCGGTACATCAGGAACATCGGGATCGCGACGACAACGGGGGGCAGCATCCGGGTGGAGAGGATGAAGAACAGCCAGTCGTCCTCCCCCTTCACCTTGAAGCGCGAAAACCCGTAGGCCGTTAGTGTGCCCATCGACACCGCCAGCACGGTGGAGGTGATGGCCACGATCAGCGAGTTCATGAAACGGTTGCCGTAGCCGGAGGACGTGACCTCTCCCGTCTTGCCGTTGCGCACGACCTTCTCGCCGCCGTCGAAGACCATCTGCTCCCACCAGGGGGCGGCTGCGTATTCCTCGGGCGTTGGCTGGTCGCGCAGCTGGGAGCGCTTGGTGAAGAGCTTGACGAAGGGCGAGACTTCGGGCGTGAAGATCACAGTCGGCGGGATCGTCGTGGCAAGGTTGCGGGGCTTGAATGCTGTGGAGGCGATCCAGTAGATCGGCGTGAGCATCACGAAGAGCGCGACGAAGACAGCGACAATCGCGGCGCGGTTCGACCATTTCTCGCGGGGGGTGCGGATACCGGCCATCTCAGCGCGCCTTCACCTTGTTGAGGTACTTCACGTAGATGTTGGTGATCGCCACCACCATGATCAGCACGATATAGGCAAAGGCGGAGGACATGCCCGTCTGCCATTCCTGAAACGCCATTTTGTAGAGCCGGATCGCCACCAGTTCCGTCGTCGGTTGCGAGGACAGGACATAGGCCAGATCAAAGGTCTTGAAGGCCTCCATCGTGCGGAAGATGATCGCTATCATCAGGATCGGAGCCACCAGCGGCAGCGTGATGCGGAAGAAGGTGTAGAAGGGGCCGGCGCGGTCGATCTCGGCGGCCTCGTAGAGGTGTTTGGGCACGGCGGAGAGGCCCGCGAGCGACAAAAGCATCACGAAGGGCGACCACATCCAGATGTCGACAATGGCGATGGCGTAGAGTGCCATGTCGGGGTCGGCGAGCCATTCGAATTTACCCAGACCGAAGGCGTAGTTGATGATGCCGAAGTTCGGATCGTAGAGCAGTTTCCAGAACAGGCCCACCACGGCCATCGACAGCATCATTGGCAGGAGCAGCAGCGTGGTGATCAACCCCTTGGCGGGGATCGCGCGGTTGAGCAGCATGGCGAGTCCGAAGCCCACGATCACCTGGCCGGTGACCGAGATCAGCACGTAATGCGCGGTAATCGAGAAGTTCTTCCAGATGAAGGGGTCGCTCAGCAACTCGCGGTAGTTCCGAAGGCCGACGAACTTGGCGGGCGCGTTGGTGGAGGCGCGGAAATCGGTGAAGGAGTAGCCCAGCGAATAGAGCAGCGGAAAGATGTTGAAGATGATCAGGAAGGCGATCGTCGGGATGATGAAGAGATTTCGGATCGTCAGATCGTTCAGGCCACGGGCGGCGGCGCGCGATTTGGGGTCCAAACGGGTCATGGTGGTATCGACCACGGCAGATCATCCTTGCGTTGCTGAGGTAGGGAAAGGAAGGGGCGCCGCAGCGCCCCTTGTCGTCTGTCTCCGAGGCGGGCGGTCTTACTGGCCGCGGCCGTACTTCTCGAAAGTGGCTTTCCAGTCGGCGGCCAGTGCATCCAGCGTTTCCTGTGCCGTGCCTTCGCCCCCCACGATGAAGGGATAGAGGCGTTGGTTGGCGGCCGTCAGAAGCTCCGCGAACTCGGGGACTGCCCAGAAGTCCTTGACCGTGAACATGGTCTGGTAGAACGCCTCGTTATAGGGTGTGGCGTTGCGGAACTCTTCGCTTTCCAGAACTTCGGCGCTGGCGGTGTAGCCACCCAGTTCAGCCCAGCGTTTCTGCGTCTCGGGCTTGATGAACCATTCGAGGAACTTCATCGATTCCTCCTGATTCTCGGAGTAGCTGACGACCGAGATACCCTGACCGCCGAGCGCCGCGTGCTTGGCTCCGCCCGGACCCGCCGGGTTGGAGAAGAAACCGGTGTTGGCGGCGTGGGGGTTCGTGGCCTCGTTCAGCAGCGCCGGGAAGAAGGCGAAGTAGTTCATCGACATGGCCACGAGGCCTTCGGTGATCGCCTGATTGTTCTCGACGAAGAAGGTCTTGGCCCAGCCCGGAGGCGTGAAGCCGTAGAGCTTCTTGTAGTTCTCCAGTGCCGCGACCGCCTCTGGCGAGTTCACGAAACCGTCGACCTTGTAGCTTTCGAAATCACCCAGCTCCGCGCCGTAGGAGAAGATCGCGTTCTCCACGCCCATGACCATCGCGTCATAGGAGTTGTCGGTATAGATCGCGATGCCGTAGCGGTTTTCGTCCGGACGGTGGAAGAATTCCGCGATATCGGTCAGCTGCGCCCAGGTCTCTGGTGGGGCAAGGTCATAACCGTACTTGGCCTTGAACGCCTCCATCTCGGCGGGGTCTTCGAACCAGTCCTTGCGATAGGACCAGCCGACCGCATCGCCTTCGGCCGGGATCGCCCAGTACTTGCCGGAGTTGCCGGGATATTCGGCGTAGTACTTGACCGTCGCGGGGGCCATGATCTCGCCCACGTTGTTGGCGTTGAAGAACTCCGTCAGGTCGACATAGTGGCCGCCTTCGGAGGCCGCACCAAGCCACTGGCTGTCGCCGACGATCATGTCGTAGGCGGAGCCGCGGGCGTTGAATTCGGTGAACGCTTTGGTCTGGAAATCGGCCCAGGGCGTGGTTTCCACAGTGACGGATACGCCGGTTTCGGCCTCGTATTCGTTGACGAGTTCCTGCAGGTAGTTCGCAGGATCCCATTCGGCCCAGAAGATCACCAGATCCTCGGCCCATGACGATGTCGCGGCCAGTGCGCCAAAGGCGACCCCCGCAAGCAGTCCATTGATTTTCGTTTTCATGTCCCAGTCCTCCCAAACTCAGGTTTCGCGCACCTTTTCGGTGCAATTCTTGGTCGCGGGCGGGGTGAATGAGGCTCACAGCGCGCGACAACGTGGTAAATTGCCCCTTTTTGGTAATACCAGATGAAAGACTCTGTCAAGCGAATGTTTTGCCGCAGAAAACCACTTGTGTGTGCGCTAACAGGCGGAAATAATCTGGCATGCGGCGGAAACCGACGATATGATTTGATCATCCTGCCGTTGGTCGGCGCAGGCGGGCTTGCCCTGCGAGGGTGAAAAACCGTTCTATCTGGCCGGACCAGATTGCGGGTTTCGGCGCCGGACTGACCGCATCGGAGGAGGAGAAATGAAGATGAGCGACACAAAGCAGATCAGTAAACGGTGGGACCGATGAGCGAGATGGACAAGTATTTCGTGACACCCGACGACGTCGACAACTTTGGTTTCGACTGGGGCAAGCTCGCGCTTACCTGCGGGCCGACGGTGAACGGGGCGTCACAGTTTTCCGCAGGCGTCGTTTTTGTGCCGCCGGGGCAGGGGCACACCCGGCACAATCATCCCGGAGCGGAGGAGATCATCTTTGTCATCAAGGGCGAGGGCGAGCAGATGGTAGAGGACGAAGACGGTACGCCGCACACCCGCAAGGTCGGGCCGGGCTGCACCGTTTTCATCCCCGAAAGCCGGTTTCACGCCACGCAGAACACCGGCGTTGCGCCGATGCAACTTTTTGTCGTGTACGCGCCGCACGGGCCGGAACAACTTCTGCGCGACGCCCCGGATTTCCGCCTGATCCCCGCCGGAACGAAGGAGTAAGCCATGGCAGACCTCGCCTATGACTTCGACCATCTCGATTCCCTGATGGAAGACGCAGGCATTGACGTATTGCTCGCCACCTCCAAGCACAACGTGCAGTACCTGCTGGGGGGCTACCGCTTCATTTTTTTCGCGGCGATGGATGCCATCGGGCACAGCCGCTACCTGCCCATAGTGATCTACGTGAAGGGCGATCGCGACAAGGCGGCCTATGTCGCCAACACGATGGAGAAGGGGGAGCATGACAACACGCCCTTCTGGGTGCCGCATTTCTACCCGATGTCATGGACCAGTCTCGACAGTATCGGGCAGGCGATTGCGCACCTGGAGAAGATCGGTTTCAAAACAGGCCGCATCGGGGTTGAGCCGCCGTTTCTGCCTTCGGATTCCGACGCCGCCCTGCGCGAGGCGCTGCCGAACACTGCGCTGGTGGACGCCACGACGACGCTGGAACACCTGCGCGCGGTGAAGTCCCCGGCGGAACTCGCCAAACTGCGCGAGGCGTCGGAGAGGATCACGGATTCGATGCAGGCGACCATCGCCGGATCAAACGCGGGCGACACCAAGCACCAGATCATCGAACGGCTGCGGCGCGAGGAGACGGGCAGGGGGTTGCACTTCGACTATTGCCTGCTGACACTGGGGGCCAGCCACAACCGCGCGGGCTCCGATCAGGCCTGGGCGGAGGGGGAGGTGATGTCCATCGACTCCGGCGGCAATCTAGATGGCTATATCGGCGACATCTGCCGGATGGGCGTGCTGGGAGAGCCGGACGCGGAACTGGAGGATCTGCTGGGCGAGATCGAGGCGATCCAGCAGGCGGCGTTTGCGCAGGTGCGGGCAGGGGCGACGGGGCACGAGATACTGGACGCCGGGCGCAAGGCGCTGACGCTGCAGGCGCACCGGAATGTCACGGATTTCTTCGCCCACGGAATGGGGCTGGTCAGCCACGAGGCACCGTTCTTGATGACCAATCACCCGGTCCGCTACGACGGGCGCGACATGTCCAATCCGCTGAAGGCGGGCATGGTGCTGTCGGTGGAGTCGCATATGCAGCACCCCAAACGCGGGTTCATCAAGCTGGAGGATACCTTGGCGGTAACGGCGGAGGGATACGAGATGTTCGGCACGCGCGGGCGCGGGTGGAACCGGGGCGGGCAGGGGTAATGCCTCTCGGGTGCTTGACACGCCAAAAGGGTTACATGCGTCAGCGCCCGTCTGGCCCGTTCTTCGCAGAGTGCGGGCAACCGATTTTTGCGCCTCGATTAGCTTCCTCGACGACAGATCCTGTTCCGTTTACCTGATCGCCCCGATTATGCTGGAAGTTATCGAAACAACTCAGGGTGACGAAACATGTCCGACCCAATCATCATATGGACGCTGGACTGGGTGCCCAAAGGGCCCCGCGGCTTCGTGCGCGACCTGCGTCTGCGATGGGCCGCCGAAGAGGCAGGCCTTGCACACGAGGTGCGCACCGTCCCGTTCGAGGACCGCGAGACCAATCACCTGGACCGCCAACCATTTGGGCAGGTGCCCTTCCTGACGGACGGCGACATCAGGATTTTCGAAAGCGGCGCTTGCCTCCTGCATCTCGCCGGCAAGAGCGATGTGCTGATGCCTGCGGATTCCGTTGAAGCGGCCGAGACGCTGCAATGGACCATCGCCGCACTCAATTCGGTGGAGCTTGTTTCCCTCTCGTGGTGGTTCCTCGAAATGACTGGGACGAAGGAGAACAATCTGGCCGACTGGCTGGAAACCCGACTCGGGCATATGGAAGACGTGTTGAAAGACCGCGCGTGGCTTGCCGCCGATCGCTTCACCGTCGCGGACCTGCTGATGGCGGATGTCCTGCGCGTCCCAAAGGTGCGGGCCTTCGGCGACCGCCCGGCGACGGAGGCTTACGTGGCAAGGGTCACGGCGCGACCGGCGTTCAAAAAGGCTCAGGCGGCCCAGATCGCACATTTCGAAGCAGCAGAAGCGAAGAGAAGTTCCGACTCCTGAGAGAGTGCGGAGGGTGCCTTTTCGGTGTGTGAATTCACTGTGAAGCGCAATTTCTGTGGTGAACGGATATCAGGATGATGGTTCTGCTTCCATCAGCTTTGCCCGGAACACTTCGGCAGGCGTTTGATAACCCAGACACTTCCGCGGAGTTGCGTTGAGGCGGTCGCAAATCGACCTTAAATATCGATTTGTGAATGCCGTGGGATCGGCCTTGCGTGGCAGATAACGGCGCAGGCGGTTGTTCGTGTTCTCGACGGTG
>JBBSJO010000172.1:0-9066 GCA_038257185.1 Rhodobacterales bacterium | reverse complement strand
CGCATGAAATCATCGATGGCCGCCCCTTCGCGCAGGAATTCGGGGTTGGAGGCGACATCATATTCCGCTTTGGGGTTGGCCTTGGCAATGGCCTCTTTCACCAGACGGTTGGTGCCGACGGGCACAGTCGACTTCGTTACCACCACGGCATAGCCTGTCAGGGCCTGGGCAATTTCCTCTGCCGCCGCCATGACATAGGTGAGGTCCGCGTGGCCGTCGCCGCGGCGCGTCGGGGTGCCCACCGCGATAAAGACCGCGTCGGCGCCCTCGACCGCCTCCGCCAGGCTACGGGAAAACGAAAGCCGCCCCGCTGCAACGTTCTTGGCCATCAGTTCATCGAGACCGGGTTCGTAGATCGGTACAATCCCCTGTTCGAGTTGACTGATCTTGTCAGTGTTCTTGTCCACGCAGACAACCTCGTGACCGAAGTCCGAAAAGCAGACTCCGGACACCAGTCCGACGTAACCGGTCCCGACCATCGCGATTTTCATGTCGTCATTCCTTGCTCTCGATATCGCCTAACCCGATGCGGCAAGCCCGATCCGCTGTCAACCGTGCTCACGCCTCTGCTCAGCGATCGGCAAGGGCAAATCCGGCGTATGCGAATGGCATGACCGCGCGGCGGTAGCGGCCCAGCTCGAACCTGGCCAGAGGGCGCTGGACGATCGTCGGATAGATCTGCGTCGGTGTCTGCCCCCGTACCAGATCCCCCAGCAAAGCGCCGCAATAGCTCGCCATCGCCACCCCGTTGCCGTGATAGCACAGGCTTGCAAACATGCCCGGCTGGTTCGGCACCTCGCCCACGAATGGCATGCGGTCGCGGGCAATGCAGACCATGCCGGACCAGGCATTCGGCGTCTCGACGTCACGCCAGGCGGGGAACATCGCCTCGAAATCGGACCGGGCGCGGCGGATTGCGCGGGCCTCGGACCCCGGCGAGGCCATCAACCCGCCGCGCACGCCGAAAAGCATCCGGTTGTCAGGCATCAGACGGAAGTAGTGCAGCAGGTGCCGGGTGTCGTAGGAGGCCTGCCCGGTTGTCCACCCCTGTGCGCCCAGTTCGGACTGGGTCATGGGGCGGGTCACGATGATGCTCGATTGCGTCGGCATGTATCGCCCAGCCAGCCAATCCGGCATGTCCTCAGAGGAATAGCCGTTGGTGGCGACGATCACCTTGTCTGCCGTCACGACACCGCCGGGCGCCGTGAGCTTGAACCCCGAGGGGCCACGCGCAATCCCGGTCACCGGAGTCTCGTGGAAAATCCGCGCACCTGCCGCTTCAGCGGCTGCGGCAAGGCCGGTGATGTATTTGCGGGGGTTCAGGCCAAAGCCGATGGGGATGGTGAGTGCGCCGTGAAAGCCTGCGTTCATCCCATCGGAGGCCAGGTCCGCCGCTTCGGTCAGCCGTGCCTCCAATCCGTAGCTGTCGGCGTAGTCATCGACCTTGCGCCGCATCTCCTCCATGTCGCGGGGGCGGTGCGCGAACTGGGTTTCTCCGTTGGAATGCCGGTCGACCTCCAGACCGAAACGGTCGATCAGCCTTTCCACCAGCCGGATCGACGCCACTTCCGCCTGCCGCCATTCATCGCGCCCCTCGCGGCCCACTTGCCGTTCGAGTGCTGCGTTGTCGAGCATCCCACCGCCGAGGCAGCAAAAACCCCCGTTGCGCCCCGACGCCCCCCAGCCGACATAGCGGTTCTCCAGCACGGCAACGGAAACCCCCGCCTCCGCCAGGTGCAGCGCTGCGGAGATGCCCGTGAACCCACCGCCGATGATTGCCACGTCGCAGTGCAGATCGCCCCGAAGCGCCGCGCGGTCTGGCACCTCGCAGGTCTCGTTCCACCAGCATTGTGCCCGCGGCGCGTCGCTGTAGGCGTAGTCGGGATAGATCCGTTTCATCCGGTGGCACGTTCCGCTGCCTGAGCGTCCTTCTGGGCGCGCAGGGAATTGCGTTTGCTGACCAGCGACGCCGTGACCACGCCAACCGTCACGATGGCGATCATGATGGTCGAAAGCGCGTTGATCTCTGGCGAGACGCCGAGGCGCACGGCCGAGAATATCTTGATCGGCAGGGTGGTGGAGGATGGTCCGGAAACGAAGGACGCGATCACCAGGTCATCGAGGCTGAGCGTGAAGGCGAGCAGCCAGCCGGAGATCACGGCTGGCGCTATGATCGGCAGGGTGACCAGGCGGAATGCCTCCCAAGGGGAAGAGCCGAGGTCGAGGGCGGCTTCCTCAAGGGAGCGGTCGAAGGTCATCAGGCGCGAGGAGACGACGACCGAGACGAAGCACATCGAGAAGGTCGTATGCGCCAGCACGATGGTCAGCACGCCCCGGTCCAGCCCGATGCCGATGAAGAGCAGAAGCAGCGACAGGCCGGTGATCACTTCCGGCATGACGAGGGGCGCATAGATCATGCCGGAGAACAGCGTGCGCCCCATGAATCGCCCGCCGCGCACCAGCACGTATGCGGCCATGGTGCCGAGAATCGTCGCCAGCGTGGAGGAGGCCACCGCGACTTTCAGCGTCACAAGTGCCGCATCCAGAAACGCCTCGTTCTGCATCAGCTCGCCGTACCACTTCGGCGAAAACCCCGCCCACACGGTGACAAGCTTGGAGCTGTTGAAGCTGTAGATGACAAGCAGCACCATCGGCAGGTAGAGGAAGGCGAACCCCAGCGTGAGGGAAGTCGTGTTGAACCAGCTCAGACGCCTCATGTCTCCGCCTCCGCCTGGCGCTGCTGGTTGCGCTGAAAGAGCACGATGGGCACGATCAGGATCAGCAGCAGCACGACCGCCACTGCAGATGCCACTGGCCAGTCGCGGTTGTTGAAGAACTCCTCGAACAGCACCTTGCCGATCATCAGCGTGCCCGACCCGCCCAGCAGCGAGGGGATCACGAACTCACCCAGGGCCGGAATGAAGACCAGGAAGCACCCAGCGATGATGCCGTTCTTCGAGAGCGGGATAGTGACCAGCCAGAAGGCTTGCAGGCGTGAACAGCCCAGATCTTCCGCCGCTTCGTTCAGGGATTCGTCGAGACGATCAAGCGCCGCGTAGATCGGCAGGATCATGAAGGGCAGATAGGCGTAGACGATGCCGACATAGACCGCGATATTGGTGTTCAGGATTGTCAGTGGCGAACTGATCAGCCCGGTCCAGAGCAGAAACTGGTTCAGGAATCCTTCGTTGCTGAGAATGCCGATCCAGGCGTAGATGCGGATCAGGAACGAGGTCCAGAACGGCAGGATCACCAGCATCATGAGCGTGGCGCGCCATTCCTCGGGCGCGCGGGCCATGCCATAGGCGATGGGGTAGCCCACCAGCAGCGTGATCAGCGTCGAGATGATGGCGATCTTGAGACTGCTGAGGTAGGCTTTCCAGTAAAGGTCATCCTCCGTCAGGAACACGAAGTTCTCGAAGTCGAAGGCGCGGAACATCTCGGCCAGACCGTCCTTCATCGTCGGCGTATAGGGCGGGATCGACAATGCGAGGTCGGACATCGAAATCTTGAAGACGATGAGGAACGGCACGAGGAACAGCGCCAGCAACCACAGGTAGGGCACCGCGATTAGGATTGTGCGGCGCATCATTGCTCCAGCAACACGCCGGCCGTGGCGCTCCATGTGATCCAGACCTGGTCTTCCCAGCTGATGCCACGCCGCGCAATGCGGCGGGTGTTGGCGGTCTGCGCCTTGATGATCCGGCCCCCTGCCAGTTCGACGTGGTAGGTGGAGATATTGCCGAGGTAGGCGATGTCGAGCACCTTGCCCTGCAGCGCATTGTCAGCCTCGGTCGGGCGGTCGGTGCTGATGGTAATCTTCTCGGGCCGGATGGCGAGGTGGCAGGCCTGCCCGTCGCTGAAGGGGATGGCGGAGGCGGCCTTAAGCGGCGGCTGCCCGTCGGCCCACTGAATCTCGTACATTTCTTTGCCAGTCGGTTTTGCAGTGCCTTCGAGGATGTTCACCTCTCCGATGAAGTCCGCGACGTAAACGCTGTTGGGTGCCTCGTAGATATCCGCCGGAGTCGCCACCTGCACGATGCGCCCCTCGTCCATCACTGCGACGCGGGATGCGACGGTCATCGCTTCTTCCTGATCGTGTGTCACGATGACGAAGGTAGTGCCGGTGGTTTCCTGAATGTCCATCAGCTCGAACTGCGTGGCTTGCCGCAACTTGGCATCCAGCGCGCCGAGCGGTTCATCGAGCAACAAAAGCTTGGGTGCCTTTGCCAGCGACCGGGCAAGGGCAACCCGCTGACGCTGGCCGCCGGAAATCTGGTGCGGCTTGCGCTTGGCGAATTTCTCAAGCCGGGTGAGTTTCAGCATCTCCTCCACCCGCGCTTCGATCTCTTCCTTGCTCTTCTTGTCACGCCGCAGGCCGAAGGCGATGTTGTCCCAGACGCTCAGATGCGGAAAGAGTGCGTAGGACTGGAACATCATGTTCACCGCCCGCTTGTTGGGCGGGATGCCCGCGATGTTCTGCCCGGCCAGTTCCATCGTACCGCTGCTGGGGTCCTCGAACCCCGCGAGCATGCGCATCATCGTTGTCTTGCCACAGCCCGAAGGGCCAAGCAGCGCAAAGAATTCCTTGGCGTAGATGTCCAGCGACAGGTCGTCGATGGCAATGAACTCACCGAATTTCTTGGTGACGTTCTTGAAACTGATCAATGGTTTTTCGTCCGGATCGTTCCACGGGGCAAAGACTGTCTGGCTCAATGGGTGTCTTTCTATGATCGGCTTCCGCGGGGGGCAGAAGAAAGGGGCGGTGCCGTTGTGGCACCGCCCCCGATTTCAGGTCAGGTTCCGGATTTGATCTTGGTCCACATCCGCGTCACCACCCGCTGGACCTTGGGGTCATAAGGCGAAGTGGTGTAGAGGTTCTTGAGCGTTTCCTCCGTCGGATAGATCGCCGGGTCGCCGATCACGTCTTCTGACCGGAATTCCTGAGAAGCGAGGTTGCCGTTGGCGTAGTAGACATAGTTCGACGCCGCGGCCATGTTCTGGGGGTCCATGATGAAGTTCAGGAACTTCAGTGCACCGTCCGGGTTCGGCGCGTCGACCGGGATCGCCATGTTGTCGAACCACATCAACGCCCCTTCCTTGGGTGCGTTGTATTCGATCTCGACCCCGTTGTCGGCCTCCGCCGCGCGGTCGCGGGCTTGCAGGATGTCGCCGGACCAGCCGAAGGCCACACAGATATCGCCGTTCGCCAGTGCGTTGATGTACTCCGAACTATGGAATTTCTGCACGAAGGGGGCCACTGCCGTCAGCAGCGGCTCGGCCTTCTCGATGGTGTCGGGATCTTGAGCGTCAGGGTCCTCGCCAAGGTAGGCCAAGGCGGCGGGGATGATCTCGGCCGGGGCATCCAGAAAGTGAACGCCGCATGCTGCGAGCTTTTCCATGTTCGCCGGGTCGAAGATCAGCGCAAGCGAATCGACCGGCGCGTCGTCGCCCAGCACTTCCTTGACCTTGTTGATGTTCACGCCGATGCCTGTGGTTCCCCACATGTAGTTGATGGCATAGGCTTCTTCGGGGTCGTATTTTGCCAGCCGCTGCTCGATCACGTCCCACATGTTGTCGATGTTGGGCAGCTTCGACTTGTCCAGTTTCTGAAACGCGCCAGCCGTGATCTGGCGCTGCAGGAACGTGCCCGACGGCACGACCACGTCATAACCGGACCCACCGGCCAGCAGCTTGGTTTCCAGCACCTCGTTGCTGTCGAACACGTCGTAGACCAGGTCGATGCCGGTCTCGTCCTCGAACTTCTTCAGCAAGGATTCGTCAATGTAATCCGACCAGTTGTAGACCCGGACTTGTTCGGCCAGCGCATTTGACGCCAGCAGGGCAGTGGCAGCCAGGCTGCCAAGTATTGCGTTTTTCATGTGATACTCCCGTTCGACAGACCGGGTTGGCCCCGACCGTTCGTTGATTTGATCAAGTTTTGCCACTTGCGGCAAGGTAGTTTATGCTGTCACGCAGGCGGCCTTGGTGCAAGGTGCCCGATCTTGACTAATAAACAGGCGATGAGATGACCGGGCAACTGATCGTTCAAGAGAACGCAATTTCTGAAAACGAAGCGGCGAAGACGCCCGCGCATCAGCATGTCTACGAGCGCCTGCGCGCGATGATCCTGTTCGGCGATCTTGCGCCCGGCCAGGCGGTGACGATCCAGGGCCTGACCACGCGGATGGGGGCCGGCATGACGCCGGTCCGCGAAGCCCTGCGCCGCCTGATCGCGGAAGGCGCGCTGATCCACAAGGGTAACCGCCGTGTCAGCGTGCCGATTCTGACGCCCAATTGCACGGATGAGCTGGGTTTCATGCGCAGAATGCTGGAATCCGAGCTGGTTCGACGCGCCACCTTGCGGATGACCCAAGACCGTCTGCGGCGACTCGAAAGCTTTGACGACGACCTCAATCAGGCGATCTCGAAGGGCGATGTTGGTGCCTATCTGACCCAGAACTATCAGTTTCACGCGATGATTTACGCCGCCGCCGATGCCCCGGTCATGACCGCGACGGTAGACCGGTTGTGGCTGTTGTTCGGTCCATCCCTTCGCATCGTCTGCGGACGCTTCGGCACCAACAACCTGCCCGACAAGCACAAGGATCTTCTGTCCGCCCTGCGGTGCGGCGATGTCGAAGCAGCGGCGCAGGCAGTGGCGGAAGATGTCGAACAAGGCATGTTGCAGGTCCGTGCCGCACTCGAGGCAGATGCGATGGAGGTCTGATTCGATTGACTTCCTATAATTTGATCATATTCTGCCCGCGATTCCTCCTGACCCTCTGCCACAAGGTGCATTTTACATGAACGCAATCACCAACCACTTGCCAACAGCCGAACTCCAGGCCCTTGATGCAGCCCACCACATGCACCCTTTCACGACCAACAACGAGCTTGCGAAGAAGGGTGCCCGCGTGATCACGCGGGCCAAGGGCATCTTCCTGACCGACAGCAACGGGAACGAGATCCTTGATGCCATGGCCGGCCTTTGGTGCGTGAACCTCGGCTACGGGCGCGAGGAAATGGGCCAGGTCGCCGCACGGCAGATGAACGAATTGCCCTTCTACAACACCTTCTTCATGACCAGCCACGTCCCCGCCATCGCATTGTCCAAACAGCTGGCGGATCTGGCGCCGGGCGATCTGAACCACGTCTTCTTCGCGGGCTCGGGATCGGAGGCGAACGATACAAACCTGCGCATGGTTCGCGTCTATTGGGCGCAGAAGGGTCAACCGGAAAAGAGCCACATCATCAGCCGCATGAACGCCTACCACGGGTCTTCCGTGGGGTCGGGCAGCCTGGGCGGCATGACCTATATCCACGAACAGGGCGGCCTGCCGATCCCTGGCATCCACCACATCGGCCAACCCGACTGGTGGGCCGAGGGCGGCAGCCAGACGCCGGAGGCATTCGGCCTCGCCCGCGCGCAGGAGCTTGAGGCGAAGATCCTCGAACTGGGCGCCGATCATGTCGCGGCCTTCATCGCGGAACCTATTCAGGGGGCGGGCGGCGTCATAATCCCGCCCAGCACCTACTGGCCGGAAATCCAGCGCATCTGCACCAAATATGACGTGCTGCTGATCGCCGACGAGGTGATCTGCGGTTTCGGGCGCACCGGCAACTGGTTCGGATCGCAGACCATGGGCATTACCCCCGACATCATGACCATCGCCAAGGGTCTGTCCTCGGGCTATGCCCCCATCGGTGGCTCCATCGTATCGGACAGGATCGCACAGGTGATCGACGCCTGCGAGTTCAACCATGGCTACACCTACTCCGGCCACCCGGTCTGTGCCGCCGTGGCGCTCGAAAACCTGCGGATCATGCAGGAAGAGAACGTCATCGACCATGTCCGCGATGTCGCGGCCCCGGCGCTGAAAGAGGAACTGGACAAGCTGGGCGAACACCCGCTGGTTGGCGGCGTCAACGCCAGCGGCCTCATGGCCTCCCTGCCGCTGACTCCCGACAAGGAAACCCGCGCGCCTTTCGCCGCCGACAAGGGCACCGTCGGTTACATGTGTCGCGAGAACTGCTTTGCCAACAACCTTGTGATGCGGCACGTCGGCGACCGCATGATCATTTCGCCGCCGCTGGTGATCACCCCGGAAGAGATCAAGGAATTCGGCAAGCGCGCGAAAAAGGCGCTGGACGTGACCTATCGGGAACTCGGGGAACAGGACATGCTGAAGGCCAAGGTCACCAGCTAAGCTCCTGAGTACGATATTGATAACGGGCTTGCGGGCGGGGAACATTTCCCGCCCAATGCTGCTTTCGTACCGTCGGGAAACGCCATGTCAAAAGATCCTCTGCTCCAGCCCTTCCAGTTGAAACACCTGACGCTGAAGAACCGGATCATGACGACCAGTCATGAACCGGCCTATCCAGAAGACGGCATGCCCAAGGCACGCTATACCGCCTATCACGCCGAACGTGCCAAGGCAGGCGTCGCGCTGGCCATGACCGCCGGTTCCGCCACGGTCAGCAAGGACAGCCCGCCGGTGTTCAACAACATCCTCGCCTACCGCGACGATGTCGTGCCGTGGATCAGAACCCTGACTGACGCGCTGCATGAACATGGCTGTGCCGTCATGATCCAACTGACCCATCTGGGGCGGCGCACGACCTGGAACAAGGGCGACTGGCTGCCCTCCGTCTCCTCCTCCAAGCACCGCGAACCTGCCCACAAGGCCTTTCCCAAGCTGATCGAGGATTGGGACATCGAGCGTATCATCACCGATTTCGCCGACGCCGCCGAGCGGATGCAGGCAGGCGGGATGGACGGGATCGAATTGCAGGTCTACGGGCATCTGCTGGACCAGTTCTGGTCGCCGCTGACAAATGACCTCACCGGCCCCTACGGTGCCGATACGCTGGAGAACCGCATGCGGTTTCCGATGGACGTACTGGGGGCCATCCGCAAAAGGGTGGGTCCGGATTTCATCGTGGGGCTGCGCTATACGGCAGATGAGGCGCAGAAGGGCGGCATCGACGCGGTCGAGGGGCTGGAGATCTCCAAACGGCTCGCCGCGACGGGACAGGTCGATTTCCTCAACGTCATTCGGG
>JBBSJO010000171.1:0-9097 GCA_038257185.1 Rhodobacterales bacterium | reverse complement strand
ATCTATTCGGGCACACAGTGCCTCAAGCCCGGTGCAATCTGTGAAAACTACCGGATCTTCATGTCGGTCTTCCGCGATGTCTGCGAGCGGCATGACATCACGCCAAGGAAACTGGTTTTTGGGTCGGGGCTTGGAATCCCATACCATCCGGGGGACATGCCCCTTGATCTGAATGAAATAGGTGGGGACATCCGTGCCGACATTGAAAGTTTCCGCGCCGAGAAGCGTTTTGCCGGAACCAAACTCATTCTCGAACTGGGGCGGTTCCTGGTCGGCGAAGCCGGGTATTTTTTGACCACGATCATTGCAATCAAGCAGTCGCGAGGCTGTAGCATCGGGATTTGCGACGGCGGGATGAATAATCATCTGCCTGCGTCCGGTCATTTCGGCATGGTCATCCACCGGAATTACAAAATGCATCGGGTTGGCGGCGGCGAAAATAGTGAAAAATATAACCTTGTCGGCCCTTTGTGCACCTCTATCGACAGGCTCGCCAGCGGCGTCATGTTGCCATCGCTGGTCGAAGGCGATGTCGTGGCGGTGCATTCCAGCGGTGCATACGGACTCACCGCCAGCCCGGTATATTTTATTAGCCATGCTCTCCCGTGCGAGATTTTGGTCGAAGGCCAGAAAATGAGCAACATCTCGCGGCAACCCGGCGCTGCTGACACCTTGAGCGGTTGAGGGAGCTGATCGAGATCGCAAGCGCGACGCCGCTCGTCGCTTGACGGGAACACCCCGGATCGAGTCTACTCCAATCCGCCACTGCCCAAATGGTGGGCATAACAGAAGCGGAAAACCACTTACCAAACGTCCGGAAACTGTTCAGATCAACCAAACCACCTCTTCCGGCTTTCAGTCGCTATTGCGGAGGGATAAGTGTTTCGGATACCAAGATCCATCCTGCTCCTTTGCTCTGTTGCAATCGTCGGTCTCGCCGCGTGGATCATATTCGTGATAACCGTTGATGACAGTGGGCTAAGTCATAGGTCTGAACGCAAGGAAACATGGCCAATACTTGAGCCGCTATCAGAGGCTTCAAAGCGCCTCGTGGCGACGGTCATTAGCCCGGAAGCGTTCGATCTTGCTGATTTATCACCCGTGGATACGACCACTATCGGACGAGTCGCTCCAATTCTTGAGCCGGGGAGCAGTCGTGCCGCCACCTCGTTCCAAACTCATGGATTCAGACATCAGTGGCCGGCGACCTATGCAACCGCCAACTTTGATGGAGCAGGCGTTATCATCGTATTCAACGATGCTATCAACCGATACAGCATCTCTTTTGACAACGCGGAAGAACCAGCTTTCATTGTAACGCAACCGGGCAACAAAGCGGTGCATATCGATGGACTTGGTCCAAGGAAACATACGGTGCGGTTAGACAAGATCACCGAGTCTCTGTCTGAAGCCACTGAAATTCGTGGCTTCTTCATGCCAGCCGGCGGCAAGTCCCTTGCCCCTCCCCCAAAGAGTATTCGCAGAATAGAATTTATTGGCGATTCTGATACAGTGGGATATGGCAACACATCTCCAAGTCGCGACTGTCAAGGAGATTCAGTCTTTTACCATACAAACACGTTAAAATCTTTTGGTCCTCGCGTTGCACGGGATTTCAACGCTGACTATCACGTCATCGCCTCTTCTGGCATCGGTCTGATTCGCAATCTTGAAGGCGGGAATCCTGAGATGACGATGACCGAAAGATATCAGCAGGTATTGTTGGATGGCTCCGGCGTGTTGCAAGCCGATGGATGGAACCCGCAAGTCGTTGTGCTCGCGCTTGGTTCGAATGATTTTGCAACCGAAATGGGGCGTAACGAGCAGTGGGTTGATCTACAATCACTTCGTATGGATTTCGAAACCCGGTATGTACGCTTTCTTGAATCTTTGCGGGCGCGGTATCCTCGCGCGCTTTTTGTTCTGATTGCCATGAAAGATTATGGCTCTGACTACATGGCGGCGCATAAGTTTGTCCAATCGCACTTTGCGTACCAAGGCGACGACCAGGTGAAGTTAGCTGTCATACCGAAAATGCAAAAGACGGGCTGTCACTGGCACCCTTCGCTTGATGATCATCAGATGATTGCAGAAGCCATCATCGACATTATCAAGTCGCAGAGAGATGTGTGGCAAGACGGATCATCAAGTTCGAAATAAGATGTCACATCCCGCATGATCATACGGTCGTCCCCTGAAGAGCACGGGCTTCTGTCGTTACCAGCCCGTTGACGTGTCGATGGGAGTGCGACACTTCGACACCGATAGCGGAAGCTGCAATGAGTGGATCGGGCAGCTGGGTAATGGTATTCTCTTGCATGCGGCTGATCCCTTTCTCGGCAAAGAATTGACGTCGTCCGAACACCGCCATGATATGACGCCCTGAACGGCGTCATTAATTTCAGCGCGGTTCCCAGGATCTAAAGAATGATTTCGCTAAGACCCCTCCGAGGCAAAATTCGTAAATTGATGGGCATCCCGGTGCCGGACCTTTTGGCAGGGGCCAACGACAGGTGGGAGGTAGCGCCAGGCAGTGAAAGATACTTGCCACCTGCCGTCTGCCTGCCGGGGCAGTTTGAGCGGATCAGGAACACCGAATTCGCGACGCTTGATGAGGTGCTACGTTCGTTTCGCGGCGATTTTGATGCCCGCGACAATCCGACGATCGCGTATCGCCTTGAGAACATTGACCTTGCAGATGGCGTGCTTTACGCTAAGCGTGGACAGCGCCATCTGCGTGCTCGGCGATCGCGTATCCCGACATATCAAGTTCCTCGCGAGGTCATGAGTGGGTCGATGTACGAGAGTTGGCTCGGAAACCGTTGGTTTGGGAACTGGCTTAGCGATGACTGTCTGACACATTTCTTGGCGGCTTCGGTTGGGCCGACTGTGGCCTCGTTGACCAATCCAGCCGGGCATGTGCCGCGTTACGAAGCGTTGCTTGGAATGAAGCCGCAGCGCAGACGGCACGTTCATTTCAAAGAGTTGATCTTGTTTGACGACAGTGCCAACAATCTTGGCAAGACGCAAAGATCCGTCGAAATGCGCAACCGGTTACTGAGGGGCAAGACTGTCCAACCGGTTTCTGGCGTTTTCCTTCTGCGCGGCAAGACCGGAGACGCCCGCGTTATGACGAACGAGCGCCAGATCGCTGATCAAATGGTGGAAACCTACGGGTTTGAGGTGCTGGATCCAACCAATGCTTCGGTGGATCAGATCGCAGCCCTATGTGGGCAAGCGGCAATGGTTGCTGGGGTCGAGGGAAGCCATCTTGTTCACGGGCTGGCTATGATGGCGCCCGGCGCAACGCTCCTTGTATTTCAGCCCCCTGACCGCACCGTCGCAGCTCTCAAGACCGTCACTGACCGACAAAACCAGCGCTACGCCTTTGTCGTCGGAGAAGGGACAAGTTCAAGTTTCAGTGTCGACTGGTGCGAGGTGAGACGAACTCTCGACCTTCTCGCATAAGCTATCAACGGTAGACCCAGAGGCGGGAGAGGATGAAGGAGGTGCCCGCGACGACGAAGGTCACCAGGATCTGCGCGGGGTAGAAAGCCGCGCCCATGCGTTCGATGAGCGTATGGATCAGGGTCGCGTTGATCGCCATGCAGAGAAGATGCATCAGCATGTAGCGCATCAGGTGGATGCCGGTGGGCGTGCTGCCGAAGGTGAAGGTGGCCTGGGCCGCGAAGTTGAACACCGTGCTCACCACATAGGCGAAGAGGCTGACCAGCACGACATTGGCGATGAAGGGGCGGGCAAGCACGAGGACGACGAAATAGAGCCCGACCGTCGTCAGCCCCACAATCCCGAACTTCGTGCCTGTCCAGACCAGATCGCGCAAGCCTCTCCTGTCAATTCGCATCAGAGGCCTCCAACAGGATGTAATGCGGGGTCGTCTGGCGCAGTTTGTAGCCGGCAAGTGCCTGGGACAGCAGCCTGTCGATCTCGCCCTCGGCCGCCACGTCCAGCGGTAGATCGACCTCTCTCTTGTCGATCACGGCGAAGGCGGGGCGGTTGGCCTCGAGATCACGGGCGATCTCCTGCGTCCAGGCTTCGTAGCCCGAAAAGCCGGAGCCCGCGAGCCCATCCAGCCCCGCGAGCTGGAAGAAACGGGAACTCGACCGCCGCTCCGTGAGATAGGGCACGACATAGACCCGACCCCATTGCAGGACATGGGCGTTTGGCGGGCTGCCCTCGCGGATGATCCGCACACTCTCGGCTATATCGGCCCAGGCGGGCTGGTGCGAGTCGTGCTGCACGGGCGCGAAGTCTCCGCGCAGAAGGGTCGCCATGTTCTCCCGATAGAACCAGAGCTTTTTCGCGCTGCCAAGGCCCGCGAGCGCGACGGTGCAGACAAGAACGATGAGCGCGATAGTGCGCAGGGCAGGGGTCCGCGCGTCCTTCCGCCAGCCGTTCAGCCCGTCGGCGGCCACCGCGATCAGCAGCGCCATCAAGGGGAGCAGCCCGCCCAGATGATAGCCGAAGCCCTTGTTCTGGGCGAAATAGGACAAGAGCACCGCGGCGATGAGGCCGAGGATCAGCAGGACGCCACGGGTCACGCCACGCCGGGTGCCCCAGACCACCCCGCCGAGGATCGCCAGGGCCAGGATCCAGTGCCAAGATCGCGTGAGCGTATGCAGCATGGGCTCGACGAGACGCAGGCGCGATTGCGGGACCTGGTAGGCCTCGAGATTGAAGAGGATGGCCTGCTGGTAGAAATCGTCGAGCACGCCCAGCTGCGCGCCATACCATGCCACGAGGCCGATCACCGCGGCGAATCCCAAGCAGAGCGTGAGGCTCCGGCCCAGCCGGGCGGTCCCGGCCGCTCCGGGCTCCCGGGGAAAGCGCAGCCATTCGAAGATCAGCAGCCCTATCAGCGCGCTCAGATAGGTGGGCCGGATCAGAACGGCCATGGCGACCAGCGCCCCGGCTGCAAGATTTGCCGCGGCGCCCCGCCGCGCCGGAGGCTTTGCCATGAAAAACAGCGCGCCCAGCAGCATCCCCATGGCGACGATGTCTCGCTGCCCGGCCATCCAGTAGCCGGAGGTGAGGTAGATCACGGGGTAGAGAAAGAGAAAGACCCAAGGCGCAACCTCAAAGCCCGCACGGCGCAGGAAACCGGCCCCGGCCCAGCTCACAAGCACCAGTAGACCCGCATCGATAGCCCGAAAGGACCAAAAATTGACCCCGAAGACCCGGATGCCCAGTTCGTGGAGGAACATCGTGCCAGGGAAATTCTGCTCGACCGCGCCGCCGTAATAGGGATCGCCCTGAAGATGCGACCAGGCAATGTAGTCGAACAGCGCCTGGTCCGGGGAGGTCGGTACGGTCAGGTAGAGCAGGCCGATTACGGCGAACCACACGATCCAGAGCCCCAGAAGCGGCAGGCGTTCCGTCACCGGTTCCCATCCAGCTCGGCGCGAAACTTCCCGTAATCGCGAATGTAGTCGTCGGGGTCGTACTCGTGCGAGGCCACGACCATGAGCACTGCATCCTCTGTATACTTGTACTGAGTGCCCCAGACCATCGGCGGGATATGCAGCGCCTTTTCAGGGGAATCCAGACAGTACTCGACCCGCTCGGTGCCGTTGTCAGCCAAGCAGTTCACGCTGCCGTTCAGACAGATCAGAAACTGATGGCATACCTTGTGGGCGTGTTCTCCGCGCACCTCCTTGGAGGGCACATCCAGGATCACGAAGATGCGTCGCGGCTCGAATGGCAACCCGCGACCCAGTTCACGCGCCATTAGATTTCCGCGCATGTCCCGCACCATGGGTAGCACGTCCAGCGTCACCCCTTCGATCAGCTTGGTGTTGCGCGGGGCGTTGTGCGCTTCCAAGACCGCCCCCGCACCTATGACCGGTTTCGTAGCATAGCGCACGATCCGCCCCGGATTACCGGTCACGACTGAATAAGGCGGCACTGACCGGGTGATTACTGCCCCTGCACCGATCATCGCATCGCGTCCGATCGTTAGTCCCGGCAGGATAGTCGCATTCGCACCGATTGAAGCACCATCGTGTACTATCGTACGTGCAAACGATTGGGACCATTCACGGCTGCGCGGCCAAGCGTCATTGGTAAAAGTTGCGTTTGGCCCGATGAAGACATCGTTACCGATCTCAGTGCCATCCCAGAGCTGCACTCCACATTTGACCGTGACACGATCGCCAAGTGTCACATCATTCTCGATGAAAACGTGATCACAGATGTTGCAATCAGCTCCGATCCGAGCACCAGGCAACACATGGGCAAAGGCCCAGATTCGGGTACCGGCGCCGATCTGGTCGCTTTCGACCAAGGCCTGGGCGTGCTGGAAGAAATCGCTCATGATCCTTAGCCTGCGAATGCTTCCGCAGACATGACAATGTGCAGCGGTCGCCCCTTGGTGTTTTCGAAAATGCGCCAAAGATAGACCCCCAACACCCCCAAAAACAATAGCTGCAAGGTCCCGAAGAACAGGATTACCAGGATGGTGGCGGCGTATCCGGGCACGGTGATCTGACCCAGTAGTGCGCTGAAAAACACCACGATCCCCAACAGCGTGCTGATTGCAAGCCCCAGAAAGCCCATCCCGAGCAACAGCGAGATTGGCAGGTCCGAGAAACTGAACAGGCTGTCCTGCATGTACTTCCACTTCTTCGTGAAGGTCCATGCCGATGTGCCGATTTCGCGGTCGGCACGGTCATAGGGCAGTCCCTTCCGGCGAAAGCCGACCCAGAACAGCAGCCCGACCAGCGAACTGTTGCGCTCGGTGAGTTGCAGGATCTGGTCGCGCACCTCGGCCGTGATGCCGAACGCGTCGACGCCGCCTTTCGGGATGTCGGGGGAGACGAACCGCCGGTAGGCACCCCAGAAGACGGTGGAGGCAAGGCGGGTGCGCCAGGGGTCGCCGCGTCGCTGCCGTTCGCCATAGACCACGTCGCATTCGTCCGCAGCCAGCGCTTGATACATGCCGACGATCAGCTCCGGCGGCTCCTGGAGGTCGGCGGCCATCACTGCCATGGTTTCGCCCCGGGCCCGCTCCAGCCCTGCCCGGATCGCCGCGAAGGAGCCGAAATTGCGGGACAGGGCGATCAATTGCGCGTTGAGCCCCGTGGCCGGCAGGGCCTCCTTCAGCAACGGGTAGGAGCGGTCGGGGCTGCCGTCGACGACGAAGATCACCTCGAAGGCGTCGTCGATCCGGTCCCGCAGCTTCTGAACAGCCTTCAGGAGCGGCGTGATGTTCGCCTCGTTCCTGTAGACCGGGATGATCAGGGAAAACATCAGCCCCTCCACTCATTGACAATCGCCACCACGTGATCGGTCTCGGCCTCGGTCAGGTAGGGGTGAATGGGTAGCGAGACCTCCCCTTCGGCAAAGCGGCGGGCATGGGTGAGCGCTCCGTGCACCATCGGCGTGCCGCGGTCGGTCATAGCCTTTTGGTCGGGGATCAGCACGGGGTAGTGCTGCCCGCCCTGGATGCCGTTCCGCTCCAGATGATCGAGGAAGGCATCGCGCCGCTCGGGCACCACGAGGACCGGGAAGAGGTGCCATCCACCGCCCTCCGGGTCGGGACCCGGCAGCAGGGTGACATGGGGCGTTTGGATGCCCGACAGATAGCACGCTGCGATATCCCGGCGCCGGGTCAGCCAGCCCTCCAACCGGGGCAAGAAGGCCTGCCGCAAGGTCGTGGCGTGCAGTTCGTCCAGCCGGCTGTTGAGCCCGATCGCATCATGGACATAGCGCATGGACTGTCCGTAATTGCGCAGCATCCGCGCCTGCGCGTCCATCGCCGCATCCGCCGGTAGCAGCGCGCCGCCATCGCCGATGGCACCCAGGTTCTTGGTCGGATAGAAGCTGAAGGCCACGGCATGCCCTCCGGTGCCGACCCCCTGGCCCGCCCGGCGCGCGCCGATGGCCTGAGCCGCGTCCTCGATCAGCGCGAGCCCCCGCGCCGCGGCCAGTTCGGAAAACCGCGGCATGTCGGCCAGATGGCCGTAAAGATGCACCGGGACCACCGCCCGGATCGCGGGATCCTCCGCCAGCGCCGCCTCCGCCGCGTTGGGATCCAGAAGACCATGCGCATCGACATCGCAATAGACCGGCTCGGCCCCGGCGCGCAGGATGGCCAGCCCCGTGGCAAAGGCGCTGAGCGGCGTGGTCAGGACCCGGTCGCCCGGCCCGATGCCCGCCGCCCGCAGCGCAATCTCCAGCGCGTCCATCCCGTTGCCGCAGCCCACTGCGGTGTCGCGCCCGCACCAGGCTGCGAGATCCGCCTCGAAAGCCGAAACCTCCTGGCCCAGGATATACCAGCCGCTTCTGCCCACAGCGGTCACGGCCGCGACATAATCGTCCTGACATTCCGCCCAAAGGCGATCGAAGCTGTTCGCGGGAACTTTCATGGGATCTTGCATCACAATTCTAATTCAACGGGCATGAAGACCAACAAAGTGTTGATTTCAAGACATCTACAGCACCACAGGGCGGCTTTTAACACAGCCACCTGCGATTTTGCATCAACAATCGGGTCGAGGCGTCCGCAAGGGTATGTTTCGTGGTTGACACCTAGGGGGCAAGCCTCGTTCTCGTTTCATAGCCAGAACATGACGGTGGCTGCGAGCGCGATGGCTGAGAGGAACACCTTCGGGCATCGGTCGTAGCGTGTGGCAACCCTCGTGATTTTCTCGAGCGCCAGGTCCGGCGTCCAACTTCGGAACTCGAGGGCAGCATCGTTTCGGTCAAGAACAAGGTTGCGTGATACTGGGTTGCGCGAAGAAGGATCGGCGCGCGCGTCGTCGAGACGCGCATCGGGCCGGTTACCGATGACATCATACCAAGCGGTGCGAAGGCTGACTCACGGGGGATTCCCAACGCGCCGGAAGTCTGACTCTATGGTGGTAGGTCTTGGAGGGCGTGGCCATGGGTGCAGCGACAGAATTACGGGCAGACTTTGACGGTGCAACATTGAGGTGCCTGGCACGGAAGACGAAGAACGCGAACCAGAGCCGCAGGCTGCTGGCGCTGGCTGAGATTTACGATGGCAGCAGCCGCAGCGATGCTGCACGGATCGGCGGCGTGGGTCTGCAAATTGTACGCGACTGGGTTATACGGT
>JBBSJO010000170.1:0-9244 GCA_038257185.1 Rhodobacterales bacterium | reverse complement strand
CTCCGCGCGACGTTTCCGTGTCGTATCCGCCTCCAGCAGGGCACGTTCTGCCGCGACTGTCGACAGGCGCTCGTCCCAGAAGGTGATCGGCATCGGCCACAGCCGGTCGAGATTGCGCGCAAAGGCCCGCGTCGACTGGCAGCGCGGCCCCTCGGAGCCGTCCATGTTGCGCGGCAGGCCGAGCACCAGCCCGCCGATGCGCCGGTCCGCGATGATCTCGGCCAATCTCGCGGCATCCAGCCCGAACTTGCGCCGTTTCACCGTCTCCAGCGGGCTTGCCACGCTGAGGAAACTGTCGCTGACCGCCACGCCGATGGTCTTGTCGCCGAGATCGAGACCGATGAGCGCCTGCATGGGGGGCAGGGCGGCGGCGAATTCGGCCATGTCGTCGAGGATCATTCCGCCACCCCCGCCTGCGAGCCCGCCGCGCGTATCGTGTCGAGCGCGGTCTCGTCGCCTGCAAAGACCTCCATCGCGTTGGCGTAGATTGCCAGCGCCTGATCCGCGTCGCCCAGCACGCCCAGCGAGGTAATCAGCCGCGCCCAGTCCTCTGGCGGGCCGCCTTCGGTCGCAAGCCGGTCCGACAACCCCGCCACCATGCCGCCGATCATCGCCATGCGATCCTCTGGCGTCATGTCGCTGGCTGCGGCGATGTCTTCGGACGAGGGGCCTTTGGCCGTGCTGCTGCCCACCGCCGGCAGCGAGTAGTCAACCCCTGCAAGTTGCGCCACGGGCATGATCTGCGCCCGGATCGGTCCGATCCAGAGCGCGTCCTCCGGCCCCTTCCGCAGCAACCCGTCCCAGATCCGGAACGCCACGTCGGGCCGCCCGGTCTGGGCCATCATCAGCCCGATGAAATAGCGCGCGCGCCCGTCCTCGCCATCCTGTGACAGAACCGTGCGCAGCGCCGTTTCGGCCTCGGGTGAGACATAGCCACCTGCCGCCAGCACCAGCAGTTCAGCGTAATCGCCCATGTCCTCGACGCTTGCCGGTCCACCCTTCAGCCGCAGCACCTCGCGCTGCGCTCTGGCGGCTGCGGCGAAATTGCCCACATTCGCCTCGTTCTCGGCCAGCAGGATATGGCCCTGAAGGTCATCGGGGCGCTCCGCTACAGCCGCGCGCAGCTTGTCCATCAATTCGATGTACTGCGGGCTCAGCCCCTCGACAGATGCCGTGGCGGGCATCGAGTCCTCCACCTCCTGCTGGCTCGGGCGGTCCTTGCGCATCTCTTCGGCAAAGGCGATGCGGTCGGCCAGCGCCAGATCGCCGTAGCCCGGCTGCCCCAGCCCTGCGAACACAGGCGATATAGAAACGGGTATGCCCCTGACGCGCAACGATACGCTTGATTTTTCGCGAAGGTTGGAAATCTCTGAGGGAGAGAAATTGAAGAGTTTTAGGATTGGGATTGTGCCAGAATACAAAAGCAGGCTTCCGATGATCAGCGCTACCGAGATCATCACTGGCAGGGCACGTCCCGAATGGTCCGCAGTCTGCGCCGCAGCCCCGTCGCGGTCCGCTGCCAGTATCCGGCGGGCGATCTCGTTGCGCACCTGTGCTGCGTCCGTCTCGGGCACCACACCGCGCGCGACGTCGCGCTCCACCTCCGAAAGCTGGTCGCGGTAGACTTGCATGTCGGAGGCCCCGCGCGACGGCAGGGCTTCGCGCCCGCCGCGCATCATGGCGCGCACCAGCGACACGGCCACGAGGGCCGCCATCGCGGCGGTGATGATCCAGAACGTCATGATCGGCAGGCCTTGTGTGTCATGGCGTCTACCTAACCTCTGATGGCCCTGCAAAAAAGGGGACAATTTGCCTACCCTGCGCCGCGCGTCGGATGATTGCAGCCCATGTCGCAAAATTGCTAAGGAGTGCCGGGGGCAGTATCCTCTTTTCTGCCGATCCCTCCAGAACAGACCCAAGTGGCGCATTGCGCCCGAATCCTTGCCGGGGGTGCCAAGCCATGAAGAAATATTCCGTCTTTGCCGTGGCTCGCGAGGCGATGCGCCACCACACCGGCTGGACCCGCGCCTGGCGCGATGCAGAGCCGAAGAAGCGCTACGATGTGATCGTTATCGGTGCAGGGGGGCATGGCCTCGCCACTGCCTATTATCTCGGCAAGAACTTCGGCATCACCAATGTGGCGATCCTCGAAAAGGGCTGGCTCGGGGGCGGCAACACGGGGCGGAACACCACGATCATCCGCTCGAACTACCTGCAGGACCCCTCGGCGGCGATCTACGAAAAGGCCCGCAGCCTGTACGAGACGATGTCCCAGGACCTTAACTACAATGTGATGTTCAGCCCCCGCGGCGTGATCATGCTGGCGCAGACCGAACACGAGGTGCGCGGATACAAGCGCACCGCGCATGCCAATGCGCTGCAGGGGGTGACCACGGAATTCATCGGGCCGGAGAAGGTCAAGGAACTTGTGCCGATCATCAACATCGACGGACCGCGCTACCCTGTCCTCGGCGGACTCTGGCAGGCGCGCGGCGGCACCGCGCGGCACGATGCGGTGGCCTGGGGCTATGCGCGGGCTTGTTCGGACATGGGCATGGACGTGATCCAGCGCTGCGAAGTCACCAGCATCCGGCAGACGGGCGGCAAGGTCACGGGCGTTTCCACCAACCGGGGCGACATCGACTGCGACAAGCTCGCGATGGTCGTCGCGGGTCATTCCGGGCATCTGGCCGACATGGCGGGCTTTCGCTTGCCGATCGAATCCGTGGCCTTGCAGGCGCTGGTCTCCGAGCCGATCAAGCCCTGCATGGACGTGGTTGTCATGGCCAATACCGTCCACGGGTACATGTCGCAGTCCGACAAGGGCGAGATGGTCATCGGCGGCGGCACCGACGGTTACAACAACTATACCCAGCGCGGGGCCTTCCACCACATCGAGGAAACCGTGCGCGCGCTGATCGAGACCTTCCCGATGGTCTCGCGGCTCAAGATGCTGCGTCAATGGGGCGGGATCGTGGATGTCACCGGCGACCGCTCGCCGATCCTGTCGACCACACCGGTCGGCAACATCTTCATCAACTGTGGCTGGGGCACCGGTGGGTTCAAGGCGATCCCAGGCTCCGGCTGGGCGATGGCGGAGCTGATCGCCAAGGGGCGCTCGCCGCTCACCGACGCCTTCGGGCTGAACCGCTTTGCCGAAGGCCGCTTCATCGACGAAAGCGTTGCGGCAGGGGTGGCGCACTGATGTACCATATCTGCAACCATCCGGCCCCGTGTCCCAAGGCGGGGAACCAATCAGGCCGCTCCGTAGTTGTCCAGTCAAAGCAATTTACTGGAGAAGACCAATGGCCGATCCTATTCGTACAGACACCACACGCGTCGACCCCGTCCGGACGGAGCGTACAACGACCACGACGACAACCAACAGCGGCAGCAGCATGGCTGTCATCGTCGCCGTGCTGGTCATCGCGGTGGCAGCAATCGCTTACTTCCTGTTCGCAGGCAATGACGTTGCAACCGGCACAAGCGATGACGTCAATGTCACCGTGGAAGGGGCCGACCCTGTTGCACCCGCAGCCGATGCTCCGGCTGTCGATGCTCCCGCAGCCACTGCACCCGCGGCTGATGCCCCGGCTACCGACGCTCCGGCTACAGACGCTCCGGCTACAGACGCTCCGGCTACAGATGCACCTGCGACCGAGGCTCCCGCTTCGGGCAACTGACGCGACAACGCGACGGTCAGCACAACTGACCCGGCCCGGTACGCTCCTGCGTGCCGGGCTTTTCCATGTCGGCCCCATGCCGCACCTCTCGACAACCGCCCTGCCAGGAGACACCCCATGCTGGTCCTGACCTGCCACGCCTGCGGCGTGACCGCTGAAGAAACCGAATTTCACGCGGGCGGAGAGGCGCATCTGAAGCGGTTCGGGCCGGGCTCGTCGGACGGTGATTTCGAAGGCTATCTGTTCATGCGGGACAACCCCAAGGGCGTGCATTTCGAACGCTGGCGGCATGTCTATGGCTGCGGCAAGTGGTTCCATGTCGCCCGCGATACGGTCACGCTGGAAATTTTCGGCAGCTACAGCGGGCAGACGACGGAACCGCCAACAGAGCTGCAGGATCAGATCGAAGACAAGCGCCCCGACTGGTCGCGTGAGGGGATGACACGATGAGCACACGTCTGGCCACAGGCGGTCGCCTGATCGACAAATCCAAGCCGGTGAATTTCACCTTCAACGGCCGCCAGATGCGCGGCTATGCAGGCGACACGCTTGCCTCCGCGCTGCTGGCGAACGACCAGATGCTGGTAGGCCGGTCATTCAAGTACCACCGCCCGCGCGGCATCGTCGCCTCGGGTGCGGAAGAACCGAACGGTCTGGTGAACCTCGGGTCCGAAGGCACCTTCGAACCCAACGCCCGCGTCACCACCACTCCGCTGTTCGACGGCCTCGAAGCGGCCAGCCAGAACCACTGGCCATCGCTCGAATTCGACGTTGGCGCGATCAACAAGCATCTGAGCCGCTTTCTGCCTGCAGGCTTCTACTACAAGATGTTCATGTATCCCCGCAGCTTCTGGAAACATGTCTACGAGCCCTTCATCCGCCAGTCCGCGGGCCTGGGCAAAGCGCCCAAGGCGCGCGATGCGGATACCTACGAACATTTCTACGCTTTCTGCGATGTGCTGGTCGTCGGTGGCGGGGTCGCGGGGCTGGAGGCGGCGCGGACGGCGGCGCTCTCGGGCGCGCGGGTCATGGTGCTGGAACAGACCGACCATTGGGGGGGGCGCGCGCCCGTCGATGGCGGCACGGTCGACGGCAAGCCTGTGGACAAGCTCGTGGATCAACTGGTGGCCCAACTATCCCAGATGGACAACGTCCGTATGCGCCTGCGCTGCATGGGGGCGGGGGTCTATGATCACGGCTATGTGCTGGGCTATGAGCGCCTGACCGACCATGCCCCCGAAACGAAGGGGCCGCGCCACCGGCTGTGGCGCATCCGGGCGGGCCACATCATCACTGCGACAGGTGCCATAGAGCGTCCGATCAGCTTTGCCGGAAACGACATTCCCGGCGTCATGCTCGCCTCTGCGGTACGCGACTACGTCGCGAACTTCGGCGTCTCCATCGGCGACCGCACGGTGGTCGTGACCAACAATGACAATGCGTACCTGACGGCAATTGCCCTGAAACACGCCGGGCTCGACGTGCCCGCCGTGCTCGACACGCGGGTTTTGCCGCAGGACAGCCCGCTGATGACGCAGGTCAAGGCGCTCGGAATCCGGGTGCTCATGGGGCAGGGCATTGCCTATGTCAAAGGCGGCAAGCGCGTCACCGGTGTGACCATTTGCAGTCAGGCGGGCGAGGGGGCCGCGGTGGAGGAGATCAGCTGCGACGCCGTGGCGATGTCCGGCGGCTGGTCGCCCGTGGTCCATCTGTGGTCCCATTGTGGCGGCAAATTGCGCTGGGATGACGGTCATGGCTGTTTCAGCCCCGATGTGGATAACCCGCCGAAGGGGGCAGACGGTCTTGGCTTTGTAACCCCTGCGGGTGCCGCCACGGGCATGTTCGCGCTCGACGATGTGCTGCATGATGCCCACGCGGCAGCGGATGGTGTGGTGACCAGTATGGGCTTCAAGCTGCCCCGCGATCTGGCTGCCCCGCAGGCCGAGCGGCGCGAGGATGCGGCGATGATCCCTGTGTGGATGATGCCGCAGGGGGCCGGTGCCGCCCTCCGCGAAAAGGCCTGGCTCGACTACCAGAATGACGTGAAGGTCTCTGACGTGCGCCTGGCCGCGCAGGAGGGTTTCGTCAGCGTCGAACACGCCAAACGCTATACCACGCTTGGCATGGCGACTGATCAGGGAAAGCTGAGCAACATCAACGGTCTGGCAACGCTCGCGGGCGCGCTCGACGTGGCGATCCCGAGTGTGGGCACGACAACATTCCGCCCGCCCTATCACCCGATTTCCATGGGTGCCATCGGTGGCGAGGCGCGCGATGCGGTCTTCCAGCCCCTGCGCCGCACCCCGCTGCACGACTGGCACGCCGCCAACGGTGCCCAATGGGAGCCGGTGGGCCATTGGCGCAGGCCCTACGCCTACGTCCGGTCGGGCGAATCGACCCATGACGCCGTGATGCGGGAGGTGAAGAATACCCGTACGCACATGGGGCTGCTCGATGCCTCCACCCTGGGCAAGATTATCGTGAAGGGCCCCGACGCTGCGCGCTTCCTCGACATGCTCTACACCAACATGATGTCCTCGCTGAAACCGGGCAAATGCCGCTACGGTCTGATGTGTTCGGAAAACGGGTTCCTCATCGACGACGGTGTTGTCGCGCGGATCGACGAGGATACATTTCTGTGCCACACCACGACCGGCGGGGCCGACCGGATTCACCAGCACATGGAGGAATGGCTCCAGACCGAATGGTGGGACTGGAAGGTCTATGTCGCCAACGTGACGGAGCAATACGCCCAGATCGCCGTAGTTGGCCCCAACGCCCGCAAGTGTCTGGAAAAGCTGGGTGGCATGGATGTCTCGAAAGAGGCACTTGCCTTCATGGATTGGGCGGACGGAGAGCTGGGGGGCTTCAAGGTCCGCGTCTACCGCATCTCGTTCTCGGGCGAACTCAGCTATGAAATCGCCATCGACGCCAGCCACGGTCAGGCCTTCTGGGACGCACTCATGGTGGCGGGCAACGACCTTGGCGTGATGCCCTACGGCACCGAGTGCCTGCACATCCTGCGGGCGGAGAAGGGCTTCATCATGATCGGCGACGAGACGGACGGGACCATCATCCCACAGGATCTCGGCCTTGACTGGGCGATCTCCAAGAAGAAAGACGACTACCTTGGCAAACGTGCGCAGGCGCGCAGCCACATGACCGATCCAAATCGGTGGAAACTGGTGGGGCTGGAGACCACGGACGGCAGCACGCTGCCCGATGGGGCCTATGCGGTGGGCGAGGGGACCAACGAGAACGGCCAGAAGAACGTGATCGGGCGGGTGACCTCGACCTACCACTCGCCGACGCTCGACAAGGGTATCGCCATGGGCCTGGTGCTGAACGGACCGGACCGGATGGGCGAAGTGATCCGCATCCCCGGTCTCGACGGCAAGACCTTCGAGGCGCGGATCGTGGATGCGGTCTTCTACGACAAGGAAGGGGAGAAACCCAATGTCTGAACCCGTCAGCGCGCTCAAGAACGCCTCGGAAGCAACGGGAATCGCATCGATTTCCGAGATCGGCCCACTCGGCATGATCACCCTGCGCGGCGATCTGGACGCGAGCTCCCTGCGCAATGCCGCTACCCATGTTGCAGGTGTGGATTACCCCGATCCCCTGTCGTGCAACTGCGTTGGTGAACGCGGCATCGCCTGGATGTCGCCCGACGAATTGCTGGTGATGTGCCCTTATGGCGAGGTTGCCGCCAACCTGGACAAGATTGCCATGGCCCTCGGCAGCAGTCACGCTCTGGCGGTGAACGTCTCGGACGCGCGGGCGGTGTTTCAGGTCAAGGACCCGAAAGCGCGCGAAGTCATGGCAAAGCTCGCCCCGGTCGATCTTGATCCGCGCGTCTTCTCCCCCGGCATGTTCCGCCGCACGCGTCTGGCACAGGTTCCGGCCGCCTTCTGGATGCGCGATGCCGAGACGTTCCAGGTGATCTGCTTCCGCTCCGTTGGGCAGTATGTTTTCGACCTGCTCAAGGTCGCGGCACAGCCCGGATCAGAGGTTGGTCATTTCTGAGCAGGACGCTGTCGCTGCAATGCGGGGATAGCGGTTGTCACTGCCCCGCAGAGGCGTAAAATAGCGCTTCTTACAGGTATTTCCGCAGGCGGGTGGTTTCATGGCATTTCTCAGGGTCGCAGTGACCATCATTCTTGCGCTGACCTCGTTTGCGGTCGATGCACCATCGGCGCGGGCGGCCACGGGTTTCCTTTACGATTGCGACATGGCGGAGACGGACAGGGGACGGGGCTGGATATCCCCCAAGATCGCCCTGGTCTTCACCGCTGACGGCAAGGTGACTGTGATCGACGCGATCACCCTGCATTTCTCCAAGACCCCCGTCATCGCCACGGTCCTGCGCGACAACGCGCACCGGTTGATCGTGAAATGGACGGTCCCGCGCGCGCGTGCCGACAGTGGCCGCAGTTTCTCGCATTTCGATTACCGCGCGTCCATCGCGAAGGCCTCTGGCCGGATTGATCTGACGGCGATCCCGCGATCCTACGATGTAGGGCTGCAAGGTAGGGGTGTTTGCCACAAGCGCACGAAATAGGTGCACCAAAGGGGCAGGAACAACCATCCGTTGGCCGCGTTGACCTTGACGACGTCGCATGGAGCGCTTCATGTGGCCCCTGATGTAATTTGAACTTGAGGAGGCCCCCCGATGGCTTTTGAACTTCCCGATCTTCCCTATGCCCACGATGCACTCGCGTCCAAGGGCATGTCCAAGGAGACGCTTGAGTACCACCACGACAAGCACCACAACGCCTATGTCACCAACGGCAACAAGGCCATCGAGGGCACCGAGTGGGAAGGCAAGTCGCTTGAAGAGATCATCAAGGGCACCTACGACCCCAAGGCCGTCGCACAGTCCGGAATCTTCAACAACATCAGCCAGTTGTGGAACCACAACCAGTTCTGGGAGATGATGGGCCCCGACGACAGCAAGATGCCTGGCGCGCTTGAAAAGGCGATCACCGAGAGCTTCGGGTCGGTCGACAAGTTCAAGGATGATTTCAAGGCGGCAGGGGCTGGTCAGTTCGGCTCCGGCTGGGCTTGGCTGGTCAAGGACAGCGATGGCAGCCTGAAGGTCACCAAGACCGAGAATGGCGTGAACCCTGTCTGTTTCGGTCAGACCGCTCTGCTGGGCTGCGATGTGTGGGAACATTCCTACTACATCGATTTCCGCAACGCGCGCCCTGATTACCTGTCGAACTTCCTCGACAAGCTGGTCAACTGGGAAAACGTCGCCTCGCGCATGTAGTTTCCTGCAAGGGGTGGCAACGCCCATTGAGATTTCGAACACCCCGCAGGCCGACTGCGGGGTGTTTTCGCTCGTACACCTCAACGTCGAGAACTGTGCGCGGTTTTCGGTTGCCGGGCAGGACGCGTGGAACTGCCCATCCGCGCGAGGCGTTTATTCCTTGAGCAGAGACAAGGAGAAAGCCGATGACAATGTTGAAGAATGGCACTTGGGTGTTGATCGCGGACGGCGAAAAGGCACTTTTCCTCGAAAACAAGACGGACGGAACCGATCCCCACCTCGTCGTCGT
>JBBSJO010000169.1:0-9517 GCA_038257185.1 Rhodobacterales bacterium | reverse complement strand
TGTCGGAGTACATGGAGAAGCACGCCGTCTCCCGGCTGATCGGCGCGCCTCCGGGGTATGTCGGCTTCGATCAGGGAGGCATGCTGACCGACGGCGTGGACCAGCATCCACATTGCGTGCTGCTGCTCGACGAGATGGAAAAGGCGCACCCGGATGTCTACAACATCCTGCTGCAGGTGATGGACCACGGCAAGCTGACCGACCACAACGGCCGGACGGTGGATTTCCGCAACGTGGTGCTGATCATGACCTCGAACGCGGGTGCCGCGGAACAGGCTAAGGAAGCCATCGGTTTCGGCCGCGACCGCCGCACGGGCGAGGATACGGCGGCGATCGAGCGCACCTTCACGCCGGAGTTCCGTAACCGTCTGGACGCGGTGATCAGCTTCGCGCCGCTGCCGAAGGAAGTGATCCTGCGCGTGGTTGAAAAGTTCGTGCTGCAACTTGAAGCACAGCTGATGGACCGCAACGTGACCATCGAGCTCAGCAAGAAGGCTGCCGAATGGCTGGCCGACAAGGGCTACGACGACAAGATGGGTGCGCGCCCTCTGGGCCGCGTGATCCAGGAGCACATCAAGAAGCCACTGGCCGAGGAACTCCTCTTCGGCAAGCTGGCAAAGGGTGGTCTCGTCAAGGTCGGCGTCAAGAAGGACGAGCTTTCGATCGAGGTTCTGGGGCTGGAGAACAAACGGCTTTCGGGTAACAAGCCGCCGCTCCTGACCGCTGAGTGACATGCACGACAGTGACGGTAAAGGGCGCCCCAAGGGGCGCCTTTTGCATTTCCGGTTGACGGAAGCTGAGAAGCGCGCGATGCAGGGGTGCCGGAAAGAGGCCCGGATCGGACAGGTCATCCGATACCGCCCCCAACCGGGCGGCCTTGTTGAACAAACGCACCCACGGCACCTGACCCCGCAACCGCGGGCAGGTGCCTGACTGCAAGGTGCTTTGCCCGCCTTTTCCGAAAGGCACGACCATGAAACCCGAAACCCGTATCGCGATCCTGACCGGCGCGATGATGTCCTTTGTCATGTCCCTCTTCTTCTCGGGGGTCTTCACCCTGCTGGCACTTGGCCCCGGTGCCGCATGGCTCGCGGCCTGGATGAGAGGGCTGGCAATCGGCTGGCCACTCGGCTTCCTGCTGGCCGCCCTGACCGGCCCGCTCATCCGCCGGTTCGCACTCTATCTCGCGCTGCCGCGGCGTTGAGCGCGTGACAAGCGGTGCGCTCGGGCTATGCTCGCCGGTACAGCCTTACGAGGAGCGCGCGCGCCGTGACCCCTGCCATCTTCCGCACCACCCTTGCCGCAGCTGGTCTCCTCGCCGCGCCCGCTGCGGCGGAGGAGCCCCGGCTGGTGCCTCCCATCGACTGCGACCTCACTCGCTCCTGCTATATCCAGCAATACATGGACCGCAACCCGGGACCGGGGACGGAGGATTTCACCTGTGCGAGCCTCAGCTACGACGGCCACAAAGGCACCGATTTCGCCTTGCGCTCGCTGGCACAGATGCGGGAGGGCGTGACCGTAACTGCCGCCGCCCCCGGCACGGTAAAGGCGCTGCGCGACGGCATGGAGGATGAGGGCTTCACCGCAGAAACCGCAGACCGGATCGGGGGCCGCGAATGCGGGAACGGCGTAGTGATCGACCACGGAGACGGCTGGGAAACCCAGTACTGCCATCTGCGCAAGGACTCGCTCACCGTCGAAAAAGGCCAGCAGGTCACCACCGGCACCCCCCTCGGCCTCGTCGGCCAATCGGGCCGTGCCGCTTTTCCCCACGTGCACCTCTCGGTGCGCCATGACGGGGCAGAGGTCGACCCCTTCGATCCCGATGGCGTCCTGACCTGCGATACGCCCGGCGACAGCAGCCTATGGGCCGACCCGCCCCCCTATCGCGCAGGCGGGCTGATCGACGTTGGCTTCGCCGACCACATCCCCGCATACGCTGCGATCAAGGACGGCACGGCGCGATCCGATGCCCTCACGTCCCAAGCCCCGGCCCTCGTCATTTACGGCTTTACCTTCGGCACGCAGGCCGGCGACGTGCTGCGCCTCTCAATCACCGGCCCCCATGGCGCCGTGATCACCGACGATGTGACTCTCGAGAGGTCCCAGGCTCAGGCCTTCCGCGCCATCGGCAAGAAGCGCCGCAGCGCCCCCTGGCCCGGCGGCAGCTATGAGGGAACGGTCGAGCTGATCCGCAAGGGCAAGGCCATCGACCGGATGACCACCCGGATCACCCTGAACTGACCCCTGCCTCCTTCACCCTTTCAAAAATACCGCTGCACCACGCCGACCCCGCGCACTCCGCAGCCGACCGGGCAAGCCGGATTTTTGCAAAAATCCGACCCGGAAAATTCCAATTTTCCGGCTCCTTACTTCTCGGTGAACTTCAATTCGATCCGGCGGTTCAGCGCCCGCGATTCCTCGTCGTCCCCGGTTGCCACGGGCTGATATTGCCCGAATCCGTTGGCCGCCACCCGGTCCGGCGCGATGCCGAGGAAGTTTATCATGTATTTCACCACCGACAGCGCACGCCCCTGGCTCAACTCCCAATTGTCCACGAACTCCCCCGTGCCCGACAACGGCACGTTGTCGGTATGCCCGTCCACCCGGATCACCCAGTCGATCTCGGGCGGGATCTCCCCTGCCACGGCCCGCAGAATTTCGGCGACCTTGGCGATCTCACGCTTGCCGTCATCCGACAGCACCGCGCCCCCCGGCGGGAACAGGACCTCGGAGGAGAACACGAAACGGTCGCCCTCGATCCGGACCCCTTCCTGAGTGCCCAGAATGTCGCGCAGACGCCCGAAGAACTCCGACCGATACTGCTCTAGGTCCTGCGACTGCGCCTCAAGCCGCTTGCGCTCAGCCGCCTCAAGCTCCGCCCGCCGCCGCTCCTCGGCGGCGACGCGGGCCAGTGCCGTGTTCAGGCTCGACCCCAGCGACTGAAGTTCTATGTTCTTGGCCGCATCCTGAGCGGCGGCGAGGTCCAGCAGGCTCTGCAATTCCCCCAACTGCGTCCGCAACGCCGCAACCTGCTGGTTCAGCAACTCCGTCTGCCGCTGTGCCGCCGCACTTGTGGAGCGTTCCGAGGCAAGTTGCGTATGGGCCGTCGCCAGCAGGGCCGCCTTCTTCTGCGCATCGGTCGTCTTGTCCTCCGCCAGCGCCTGCGCGGCCAGCTTTGCCGCCAGCGCCTCGGCCAGTTGCTCCCGCAGGGCCTCGCGGTCGGTGCCGAGGTTCGACCGGACGGCTTCCAGTTCGGCTTCGGTAGCGGTCAGTTGCGCCTGCATCTCGGCACGTGCGGCCTCGACCTCTGCCAACCGCGCCTGCAACCGGCTTTCTGCCGCCGCTGCGACTTCCGTGTCAGACGCAACCTGCGCCTGCAAAGCATCGACCTGTTCCCGCAGGTCCGCGAGTTCCGCCTGCGCCGCCGCTCCGCTTTGTGCGGCCCCTTCGGCGGCCTGAAGGCTGATCAAAGCTGCCGCCAATTGCGCGTCCAGATCCCCCTGCGTCGCACGGGCCGCCGCCAGCAGGGTCAGCGTGTCCTCCGCATCCTTGCGCTGCGCCTCCAGCGCCAGTGTCATCGCGGTCAGCTCCGCATCCGCGTTCTCCAGCTTCTCGCGCAAGGCCTGAGCCGCTGCCGCCTCGACCAGCCGTGCCGCTTCCTCGGTGCTGAGCTGCGCCGCCGTCTCCGCCACCTGAGCCGTCAGCGCGGTAACTTCACCCTCGGCCTCGGCATTGCGCGCACGCAGGTCTGCCACCAGCGCCTCGCGCCGCGCCGCCGCCAACCGCGCGGCCTCGGTCTGGGCATCAACCTCCGACCGGGCCGACGCCAGCGCCAGATTGAGCGCTTCCTGTTCGCTGACCAGCGCCGCCTCGCGCGTCTGGAGCGCATCCACCTGCCCCAGGGCCGTGTCACGTTCTGATAACAGAGCCGCCACCTGAGCCTCGAAACTCGTAATCTGGGTCTCGGCTGTGGTCAGTGCAGCGGCCTGCCGGTCCCGCTCGGATGTCAGGGAATCAATCAGCGCCGCCTGTGTCGTTGCTTGGTCCCGCGCTTCGTTCAGCGAGGCATTGAGTGCGCCCAGACGCGCCTCAAGCTGTGCATTGGAGCGTTCCTCCAGCCCCAAAGCCTGCGCCAGCGCCGCGACTTCGCCCGACAGCGTGTCGAGCTCGCTCTCCTGCCCGGTGATCCGTTCGGTCAGCACGAACTGCACCACCATGAAGATGGTCAGAACGAACATCAGGACCAGCAGCAGCCCGGTCATTGCATCGACGAAGCCGGGCCAGATCGAATGCTGGAACCGCGATCCGGTGCGCCGCGACAAAGCCATGGTCAGCGCTCCCCGCTGCCGGTCTTGTCAATGTCGCGCAGGCGGCGGGGCTCGACGGCACTACGCCCGCCCGATACGGCCTTCGCCAGCAGGGAGATGTCCTTGCGCAACTCGGCCATGGTCTCTTGCCGCCCGGCGGAAATCTCCTCCAGGATGCGCAGCATCTGCACGTCGATGGAACGCAGGCGCATGCGACTTTCGGCATCCATCCCCTCGCCGGTTTCCTGGCCTTCGAGGAAGGCCACCAGCCGGTCCTGACCGGTGGCCAGACGCTCCTGCGAGCTGGCGACACGGTCCTGTCCCGAAGCGATCCGCTCCATCGCCTGCAGCGTCGCATCGGGGCCCTGCATCCGGTTGGTCATGCGGTCCACTGCATCCGCCAGCTTGCTCAGTTTCTCATCCACCATGGCGCGGCTGATGTCGGATTGGGTGAAGATCTGCTGCAGCGATTCCATCTGTTCGGCCATGTGATCGACCATGCCCGCCATGACGTTCTGGTCGCTGGTGCCCTCCTCGCCGGTGCTGAACCCGATGCGGGTGATCGAGCTTAGCCAGTCCTCGAGCTCCTGATAGAACCGATTCTGACCATGACCCGCGAAAAGCTCCAGCAGCCCCACCACCAGCGAGCCCGCAAGGCCCAGCAGGGACGAACCGAAGGCGACGCCCATGCCGCCCAGCTGCGCCTCCAGCCCGGTCATCAGGCGTCCGAAGACATCGACACCGTCCTCCCCGTCGACCGGGGCGAGGCTGCGGATGGTGTCCACCACGGCGGGCACGGTGGTCGCAAGGCCATAGAAGGTGCCCAGAAGGCCAAGGAAAATCAGCAGGTTGACAATATATCGCGTGATCTCGCGCGCCTCGTCGATACGGCTGGCAACGGAATCGAGAATCGAGCGGGTGGAGGTCGCACTGACCTGCATCCGCGCGCCCCGGCTGCGCAGCAGCGAGGCAAGCGGGGCCAGCAATTGCGGGGCACTGGCATCGTCGTCAGGACTGTCGGAAGCGAAGTTCTCGATCCAGCGGACCGAGCCGATGAGTTGGTAGACCTGATAGAAACAGGCCAGCACCCCGAGAAAGAAGACCGAGATGATGACGCCGTTCAGATAGGGGTTGGCAACGAAGATCGGATAGACCGACGGCAACGCCAGAAAGGCGCCGAAGGTCGAGAGCGCCAGCACGATCAGCATCAGGGAGACCTGACGCACCGGCTGGGAAAACTGTAGACGTTCTTTACGGTCTGGCTGCGCCATGCGGCCTTGCTCCTGACCCTTTTTGCCTGCTTTGACGCCAGCTTACACTCAAACAGCAGATGATTGCCAAATTTTTATGGGGCCAGGTCACCGCGCCAGCGCCTTCACACGCGCGTGCAGCCATTCCAGCGCAGGGTCGTGCAGGCCCACCTCGCTCAGGTGGCTGGCGGTGTTGTAGAGGTATTCGGTATTGGGGCCCCGTCCGCCCACGGCGCGGGCGATGATGCGGGCCTGTTCCTCTAGTGGCAGGCCGCCGCAGTACTGCACATGGGTCTCGTCGATGACAAAGACCACCGCCGTCACCGCGCGCCCGTCCTGCAACTGGATCGCCAGGTTCTTTTCGATATAGGCCGAGGAAATCAGTTCGCGTTCCCGCAGGTAGGCCAGCGTCGCCTCCTCCTGCCGCTCTGCCACCCGCAGCGCCATGCCCTCGCAGGCGGCCTGCGAGTCCTCGTCGAGCGCAAGCACAAGGCCGGGGTCCTCTTCGGTGCCGCGATGGTGGATGGAGCGCATGCAGAAGGACCGGGCGTATCCCGGCAGTGTGGCCACCACGCTTTCGGCCACCTCGAAACCGGGGTGCCACAGGAGGCTGCCGTATCCGAAAACCCACATTGCCATTGTTACTGGTCCTTTACACGCCCCTTGGATAAACCGCATCTGGCGAGCGAGTGAAAGGGGTTTTCGCGGATGCGGAGGCTGATCTGGGTCATCGCCCTTCTGGCATCGGTATGGAGCGGCTGGTGGTATCTGGCCAGCGCCGGGATCGAGCGCGGGCTGAACCTCTGGCTCGACGACCGCCGTGCGGCGGGCTGGCAGGCGGAGGTGTCGGATGTCTCGACCTTCGGCTTTCCCTTTACACTCGGGATTCTGGTGAAAGACATGCGGCTTGCGAGTCCGGTCAGCGGCATCTCGGTCGCGGCGGACCGGGTGGAAACCAGCACGCCGGCGTGGTGGCCGGGATACATCACGTTGCGCGTTCCGGACACCCCGATCCTGTTGAGCGACCCGACAGGCAGTCTCGCACTGCATATCACAGCGGGGCAGATCGGAATGCGCCTGCATCCTGGCACCTCCCTGCAACTGGAATCACTTGCCGCGACCGCTGGTCCCTGGATCCTCGACACGCCGCAGGGTGGCATTCTGGCGGCAGATGACTTCCGGCTGGCCGCCCTGCAGGACGCCGCCAGCGAGCAGACCTATCGGTTCAGCATCTCCGCGGGCAACCTGACCCCCGGTTCCCTGCCGCGTCGCACGCTGGGCCTTCCGGGTACATGGCCGCAGGCTTTCGACAGCTTCGATGCCGATATGGTCGTCACCTTCGACCGCCCCCTCGATCGAACCTCGCTGGAGCAAACCCCGCCCCTGCCGCGCCGCATCGCGCTCGACCGTGCCCTTGTCGCCTGGGGAGACGTCAGCCTGTCGGTCGGCGGTGCGCTGACGTTGGACGATGAAGGCGTTCCCTCTGGTGCCGTGACGCTGAAAGCGCGGAACTGGCCGACGATGCTCGCCATGTCCGAAAGGTTGGGCTGGATCGCGCCAGAGGCGCTGCCACAGACGGAGACGATGCTGCGCGCCCTTGCCAATACCGGGGACGACCCCGATGCGCTTGATCTGACGCTGACCTTTGCGGACGGGCAGATGTCTCTCGGGTCGATCCCCTTGGGGCCCGCGCCGCGCCTCATCCAGCAGTGATCAGCGGCAGTAGCTGCCGTTGCGATGCCGCGCGGTGTCAAAGTGGAAATGGTCGCGGTGATAGCCGTCCGAACCGGGACCAAGCACCGTGCCGAAGGTGCTGCAGGCCTCCTTGCGCATCCGCGCCAGGGCCTTGCCGGAGGATTTGGACCCCCAGCCCTGAAGCACCGTGACCTCGGACCCGTTGGCAAGCTGGAACCCCGAGATGTCGATGGCGCGGCCCTTGCCGTGTTCGGAGATTTTTGCGCCGCTCACGTTGTTGCGCGACCGGCAGGCGTAATGCGCCGCCACCCGTAGCCCTTTGAGGCCCCCACCCTGTCGCGAAAGCGCAGGCTTGGCGGAGGTATCGACCCAGCGTTTGAGCGCTTGTGCCGTCACACAGTCGACCGTCGCGGATTGGCTCAGTGAGATGCCCGAAACGGACCGCACGCGCACGGCGCTCTCGATCCCGCAGCCGCCGATCTTGCCGGGAACGCGCCCGATGGCCTCGCCCTGGATCGCCACATCGCCGCAAATGGCACCCTTGGCCTCCAATCGACGCTTTTCGCGGCCCGTCTTTTCCACCTTGGACGATCGGAAGAGGGGTCGCAGCGAGGAGAAAAGCCCGCCACGGTCTCGGGCAGTTTCGGAGGCTTCGTCCTGGGCCGGCTGTTCAATGGCACCCGAAGGGGCCATCTGCACCGGCTGCACCACAGGGTTGCCCCCACGCGCCACCGGGCGCAGCGACGTGGCTGGTGTGTTCGCCGTGGCCATCTGCGCTGCCACCAGCAATGTAACCAGCAGCGCGCGCCTCATTTCCGCGCGCCTCTGCCGAAGTCAGGTGCAGCCGTGTCCTGCCCCGCCTCGATGATGCCACGACGGATTGCCCGGGTGCGGGTGAAATAAGCGTGCAGATGGTCGCCATCGCCGGTGCGGATCGCCCGTTGCAGTGCGAAAAGCTCCTCGGTGAAGCGTCCGAGAATTTCCAGCGTCGCCTCCTTGTTGCTCAGGAACACATCGCGCCACATGGTGGGGTCAGAGGCGGCAATGCGGGTGAAGTCACGGAAACCGGCGGCGGAGTACTTGATGACCTCGCTGTCGGTCACCCGGCGCAGGTCGTCTGCCACGCCTACCATCGTATAGGCGATGAGGTGCGGCGTGTGGCTGGTCACGGCGAGCACCAGATCGTGATGCTCCGCGTCCATCTGCTCCACATAGGCGCCCATCCCTTCCCAAAGCTGGCGCAGGCGTGCGACGGCATCGGGATCGGTGCCATCGGGCGGGACCAGCAGGCACCAGCGTTTCTCGAACAGCTCGGGAAAGCCCGAGCGTGGCCCGGAGTGTTCGGTGCCTGCCAAGGGGTGCGCGGGCACGAAATGAACACCTTCAGGCAGATGCGGGCCGACCTGCGCGATCACGTCGCCCTTGACGGAACCCACGTCTGACAGCGTCGCCCCCGGTTTCAGATGCGGCGCGACCTCGGCCGCGACCGATCCCATGACGCCCACGGGTACGCAGAGCACGACGAGGTCCGCCCCCTCCACCGCTTCGGCCAGCGTGTCACAGACCCGGTCGCAAAGCCCGATCTCGCGGGCGGTGTCACGGGTTTCGGCAGAGCGCGCAAAGCCTGTGACCTCACCCGCCAGCCCATCGCGCCTGATGGCCCAATACATCGAGGAGGCGATCAGCCCCAGCCCGATCAGGGCGACCCGTTCATAGATCACTGCCATCCGCGCCCCCGTTCTTGAATTGCCGCACGGCGTGGACCAGCCTGCGACATGCGCGTTCGTCGCCTACCGTGATCCGAAGGCACTGCGGCAGGTTGTAGCCCGCGACCCGGCGCACGATCAGCCCCTGCGATTGCAGATAGGCATCGCAGGCCTCCGCCTCCGCCTGATTGGCGAAGCGCGCGAGGATAAAGTTCGCGCAGGACACGTCCGAGGGCACGCCAATCTCGGCCAGTGCATCGGCCATCCATGTCCGCCAGCGCGCGTTTTCGGACCGGCAGTGTTCGGCATGGCCAGTATCGCGCACTGCCGCCTCGGCCCCTGCCAGTGCAGGCAGCGAAAGGTTGAAGGGCCCCCGAATGCGGTTCAGCACGTCGATGATTTCCTGCGGGCCATAGCCCCAGCCGATGCGCAGCCCCCCCAGCCCGTAGATCTTGGAGAAGGTCCGCGTCATCACCACGTTCTCGCGGCTGTCCACCAGAGCCGCTCCGCCGTCGTAGCCGTCGACGAACTCCGCATAGGCCCCGTCCAGCGC
>JBBSJO010000168.1:0-9679 GCA_038257185.1 Rhodobacterales bacterium | reverse complement strand
TAGGCCGCGACATCATCGGCGCTCTGCGCCTTGGTCATCGCCACGTTGAACTGCACCAGATCGCCATCCAGCAATGACGTCTCGACCCCCTTGTACTCGGGAATGAAATCCTCCGCATCGGGCACCTGCGGTGTGCAGGCGGCCAACAGGAGGGGCGCAAGGGCGACCACTGCCTTCACTCGGCCGCCAAGGCGCCGGATGCACGGCCCGCAGCACCGCGCGCAAGTTCAGCCATCAGCGGGCTGGCGCGGGCAATCGGGTTGGACAGGTAGAAGTCCGTCACCGCACCGCCAAACGCGCCACTGCCCAGCTTGCCCTTGGGCAGGACGGTCCAGTCGTTCAGGGGGACTGCGTCGATCTTGCCCAGATGCGGCACTGCCTTGACCAGTGCGCGGCGCAGGGCCGCAAGACTGTCAAACGGCAGGACGCTGCCCATCTCAGCCGAAAGTGCGCGCAGGATCGCCCAGTTCTCCTTGCCCTGACCGGGCGCAAAGCTGGCACGCTGCGCTAGTTGCGGGCGGCCTTCGGTGTTCACGAAAAGCCCCGATTCCTCGGTATAGGCCGCGCCCGGCAGGATGATATCGGCCCGGTGCGCCCCACGGTCGCCGTGGCTGCCCTGATAGATCACGACGGGGCCTGCGGGGATCTCCACCTCGTCCGCACTGAGATTGTAGATGACCTCGGCTTGCAGGGCTTCGTCGATGCCGCCCTCGGTGGTGCAGCCCACGTCCATCGCCCCCACCCGGCCAGCGGCCCCGTGCAGGATCAACAGCTTCGCCCCGGCATTCGCCGCGAGCGTCATCGCATGCGCCAGCACCGCCTCGCCATCCGCGTCGCGCAGGGCCGCCTGCCCCACGATGACCAGAGTGTTCTTGCTGTCGCGAGTGTCGGCGGAAATCTCGCGTGACGCCAGATCGTTCAGCGCGGCGCGGTCGTTGCCAAGGTGGTGGTATTCATAGGTCAGGTCGGCGGCTTCGCCCACCAGCCCGATGGTGGCCCCGCGCGACCATGCCTTGCGGATACGCGCGTTCAGCACAGGCGCCTCGATGGCCGGATTCGTGCCGATGAGCTGGATCATGTCGGCGCTGTCGATATCCTCGATCCGCGCCGTGCCGACATAGCCGGAGCGGTTGCCCGCAGGCAGTTTCGCCCCGTCGGTGCGGCATTCGACGACACCACCCTGCCCCTCGATCAATGCCTTGAGCGCATAAGCCGCTTCCACTGGCACCAGATCGCCGACAAGCCCCGCAACCTGCTTGCCCTTCATCGCCGCAGCGGCGGCGGCCAATGCCTCGGGCCATTCCGCCGGACGCAACTTGCCGTTCTCGCGGATATAGGGCGTGTCCAGCCGCTGGCGGCGCAAGCCGTCCCAGACAAAGCGGGTCTTGTCCGAAATCCATTCCTCGTTCACGCCGTCGTGGTTGCGGGGCAGGAAACGCATCACTTCGCGGCCCTTGGTGTCCACGCGGATGTTGGACCCCAGTGCATCCATCACGTCGATGCTTTCGGTCTTGGTCAACTCCCAGGGCCGGGCAGTGAAGGCATAGGGCTTGCTGACCAGCGCCCCCACCGGGCAGAGGTCGATGATATTGCCCGACAGCGGGCTGTCGATCAGCCCGCCCAGATAGGTCGTGATCTCCGCATCCTCGCCGCGGCCCGTCTGGCCCATGATGTGCTGTCCCGCGACCTCGGTCGTGAAGCGCACGCAGCGGGTGCAGGAAATGCAGCGCGTCATGTGGGTTTCGATCAGCGGCCCGATGTCCAGATCGACCGACGCGCGCTTCGGCTCGCGGTAGCGCGAGAAATCGACGCCATATGCCATCGCCTGATCCTGCAGGTCGCACTCCCCGCCCTGATCGCAGATCGGGCAATCCAGCGGGTGGTTGATCAGCAAAAATTCCATGACCCCCTCGCGGGCCTTCTTGACCATGGGAGAGTTCGTCTTGACCATCGGCGGTTCGCCGTCCTTGCCGGGGCGAAGGTCCTTGACCTGCATCGCGCAGGAAGCGGCGGGTTTGGGCGGGCCACCCACGACCTCCACCAGACACATCCGGCAATTCCCGGCAATCGACAGGCGCTCATGGTAGCAGAAGCGCGGAATCTCGACCCCTGCCTGCTCGCAAGCCTGAATCAGCGTCATCGCGCCCTCGGCCTCGATTTCAATGCCGTCGATATTGATCTTGCGGATGTCGCTCATAGGTTCACTTCGCTTTCAGTAACGAACCGATCCGGCTCGATTTCTGTATCTCTGCCCGTCCAAGCGCACAATAGCTTTGCGGGTCGGAAGTATCGACCCCCTTTGCCTTGAAAAACGCAGCCCCACGGGCCCGCATGCGCGCTTTTTCGGCATCGGAATCGACATAGGCGTCGATCTCGGCATCCGAATAGCCCAGTTTCTTTGCCTGCGCCTTCACACCCCAGACGTAACTGACCGCCTTGACCATGCGCGCGTTGATGTCGGGGCACTGCTTGCGGATGATGTCCGCGACCCCGAGATCGAGCAGTGCGTCGTCAATCGCCGCAACCTCGCGGAGCGGCGGCTTGGCCGCGACGGAAGTGGCCATCAGGGCAGTGCACAGCAGGGCCATCATCAGGTTTCGCATGTCTTTGTCTCCTCATATGCTCGGGGCACAATGGCCCAAGCTGCACATGGGGTCTGGTTCGGCTGATATGCAATAACATGCGACATTTCATAGGTTTGCGCGCAAGTTTTCGCGGATGGTGTCATTGCGGGCATGTCCCCTGGAACACCAGCGTGTTGTCCACGATCCGCAATTGCTCGGGCGGCGTATCAGGGCCCACGGCCCAGTCGATGTCGGAAGAGCCGTAGTTCTTTACGCAATAGGACACGCCAGCAAAACGCCCTGCCGACAGCGCCCCTTCGGGCGATTGCGACACGTCGCGCACCGTGACGGTAAAGACATCGCGCTGGCCATCGACCTTGCCGATCTTGGTGCGGAAGAATTTGCCGTCGAACAGGATGCGGTCCTTGTTGCGCTGGCATCCCGCAAGCGCCGTCACCGCGACCAGCACCATCATCACCATCAGCTTCTTCGTCATTTCTGTACCCTCGAATGTGTCGGCCTCAGCGCCTCTGCCTTGTCTATGACCACGATCGAATCGTGGACGTGCACGCCGCTGAATTCCCGCGCCAGTTCCGGCAATTGCGGTGTCTTGTCGTTGTGATACCACATGTGCATGTCGTCTATCATCCTGCGCACGGTGTTAAAGAAGTTTCCCGGCGCTTTGAAGCCACCACCGAAGCGCGGGTAATAGGCGGTGTGCAGATCCTCGATCATGTAGGTGCCCCCCCGCGCCAGCAGCGGGAACAACACACGCAATGACGCCTCGACATGTGGCATCCTGTGGCTGCCGTCGTCGAGCACCACGTCGATGCCGCCCATCTCCTCCACCACCTGTTCCAGAAACCCCGGATCGTCCTGCGACCCGATCCGCACCATCCCCGACTGTCCGTCGTATTGCGCGCAATCGGGGTTGATGTCGATCCCGCAGAGTACGGCGTCAGGGCCCAGATAGCGCCGCCACATCTGCAACGATCCGCCGTTGTTGACACCGATTTCCAGAAACTTCACCGCCATCCCGCGCCGGGCGCTTAGATAGCGGTCGTAAAGCGGCAGATAGTGGTGCCACTTATGCACCTTCACACCTTCATTGCCCGCGTAGATCTCCAGCAGGTCGCCGTCAAAGCCATAGCGATCGCGGATATCCGCAGCCACGTCGCCGTCATCCGGAAACCGAAACTTCTTCATGCTGCGTCCTTTCGCCTTGCCCAGACCGGCACGATCTTTTGCGCGATGGCCAGATGCGCGGCCCGGACCGGCTCCGCAAAGACCGCAAGGCTCAGAGGCGGCGACCCGGGGCTGAGCGCCCCGTCGAAGATATGGCCAAAGAAACCCATCAGGCCCCGACCGCTTCGTCGCAGTTCTTCGTCTTCCAAAGCTGCGCGTCCTTGAGGTAGGCCCAGCCGAAGGCGTGATCGCTGGCTCCGTTCTGCTCAAGATGCCGGAACCGCGCCATTGCCTCCGACATGCTCGGGCGATGGCCTGCTGGCACCCACCACATCGCAAAACGCAGGCTGGCACCCAGGTCGTACCACTCCGCCTTGCGGTCGTAGTACCGCTTGTGGACCGTGTTCCAGACGAAATGTTCGAGGCTCGCAACACCTTCCCAGACGCTCAAGGTCGAGGCCATGCGGGGGTTGCCCCCCATCTCGCCCTCCGGCGCCTTCTGTTCGAAATCCATGTCCTCGTCGCCCATGCGCCAGACAAACCCCGGAGACCGCGCCGCCGCCGCATTGACGAGGTCGAGACCATCGACAAAGCCCTTCACGCGCGGATCGTCCCAGTCGTACTTGAGGATGCCGAGATTGAGTTCGGCAAGGTGGTGTCCGTGAGGCTGGATCACCTCAGACCACAGCCCAGACGGTCATCCCCACCAGCCCCAGCACGCAGACAAGGCCGACCATCCAGACGGCGGACCGCAGCGGCTGGATTTCCGTCCCGATGTGAACCACGGCCACGGCAATACGGGACACCAGGAAAATGGAGGCCAGAGTATTGACCCAGAACGGATTCGCTCCAGCGAGAATCGCGGCCACCGTCGCCCCTATGAAGGGGCCCGACATTTCCATGGCGTTGGCAAAGGCCCGGCTGCGGCGATAGACGACATTGCTGTAATCGCGCTTGGGCTGGCCGCAGGCGCAGGTGTTCTTTGCGGTCTTTCCGCGCGTTGCCACCATGCCCAGAACGATGCTGACGACCGACCAGAGCGCCAGCGACATGATCGCATGCCCGTAGGCCGCAAAACCTTCCATCACTCCGCCGCCACGGCTGAAACGCGGCCCGTGCGCTTGTGCTTTATGCGGTCCTCGATCTCGTCCCGGAAGTGCCGGATCAGACCCTGGATCGGCCATGCCGCCGCATCCCCCAATGCGCAGATCGTATGCCCCTCGACCTGCTTGGTCACATCCAGCAACATGTCGATTTCCTCAGGTTCCGCATCGCCCGTCACCAGACGGTCCATCACCCGCATCATCCAGCCGGTGCCTTCCCGACAGGGCGTGCACTGACCGCAGCTTTCGTGCTTGTAGAACTTCGCCAGCCGCCAGATCGCCTTGATCACGTCAGTCGAATTATCCATCACGATGACCGCCGCCGTGCCCAGACCCGACCGCTGCTCGCGCAGGTAGTCGAAGTCCATGATCGCGTCCTTCATTTGCGCGCCGGGGATCATCGGCACGGAGGAACCGCCGGGGATCACCGCCTTGAGGTTGCTCCACCCGCCGCGAATGCCGCCGCAATGGGTCTCGATCAGCTCTTCAAAGGTGATCGACATCGCCTCTTCGACGACGCAGGGGTTGTTAACATGCCCCGAGATCGCGAACAGCTTGGTCCCTGCGTTGTTCGCACGACCAAAGCCCGCAAACCAATCCGGGCCGCGCCGCAGGATCGTCGGCACGACCGCAATGGATTCGACGTTGTTCACGGTGGTCGGGCAGCCATAAAGACCCGCCCCCGCCGGGAACGGCGGCTTCATGCGCGGCATGCCCTTCTTGCCCTCAAGGCTTTCCAGCAGCGCCGTTTCCTCGCCACAGATATAGGCCCCCGCCCCGTGGGTCAGGTAAAGGTCGAAATCCCAGCCCGAGCCGCAGGCGTCCTTGCCGATCAGCCCCGCCTCATAAGCCTCATCAATGGCCCGTTGCAGCGCTTCCTTCTCGCGGATGTATTCACCCCGGATGTAGATATAGCAGGCATGCGCCTGCATCGCGAAACTTGCGATCAGGCAGCCCTCGACCAGCGTGTGCGGGTCATGGCGCATGATCTCACGGTCCTTGCAGGTGCCCGGCTCCGATTCGTCGGCGTTCACTACCAGATAGCTGGGACGGCCATCGCTTTCCTTGGGCATGAAGGACCACTTCAACCCGGTGGGAAAGCCTGCCCCGCCGCGCCCGCGCAGGCCCGAGGCCTTCATCTGATCGACGATCCATCCCGCACCCTTGCCGAGGATTCCGGCAGTCCCGTCCCAATGGCCACGCGCCTGCGCACCCTTCAGGGTGCGGTCGTGCATGCCGTAGATATTGGTGAAGATCCGGTCTTTGTCTGCAAGCATGAGGGCTATCCCTGGTTTTCTTTCTGGGCCTGTCTGGCCCGCCACATCTGATAAATCAACACCATCGCCCAGAACAGGGCGGCAAGTGCGGCAAAGTCGAACAGAAACACATAGCGAGGCGGCAGCCCCAGCGCGGGCCCCGCCCACTGTGCGCCCAGCCACAGGACCATTGTCACGGCGATGACCAGACCGGCGGTCTGGCCCTTGCGCGCAAGCGCCCTGTCGCTGTCATCTGACATCGTGCCGGCTCAGGTCTTCTTCTTGCGGACGGAGAACTCCGTCTCGCCGCCTGCCGCCAGCGTCTTGGCCTGGGCAATCCAGCCGTCCCGCTCGATCCGGCCCTTGAACCGCAGCTGCGAATCGACCCATTCGATTTCCTTCTTGCGCCAGCTTGCGACCTGATCGAAGTGGTAGACCCCCAGGTCGTTCAGGGTCTGCTCCAGTTTCGGGCCGACGCCGCTGATCAGTTTCAGGTCGTCCGCCCCACCGGGCCGTGCAGCCGTCAGCAATTCAGGCTTGCCATCCGCCGCCACGGGTTTGTTCACCGGTGCCGTTTCTGTGGCGGCCGGGGCAGCGGTTGTATCGGGGGCCGCCGGTGCGGGGGGGTCAGCGGGCGTGACTGCGGGAGTTTCGGCAGGCTTCGCCGCAGGAACCTCACTCACGAAGCTGCTTTTCGTGGTGCTGGCGGGCGCGGTGGCAGGAGCCGAAACGGGCGCGGTAGCAGGAGACGCAACCGGTGCGGTGGCAGGAGACGCAACCGGTGAGGTTCCAGCGTCGGCATGAGCGGCAACCGCTGCGGTGCCTGCGCCGCCGGGCCGCAACGCCTCTGCTGCCGGCCTTGCCCGGCTCCCGGAACAGACCAGCGTCCCAAGCAGCAAGCCCAGGATCGCGGCGACAAGGACGCCGACGAAGACGGCCTGCATGGTCCCAAGACCCACCACCACGTAAAGCACGGCGGCAAAGACCAGCCCCGCGACGACGCCCATAAGCCAGCAATTGCGGGTACAGGCTATCTGATCGTGTTCATTCGTCATCTGTCGTCCTCCTGGCCATCACCCGGATCAGTTCCGGTCCTTGTCGGTCCCATCCCGATTTGCACGGGCCGCTAACTCCGTTTCCTCTCCCGCAGCAAGTTTGCGCGCCTGTGCCACCCAGCCATCCCGGCTGACCCGGCCCTTGAACCCTTCGAGGTTCTGGTCGACCCAGGCGACCTCGGATTCACCCCAGTCGGCAATCTGATCATAATGGAAAAAGCCCATATCGTTGAGCAGTTTTTCGAGCTTCGGCCCGACCCCCTTGATGAGCTTGAGGTTATCCGCCCCCGACTTGCGCGGCGCCTTGAGCCTGCGCGGCTTCTTGCCGCCCGGTGCCGGGGCGCTGCCCGACTCGGCCTGAACTTCCGGATTCTTGGCCTCGGGTCCGACGGTGCCCTCCTCCGGCTTCCCCACGGCCTCAACCTCGGGCGCCTCTCCCGGTGCCTCAGAATACTTGTCGGAGCTCTCGCCACGGTCGCGCGGCGCGGGATCATCTGTCTTGCTTCGGCCGCCCTGCGGCCCATCCGGACCGGCGGGCGGCATCATGTCATCGCGCTTGCCGCCCTTTGCTCCGGGCTTCTTGCCGGAATTGGCCGCCTTGCCCTGCCAGGGGGCGGTCAGCGGCACCTCGGTGCCGTCGATGCGCTTGATGCTGTCGCCGATGTCCACGGCAAGCTGCGCGCTGGCGTTGTACTTCGTGCGCCCGCTGTCGTGCTCCTTCAGGCTGGTAAGCCCGCTCAGCGGTTCCGCCGCGAAACGCCCGTTCTGCGGACCCGGCACCGGCACCTTGCCTGCGGCCAGTTCGTCGATGATTTCGCCCATCCTCTCGGTCGTCAGATCCTCGTAATAATCCTTGCCGATCTGCGCCATGGGCGCGTTGGAACAGGCTCCCAGACACTCGACTTCTTCCCAGGAGAACATGCCGTCGGCGCTCAACTCATGGGCGCGCGGCGCGATCTTGTCCTTGCAGACCGCCATCAGGTCCTCCGCCCCGCAGATCATGCAGGAGGTCGTGCCGCAGACCTGGATATGCGCAACGGACCCAACGGGTTGCAGCTGGAACATGAAATAGAAGGTCGCGACCTCCAGCCCCCGGATATAGGCGAGCCCCAACATCTCGGAGACATGTTCGATGGCCGGGCGGCTCAGCCACCCCTCCTGCTCCTGCGCACGCCAGAGCAACGCGATGATGGCAGAGGCCTGACGCCCTTCGGGATACTTCGTGATCTGCGCCTCGGCCCACTTCTGGTTGTCGGGCGTGAAGGCGAAGCTTTCGGGTTGGTCGGGGTGGAGGCGGCGGAGCATCGGGTCAGGCTTTCGTGCGTGCGGAGGGCGCGGATGCCTCCGGCGGGAGTTTTTCGGGCAAGATGAAGGAGGGCAGAAGCGTCAACGATCAATCTCCCCGAACACCACATCCATCGTGCCGATGATCGCGGCGACGTCGGCCAGTTGGTGCCCTTTGGAGATATAATCCATCGCCTGCAAATGCAGGAACCCCGGCGCGCGGATCTTGCAGCGGTAGGGTTTGTTCGACCCGTCTGCCACCAGATAGACGCCGAACTCCCCCTTCGGGGCCTCGACGGCCACGTAAACTTCTCCCTCGGGGACGTGGAAGCCTTCGGTATAAAGCTTGAAGTGATGGATCAGGCTTTCCATGTCCGTCTTCATCGCGGTGCGCGACGGCGGCGTGATCTTGCCGCGGGCCAGCACGTCGCCTTGGCCCTCTGGTGCGCGCAACTTGTCGATGGCCTGCTGGATGATGTGCACCGACTGGCGCATCTCTTCCATCCGAACGAGGTAGCGGTCGAAGCAGTCGCCGTTCATGCCGACAGGAATCTCGAAGTCGAACTCGTCGTAGCATTCGTAGGGTTGCGAGCGCCGCAGATCCCAGGCCAGACCCGACCCGCGCACCATGACGCCGGAGAAGCCCCAATCGAGGATATCCTGCTCCGTCACGATCCCGATGTTCACGTTGCGCTGCTTGAAAATCCGGTTCTCGGTCAGGAGCGCATCGATATCCACCATGAAGCGGGTCATGAACTGCTTGCCCCAGGCCTCGATGTCATCCAGCAGCTTGGGCGTCACATCCTGATGCACCCCGCCGGGACGGAAATAGGCCGCGTGCAGGCGGGCCCCGCTGGCGCGCTCGTAGAACACCATCAGCTGTTCGCGTTCCTCGAAACCCCAGAGCGGCGGCGTCAGCGCGCCCACGTCCAGCGCCTGCGTGGTGACGTTCAGCAGGTGGTTCAGCACACGCCCGATCTCGCAGAAGAGCACCCGGATCAGGCTGGCGCGGCGCGGCACCTCGACCCCGGTGAGTTTCTCGATGGCCAGACACCAGGCATGTTCCTGGTTCATCGGGGCCACATAATCCAGACGGTCGAAATACGGCAGGTTCTGCAGGTAGGTGCGCGATTCCATCAGCTTTTCGGTGCCCCGGTGGAGCAGCCCGATATGGGGATCGCACCGTTCGACAACCTCGCCGTCCAGTTCAAGCACCAGACGCAAAACACCAT
>JBBSJO010000167.1:0-9746 GCA_038257185.1 Rhodobacterales bacterium | reverse complement strand
TCACGCCACTTCTTTGACTGTGGCAAGGTTCCGAGCCTGATATGGCCCATGGCGCTCTCCCAAATTCTTGATCAGGTTGAGACGGCGCAAGATAAAATGCAAAGAAATTCCGCGCAAAGCTTACCCTGCGCTTACCCGGTTACAGATGAAGCGACCGAAATGTTTCCCAAGCTATTGATTTTAATGGTGCCCCCACACGGACTCGAACCGCGGACCTACTGATTACAAATCAGTTGCTCTACCAGCTGAGCTATAGGGGCAAACGCTGATCGCGTTTTGCACGCTTCGACGGCTGGTCGCCGCAGAAGCGTGGGCGTTCATTAGTGGATGATCGGGACCTATGCAAGTGTGCTGTCTACAGGTTGGCCTCAAATTCGGCGGCATGCTTGGGCGGGTGGCAGACGCGGCTGGCGTGGGACCGGATTTGCAGTTTTACTCCCTGTTCCGGAGCGGCTATTCAAGGCAAAACAACAACTGACCCAGAAGCGGAATCCGATGCAGCTGGTCTTGCACACAGGTGTTCACTACACCGAAGAGGAGCGGCTGATGAAATGTCTGCTGCGCAACAAGGACGACTTCTTGCGGCGCGGGATCGTCGTGCCGGGGCCGAGCAGCTATCGCGCTCTGGTGCGTGACACGCTCAACGCCATGCACCGCAAGCCGCCCGCCGAAGATGCCCGCGAAATCCTGCTCGACGTGATTCTCGACGATGCCTCTGCCGACCGGGTGATCCTGTCGGATCCGAACTTCTTCCGCACGCCGGGTACGGCGGTCCTGGGCGGCGTGCTCTATCGGGACGCGCCGAAGCGGATGATGCATATGGCGCAGCTTTTCCCGGACGATGACCTGGAAATCTTCCTCGCGATCCGCAACCCGGCGGCCCTGTTGCCGATCCTGCACGACACCGCGCTCGACAAGAAGGACGCGGCTTTCTGGGGCGACCGGACCCCCGCCGATGTGCGCTGGTCCGAGACCATTCAAGCGATCCGCGTGGCGGCACCCGACATTGCGATCACGGTCTGGTGCAACGAGGATACGCCGATGATCTGGTCGCAGATCATCCGCGACATGGCGGGGCTGGGGGCGGAGGAGAAAATCCTGGGGGGTTTCGACCTGCTGAACCAGATCATGTCGAAGGAAGGCATGATGCGGTTTCGCGGTTATATCGACAGCCATCCCGACATGTCCGAAATGCAGAAGCGCAGGGTGATTGCGGCCTTCCTCGACAAGTTCGCTCTGGAAGAGGAGATCGAGGAAGAACTCGACATGCCCGGATGGACGGAGGCCCTGGTGGACGAACTGACCGCGATCTACGACGAGGACATGGATGTGATTCAGGGCATTCCCGGTGTGACCGTGATCACGCCGTAAAGCACTTTGTCAAAGTCCAGCTTAACGTGTCGGAAGGCCCTGCACCCGCTTCGAACAATCGTTGGGCACTGCTGCGCCCGGACCGGTTTCGCCCACCAAACCTCTAGGCTTCACGCCAACCCCCGTTCAGTGGAAGACGGTTGCAAACTCGATTTCAGACGTTCCCAGATTTCCCCGATCACCTCTGCCGCCATCATCACGTCCGCGCGGGTGCAGTCGAACTGACCGACCTGAAAGCGGATCATCTTTCCGCCCTGATGGACGCCTTGCGTGATATAGATGCGCCCGTCGTCATTGATTGCGTCCACCAGCCTCTGCTGTGTGGCGTCGTCGCCGGGGCAGCGGAAGGTGAAGAGGCTGAGGATCGGTTCCGTCACGATCTCGAAGGGGCCCGCGTTTCGCAAAACCTCGCAAAGTTCCCGCGACCAGGCGACGTGGTTGCGGATCCGGCTTCGCAGCCCCTCCAGCCCCTAGGACCGCAGCAGGACCAGAGTTTCAGCGCGCGGAAGCGGCGGCCCAGGGGGATTGTCCATTCGGAATAATTCGTGACCGCCTCGCCGGAGGTCTTGAGGTATTCCGGTTCGATCTTGAGCCTGTTGAGCTGCTGCGAGGGGTCGCGCAGGAATTGAAGGGAACAGTCGAACTGCGTGCCGAGCCACTTATGCGGGTTGAAGACGATACTGTCGAAGCCTTCAGCGCCTGCCCAGTACTGGGGGCGGAACTCCGGACAGATCATCGCGGACCGGCCCAGGCGGCGTCGAGATGGGTGTAAAGCTCTTCGCGCTTTGCAATTTGCAAAACCGGCTCCAGCAAATCGCAGGCCCCCATCCCGGTCCCACCGGTAATGGCGATGATCCCCGCGGGCGGTACCCGGCTTTGCGATCATCCGCGCTCCTGCGGGCCAGTTCGTCGGCATCCACGTCGAAGGTCGGCCCGGAGGTGCCGATCTTTACCAGATTATCCTGCCCGATCCCGGCCACCCAACAGGCGCGGTCGATGGAGGAATGCACCTGATCCGAGCAATAGATGCGCAACCGGCCCAGTTCGTTCAGGCCATCCTTGTTGCCGCGCCATTCCGTCGCGCGTTCGCGCATGGTCAGTACGGCAGACAGGGTCGCGGAGGAGGCGCTGTCCTGGATCACGCCTGAGAACCCTTCTGGCAGGTCCATCGCCTGTCGCAGCCAGTCCACCATCACGCCCTCCACTTCCGAGGCGGCGGGAGAGGTCTGCCACAACATGCACTGCGCGGCGATGGCATTTACCAGCATGTCCGCCAGAATGGAGGGCGGGGCGGCGTTGGAGGGGAAATAGGCGAAGAAACGCGGGTGTTGCCAGTGGGTCATGCCCGGCATCACGATGCTCTCGAAATCGCCCATGATCGCATCCCTCGCCTCTGCCTTTTCGGGCGGAGCAGAGGGCAGGGCGGCCGCGATCTCTCCGGGCCGGGTCTGGGCGCGCACCGGAAGGTTGCGGATGCTCTTGTGGTAATCCGCGGCCCAGTGGGTGATCTTTTCGCCCCAGTCGGAAAACTCGTCCCATTTCATGGCGCCACCATCGGCGGTGCCTTGGGAACGCTTTCCAGCGCTGCGGCATCTTGAAGGGTCACGCAATGGCCGCGATAGTTAGCCGTTCCTCAAGATCGGCCGAATGTTCCATGTGAACGTGAGACATTTCCCCTCCCAAAGATACTACTTGCCTTGTTAAGTAAGCCGTCGGATAATTCAAGCATGGCAAACAAACTGACCTTGCGCCGCACAGACCGGTCCCTGCCCATCGCCCTGCTGCGCGCGCGTGAGACGGTCATGGCGCCGATCCGGGTGATGTTGGCGAAAAGCGGGCTGTCGGAGCAGAAATGGCGTGTGATCCGGGTGCTGGACGAAGCGGGGCCGATGGAGCAGACGGCGCTGGCGCAGAAGGCCTGCCTGCTGCTGCCGAGCCTCACGCGGATGTTGCGCGCGATGGAGGAGGAGGGGCTGCTGGCCCGCGCCAGCGATCCGCAGGACGGGCGCAAGTCCATCGTCAGCGTCACGGACGCGGGGCGTCACGTCTTGAGTGATCACGCATCGGAAAGTGCCGCGATCTTCGCGGAACTGGAAACGCGGTTCGGCGCGGCGCGGCTGGAGCAGTTGCTGGACCTGCTTGAGGGGCTGACAGAGGATCAGGCCTGATCAGGGCCTTACAGGAGTGCCGCCTTGTAAGCCGCCACAAGGGCACGGGCGCGAAAGCCCACTTCCGTCGCATCAAGGCCGGGTGCATAGAGCGCCGATCCGATTCCAAAGCCATCGGCGCTGGCGGCGATCCAGTCCCGGAAATTATCCGCGCCCGCACCGCCCACAGCATAGACCAGCGTGCCCCTTGGCAGCACCGCGCGCAGGGCGGTGAGGCCCGCGGGGGCTGCCATGCTGCCCGGGAAAAGCTTCAGCCCATCGGCACCGGCACCCAGCGCCGCGAATGCTTCCGTGGGGGTGAAAATGCCGGGCCAGCTTTGCAGTCCCAGTGCCTTTGTTTGTGTGATCACATTCACGTCGCAATTGGGCGAGACGATGAGCTTGCCGCCCGCTTCCGCCACGCGGTCGACCTGAGCGGCGGTCAATACGGTGCCCGCGCCGATCAGGGCCGTACCGCCGAAGCGCGACGCCAGCGCCGCGATGCTGTCAAAGGGATCGGGCGAATTCAACGGCACTTCGATGGTGGTGATCCCAGCCGAGATCAGTGCCTCTGCCACGGCGGGCGCTTCGGGCGGTGTTATCCCGCGCAGGATGGCGATGAGGGGAAGCGTCATGTGGCCCGGCCTTGCCGGTAGGCGCTGGTGAGGCCCGCCAGTGTCATGCGGTCCGCATCCGTCCTCGTGGCAGGCACCCCTTGAGCTGTCAGTGCGCTGGCGTAGAGATCCGCCTGCGCCGCCGCCCCGATGATCGCGACGTTCTGGCCCAGCCAGTAGGGCCGGGCCGCCGCGAGTTCCGCGCCGATCAGCAACCCCGACAGACGCGCGCGGGCGGCGGCGGGCGCGACCCCCTGCAGCAGATCCTGAGCGCGGATGGAGAACAGCAGCGCCGCAAGCCGTTCGGGCCGGGACATCGCGTCGGAAATGGCTTTTGCGAAGGCGTCGTCGTCCCATCCTTCGCCCTGTACCGAATGGCGCAGCACCGACTGGCCGCCGAGCAGGGCAAAGAGTTCGCCCGTCAGGTAGGTCTGGAAACTGACGACCTCGCCCGCGCTGATATGTGCCCACTTGGTATGGGTGCCGGGCAGGCAGATGACCCCGTCCCAGTTCGGATTGAGCGCAAGGAAGCCCGCGATCTGCGTCTCCTCGCCGCGCATGACATCCGCCGGGCCGTCCTGTCGCAGACCGGCAATGATCGACACGTTCAGGTCGTCCTCGGGCACCGTCGCGAAACTGCCGCCCAGCGGTGTGCAGGGCACCGCGCGATAGGGTGCCTCGACCCAGCCCTGCCGTGCGCCAACCATGCCGCAGGCGATGATGGGCGTTGTCGTATCGACCTGCCACACGGCCATCTGCTCCCGCAGGACCCCCGCAAAGGCATTGGGCGCGAGGCCGCCCATGCCCTTGTCCGACTGCACGCTTGCTGCCACTTCGCCGCCGCGCATCGCCCAGAGGCGCAGGGTGCTGGTGCCCCAGTCAACGGCGATCCAGTCTGCGGGGGTGAGGATCTGTGCCATCTCAGCCCGTCGTCACGACGCCGCCGTCGACGACGAGACATTGCCCCGTCATCATCCGGCTGGAGTCGGAGGCCATGAAGAGCACCGCATCGACGACGTCCTGCGGCACGAGGTGGGTCTTGATGCATTGCCGGTCGAGATGGGCGGCCAGACCTTCGGGCGTCGCCCACATCTGCATCTGCTTTTCGGTCAGCACCCAGCCTGGCGCGATGGCGTTCACGCGCACTCCTTGGGGCCCCATGTCCCGCGCCAATGACCGGCTGAGCGCCGTGATCGCCCCATTGGACGCGGTATAGGCCGGATATCCTGCGCCACCCATCATGTAGCTGATCGAGCTGAAGTTCACGATAGAACCGCTCCCCTTGGCAATCATGCCCGGTGCGGCGGCCTGCGCGGCAAAGAAGTAGGCCTTGAGGTTGACGGCAATCAGCGCGTCCCAAGCCTCGGGCGTGAGGGTCTGCCAGTCGTGGCGCAAGTCATTCGCGGCGTTGCTGACCAGCACGTCGGGCGCGCCGAAGGTCTCTGCGGACTCCGCGATGCAAGACTGAAGACGAGCGGTATCGGTGATGTCACCCTGCAGGAAAAGCGGCGCGCGGCCGTGCTTCGCCTGCAGCTCGGCCACGAAGCCGCTGGCATCCGAACGCCCGATGAAGCTGACGTCCGCCCCCTGTGCCATGAACCCGTCGGTGAGCGCCGCACCGATGCCGGAGCCACCGCCGGTGATGAAGACGGACTTGCCATGCAGGTCGTGGAAGGTCGCGGTCATGATCGGGCCTCGTCGTATGGTTTCGGGTGCGGGACGCTCCGCGGGGAGTTTGTCTGGCAAGATGAAGCAGGGGCAGGGCGGGCCGCGTCAAGACCCGTTTGGCCGGGATTGTCCAGTTCCGTCATATGACCGGGAGCGTTTCTGGCGAATGTCGCCTTCTGTTGCGTTTGGCGAGAGATCGTTTCTCGCTTCTATCGCGCCGGGGTCGATCATGCGATATCCAAGTTTACCGATGTCGTGGTGGAAGAACGCATTGATGAGAGTGACGGTGCGGGGTGTGTGCCGATCCAGATAGCGATACCTGGCTTGTGGAGGCTGTGCATGAGGATCGGCTTGCCTATGTCGGACATTCGTGTTTCCTGTCTCGGCCGCAAGGTTCAGGACCCCGCAGACCTCCGCAAGAGATTGCTCAAAGGTCTCCACCCGCCCGACGAAATCGGCAACCTGAGCACCATCGTGAAAGACATATTCGTGCAGGAATTCGCCGGATTGGCCGTCCTCGCCGCGAGATTGCTCGATGATGAATTCGAGGTAAGCCTCGAAAATAGCCAAGAGGGCATCGACTTCCCTGCGCGACTCGGTTGGCACAGGGTTCTGAATTAAGCGCCAAGGCGGGCAAGCCTTTGCTGATAACCGGAATAGGCGCGGTTGTAAGGGTTCCTGACAAATGTGAAACGGGATTAGTCGCCTTGCGCTTCGGGCAAGAGCAGGAAGTCTTCGTAGGGGATATGCTTGTGCGACTGCTTCCGTAGTATCTCATTGAGGTAAACGGGCTGCGGGTACCGCCCGCTGTCGTACTTTTCGATCGGTCGAAAAAGCGTTGAGGACGCGGTTTTCCACGGTTGAAAACAGATAAAGCGGTGCGTGTCGCTGACGATCATCCTAGCTCGATCTTGGTTGCAATGCGCCGTCATACTTGAAGAAGCGGGACCAGGGACACAAGGCCGCGTCGGGTGGTTGCTGACTGTGAGTAATATATTTCAAGTATAAAATATTTCTACTTGAACGAAACTGCGACTCGCCCTAGGCTCTCCGTGAGACACACATTGGGGAGGGTGCGATGCGTGCGATCTGTCTGGGCGGGGGGCCTGCGGGGCTCTATTTCGCGATTTCCCTGAAACTGCGCCAGCCCGAGGCCGATGTCACGGTGCTGGAACGCAACCGCGCCGACGACACTTTCGGCTGGGGCGTGGTCCTGTCGGACGAGACCCTGGAAAACCTCGAAGCGAATGATGCGGTATCGGCCAAGGAAATCCGCAGCCATTTCGCCTATTGGGACGACATCGCGCTGCATTTCAAAGGCCAGACCATCACCTCCACCGGCCACGGTTTCTGCGGCATCGGGCGCAAGAAGCTGCTGATGATCCTGCAGGAAAGGGCACGCGCCCTGGGCGTGAACCTGCAGTTCGAAACGGAAGTGAAAGCGGCCTCGAATTACATGGCCGACTACGATCTCGTGGTGGCCTGCGACGGGCTCAATTCCAAGACCCGGATGGAGTTCGAGGACAGCTTCAAACCCGACATCGACGTGCGCCGCTGCCCCTTCGTCTGGATGGGCACGCACCAGAAGTTCCACAACGCCTTCACCTTCATCTTCGAGAAGACCGACAAGGGCTGGATCTGGGTCCATGCCTACCAGTTTGACAAGGACACGGCGACGTTCATCGTGGAATGCTCGCAGAAGACCTTCGACGCCTACGGTTTCGGCGAGATGAGCCAGGCGGAGAGCATCGCAATCTGCGAGGAGATATTCAAGGATCACCTCGACGGCCACAAGCTGATGACCAACGCGGGCCACATCCGCGGGTCGGCCTGGATCAAGTTTCCGCGTGTGCTCTGCGAGCACTGGAGCCACGAAAATGTCGTGCTGCTGGGCGATGCCTCGGCCACAGCGCATTTTTCGATCGGGTCGGGGACGAAGCTCGCTTTGGAATCGGCGATCTCGCTGGCCAAACATGTCACCGACGACGCGGACTTGCCGACCGCCTTCGAGAAATACGAGGAGTCGCGCCGCCTTGAGGTGTTGCGCCTGCAATCTGCCGCGCGCAACTCAGTCGAGTGGTTCGAGGACGTGGAGCGGTATCTCGATCTCGACCCAGTGCAACTCAACTACTCGATGCTGACCCGCAGCCAGCGCATCAGCCACGAGAACCTGCGCACCCGGGATGCCAAGTGGCTGGAAGGGGCGGAGAAGTGGTTTATGGAGCAGGCAGGTGCAGGCGCCAATGGCCCCGTGCGTGCGCCGATGTTCGCGCCCTTCCGCTTGCGCGAGATGGACCTGATCAACCGCATCGTTGTCTCGCCCATGGCGCAATACAAGGCGGTCGACGGCTGCCCCACCGATTGGCACCTCATCCACTACGGCGAACGCGCCAAGGGCGGTGCGGCGCTGGTCTATACAGAGATGACATGTGTCTCGCCCGAGGGCCGGATCACGCCGGGCTGCCCGGGCCTTTACGCACCCGAGCACGAGGCAGCCTGGACGCGGCTCACCGATTTCGTCCACGCGGAGACGGAGGCCAGGATCTGCTGTCAGATCGGGCATTCGGGCCGCAAGGGCTCGACTCAAGTGGGCTGGGAGGAAATGGACGCACCGTTGAAGGCGGGCAATTGGGAGGTCATCAGCGCCTCGGCGATCCCGTGGTCAGACGGCAACGCGACGCCGAAGGCCGCGACACGCGAGGAAATGGACCGCATCCGTGACGAATTTGTCTCCGCCACGGAAATGGCTGCGCGCTCGAACTTCGACATGATCGAACTGCACGCGGCGCACGGGTATTTCATCTCGTCCTTCATCTCTCCGCTCAGCAACACGCGGGACGATGAATACGGCGGCTCGCTGGAGAACCGCATGCGCTACCCGCTGGAGGTCTTCAACGCGATGCGCGCCGTCTGGCCGGAAGAGAAACCGATGTCTGTGCGCATCTCCGCCAATGACTGGGCGGGCCCCGACGGGGTGACGCCGGAAGAGGCGGTCGAGATCGCGCGCATGTTCGACGCGGCGGGTGCCGACATTATCGACGTCTCCGCGGGGCAGACCTCCAAACAGGCGAAGCCGGTTTATGGCCGCATGTTCCAGACACCCTTCTCTGACCGCATCCGGAACGACGGCGGGATCAAGACGATGGCGGTTGGCAATATCTACGAGGCCGACCACGTCAACTCGATCCTCATGGCGGGGCGTGCCGATCTGGTCTGCATCGCGCGGCCGCATCTGGCCGATCCCTACTGGACGTTGCGCGAGGGTGCCAAGATCGGCGACCGCCACGCCCATTGGCCGCAGCCCTACGAGCCCGGGCGCGATCAGGCCTGGCGGCTGGCGGATCGGGCTGCGGAAATGGAGCAGGTATGAGACGCGTCCTCGTCACCGGCGGTGGGTCGGGCATCGGGCGCGCCATCGCGCAGAGCTTTGCAGCGGCGGGCGATCACGTCACCATTGCGGGGCGGCGCTTGGACGCGCTGGAGGAGACGAAGGGCGACAGCGACATGGTCTGCCGGACGCTGGACGTGACCGACGAGGCATCGGTCGCGGCATTGTTCGATGAGCCCTTTGACGTGGTGATTGCCAATGCGGGCGCGGGGGCGTCAGGCAAGGTCGCCAAGCTTCCGCTGTCCGACTGGAACAACGTGATGGCGGTGAACCTCACCGGCGTCTTCCTGACCTTCCGCGCGGCGCTTCAGGGGATGGACAAAGGTGGGCGGCTCATCGCCATCGCCTCCACCGCCAGCCTGCAGGGCGGCAGCAATATCGCGGCCTATTCCGCCTCCAAACACGGGGTGCTGGGGCTGGTGCGCTCGCTGGCCGTCGAGGTCGCGAAGGCGGGGATCACCTGCAACGCGGTCTGCCCGGGCTTCGTGGACACCGACATGGCGAATGCCGCCGTGGACGGGGTGATGAAACGCTTCGAAGTTTCCCGCGACAAGGCCG
>JBBSJO010000166.1:0-9814 GCA_038257185.1 Rhodobacterales bacterium | reverse complement strand
TCGATTTTCACGTTAGGATCGATGTAGTTCAAGAAGCAATTCATCAGCTTGCCGAATAACTTCGCGCTTCTCTTCGTCGCTTTCCAGTTTGCCGACGCCTTCAATTAAAGCTTCGACCCTTTTCTGGATATCCGACATTTCTTGAATTTCAGATTCTGAGGTCTTAGTTCGTGCGATTTCATCCCTCCGCTCGTTCAGTGCTTCTTCCAACTCATGTATTTTTGCTCCAAATTTATTCTGTTTCATTAGCCATCTCCTTATCAAGATGTGATAACTATACGCCTCAATGTGATTAAATACAACAAATACCGGGTACGTTGTAGGCTATTCGAAAATTTAGCAGCTCCTTCCAAAAACGACGACCGTTTTTGGAACGCCTCTTTGCGTCCGGACAGATTACGTCACTGGCAGGATCGAGACTTTCAATCCGAGCGCCTTCGTAACCTTCATCACGGTTGCCAGCGTAGGGTTTCCTTCACCGGATAGCGCTTTATTCAACCCCACCCGGCTCATGCCGACCTCACTTGCCAGCGCGGTCATATTGCGCGCACGGGCCACGGCTCCGAGTGCGCGGGCGATGTAAGCTGGGTTGTCTCCACCCTCTTCCATGACCGCCTCAAGATAGGCCGCAATATCCTCTTCGGTTTCGAGGTAATCTGCTGTGTCGTAGCGGGCAAAAGTCACGTTTTCCATCGCTCAGTCCTTCCAGTGATCAGCCAGTGCCTTGGCTTGTCTGATATCAGCATCTTGGGTGGATTTGTCGCCGCCACAGAGCAGGACAATCAGCACCTTGCCACGCGTCATGTAGTAAACCCGGTAGCCAGGGCCGTAGTTGATACGCAGCTCCGATATGCCGCCGCCAACGGGCTTCACGTCACCGGGGTTCCCCACAGCCAGACGGTCCAGCCTTGCGGCGATGCGCATCTTTGCATGTCGATCCCGCAGGCCTGACAACCAGCCGTCAAAAACACTGCTTCGGATCAGTTCAACCATGTGACAACTATAGTTTCATCAGGCAAAATTGACAACTGTAGTTGTCACGTATTTCTATGCAAACCACGTTCAGATCCGGCTCTGGCTTTTGCAGAAGCTGACGAACACCGTTTCGATGTTCTTTGCACTCAGCTTGATCCCCTTCTGCGCACAGAACGACCGGAACGCATCCGAGATTTTACCGTGATCCCAGTTGCAATTCTCACCGGCCAGCTTCTCCCATGGATCGGTGTATTTGACGCTTCCAGATTCAGGGAAAGCCAACCGCTCCTTGGCTTCTGCCCGTCTGCCCTTACGGGCAACCGAATGAGCTTCCTGTTCCTTCTTGGCGTCTTCAAGCGCCTCTTTGATTTCCCATGCCAGTTCAACTTCGGTGGTTTTGCGGCGTTCCCGCTTTGTGATGCGGTAGCTAACACGGAACCGGCTCGATTGATTAACCTCATCAATGGCGGCGTCGAGAGAGTATTTTTTGAAATCAGGCCATCGTGCTAACTTGCCTGTCTGGACGCCAAGGCGGGCGCGAAGCTCTTCGACTGTAAATCGCTCCATCTGTCGTTCACGGGCTGCACGGAACGAAATCATCTCGTGCAGACGGTGGGCGTAGCGCGAGGACATGGCGAGGCCGGCACGATAGTCCAGAATGGCGTAGAGGTTCGACTGCTCAACGATCTTGCGAAACTCGTCATCGAATTTGTAACGCAGCCTACCGCTGCCTTCGTCCGTGTCCACACGACCCACTGCGATCAGGCCGTAGATGGGGTCGAATGCCGCTGAGTGCAGAATGACACCCTAAGCTATTTCAAGCACCCGTCTTCCATAGTCCCGCAGGTTCCCGTTTGGATCGACGTATCGGTAGAGGGTGACGGGGCGGATTTTGAGTTCTTTGCAGAGTTCGCCGACGGATGTGTCGCGGTTTGCCATGGCGGCTTGAGCGAGGCGGACTTGGGCCTTGGTGAGCGCGAATTTTCGACCGCCGGTTCTGCCTCTGGCGCGGGCAGCTTGCAGCCCGGCCATTGTGCGTTCGTGGATCAGCTCGCTTTCAAACTCGGCCAGTGCCGCGAAGATGCCAAAGGACAGACGGCCTGCGGCGGTTGTCGTGTCGATCGCAGCGCCCTGACCCGTCAGCACTTTCAGACCGATACCGCGCTCAGTCAGAATTGTGACGGTCTTGACCAGATGGTGCAGGCTGCGCCCGAGCCGGTCCAGCTTCCAAACCACCAGGATATCGCCTGCCCGCAACGCTTTCAGGCAGGCCTCCAGTCCGGGGCGATCATCTTTTTTGCCTGAGGCCTGATCAGAATAGGTTTGGCTTTCCGGCACACCGGCGGTGTTCAAGGCATCCTTCTGTAAGTCGAGCGACTGGCTGCCGTCGGCCTTCGATACTCGGGCGTAGCCGATCAGCATGTTTCACAAACGAACGTTTGAGAGGCAGTAGCTTGTTCATCGCTTTCGGGCACTGGGCATATTCCATATTCCATAGCTAAAACAAAATTATACAATCCATATGGAATAGCAAAAGAAACATGGCGCATCGTACCATTCTGACCGAGCGCCAGCGCGCCGCCCTTTTTGATCTGCCAACCGACGAAGCGGAGATGCTTCGTCACTACACGCTGGCCGATGATGACCTTGATCATATCCGCGGGCGGCGACGGCCAGAGAACCGGATTGGCTTTGCACTTCAATTGTGTGCCCTGCGGTACCCGGGGCGACTGCTGTCAAATGGGGAGGTCATCCCGGACAAATTGCTTCGTTTCATCGGCGCTCAGTTGGGCATTACAGGCGAAGCGCTTCTCGCCTACGCCGCCCGTCGCCAAACGCGACAACAGCATCTTGAGGCTCTTCGGGAGATCTATGGCTATAAGATGTTTACCGGACGGGGTTCGCGTGACCTGAAGACCTGGCTCGAAGGTGAGGCTGAGGTTGCGCGCTCCAATGAGGAATTGGCACGCCGGCTCGTGGAAGAATGCCGCCGGACCCAGATCATTCAGCCGGGGGTGTCGGTGATCGAACGGCTGTGCGCGGACGCGCTTGTTGCCGCTGAACGCAGGGTGGAAGCGCGGATCGCCGACCGTCTCGACGCGCCCATGAGAGACAAGCTGGATGCCCTGCTTTCGGAAGATGTCGATGGCCGGGTCAGCCGTTTTGTCTGGTTACGCCAATTTGAGGTCGGCAAGAACTCGGCGGACGCAAACCGCCTGCTGGACCGGTTGGAATTCCTGCAAGGTCTCGGGCTTGCGGCCGCTGCCATTGATGACGTTCCACCACATCGGATCACCCGACTTCGCCGCCAAGGAGAGCGTTATTTTTCGGATGATTTGCGCGACATTTCCAGCGATCGGCGGTGGGCCATCCTGACCATCTGTGCTGTGGAATGGCAGGCTGCGATAGCTGATGCAGTGATTGAGACACATGACCGGATCGTGGGTAAAACATGGCGCGATGCCAGGGCCTTATGCGATGTGCAGATTACCGACGCCAAGGCAGCATTGCAGGACACACTTCGTTCCTTCTCAGGCTTGGGAGCCGCCCTCTTGGAAGCGCATGGCGATGGCGCGCCACTTGAGAACGCAGTTACGACCGCCTGCAGTTGGCGCGATCTCGAAGGTCTTGTCGCCATGGCCGTGCAGTTGACCAGTACAATGGCTGCCAACCCCTTGGCCCATGTCGCCCAAGGCTATCATCGGTTCCGGCGCTACGCGCCACGCATGTTGAGGGCGCTCGATATTCAGGCAGCATTGGTCGCCGAACCTTTGGCCGCAGCTACTCGGCTTGTCGCAGAGGGCGGACAAGAGACCGTTCGGCCAACAACCTTTCTGCGCCGCAGTTCCAAATGGCACCAACACCTTCATGCGCAGGCCCTCAATGATCATCGGCTTTGGGAAGTCGCCGTGTTGTTTCACCTGCGCGATGCTTTCCGGTCAGGTGACGTTTGGCTGGCGCACTCCCGGCGCTATGCTGATCTGAAGCAGGCGCTGGTGCCAATAGCAGAGGCGCGGGCCACGCCCAGATTGACCGTGCCCTTCGATCCGGCGAATTGGCTGGCAGATCGCAAAGCCCGGATGGCGGAGGGGCTGAATCGCCTGGCACGCGCTGCCCGTGCCGGGGCCATTCCGGGTGGCTCTATCGAGGAAGGCATGCTGAAGATCGACCGGCTCACCGCCGCAGTGCCCGCCGAAGCCGATGAACTTGTTCTGGATTTATACAAAAGGCTGCCCGATGTGCGGATTACCGATCTGCTTCTGGAGGTGGACGATGCCACAGCTTTCACAGAAGCCTTCACCCATATCCGAACCGGGGTACCCTGCACCGACAGGATCGGCCTGCTGACCGTGTTGCTGGCGGAAGGCTTAAACCTTGGCCTCAGCAAAATGGCCGAAGCCACAAACACCCATGATTACTTCCAGCTTTCGCGCATCTCACGCTGGCATGTTGAAGGCGACGCGTTGAACGGCGCGTTGGCCATGGTGATCAAGGCCCAATCCGCCCTGCCCATGGCTCGCTTCTGGGGTGGCGGCACCACCGCCTCCAGCGACGGGCAGTTTTTTCCAACCACACGTCAGGGCGAGGCGATGAACCTGATCAACGCCAAATACGGCAATGAACCGGGGCTGAAAGCCTATACCCATGTCTCCGATCAGTTTGGCCCCTTTGCCATCCAAACCATCCCGGCGACCGTGAGTGAGGCCCCTTACATCCTCGATGGTCTGCTGATGAATGAGACCGGCAGAAATATCCGTGAGCAATACACCGATACCGGCGGCTTCACCGATCATGTCTTTGCCGTCACGGCCCTTCTGGGCTTCCAGTTCATACCGCGCATCCGCGATCTGCCATCCAAGCGGCTCTATGTCTTCGATCCGGGCGCTGTCCCGAAGGAACTGAAAGGCCTGATCGGCGGCAAGGTCCGGCAAAACATCATCACCGCCAACTGGCCCAACATTCTGCGCAGTGCCGCCACCATGGTGGCAGGCGTCATGCCTCCCAGCCAACTCCTACGCAAATTTGCAGCCTATCCCCGCCAGCATGAGCTGGCCGAAGCCCTCAAAGAAATTGGACGGGTGGAACGCACGCTCTTCATCATTGACTGGCTGCTCGACGCCGACATGCAGCGCCGCGCCCAGATCGGTCTGAACAAAGGCGAAGCGCATCATGCCCTGAAAAACGGCCTGCGCATCGGTCGACAGGGTGAAATCCGTGACCGAACCGCCGAAGGTCAGCACTTCCGCATGGCAGGTCTCAACCTGCTCGCCGCTATCGTCATTTATTGGAACACCAAGCACCTTGGGCAGGCTGTCGCCGCACGAAAACGCGACAGCTTCGAATGCCCTCCAGACCTTCTAGCGCACATCTCGCCCCTCGGATGGGCACATATCCTCCTCACAGGCGAATACAGGTGGCCAAAGCAATGACCAAAAACCTTAGGGTGTCATTCTGCACTCAGCGGCATTCGACCCCACCTTCAATGAAAAGGCAATCGGACCAATCCAATGAGACGACTTTGATAAGTAAAATTGGTCTTGCGCGGAAGAGCGCAGCTGTCCGGTGAACATCCCCTTACGGACACCTGATCTCAGAAGCCTTCAACAACCGCATCGCTTTTGAACGGGGTTTGTGGCAGCGGAAAACAAGGCAGGGCGGGCGCGTTCCAAAAAGGAGGGTTTTTTGAAGAGTCCTGAAGGTGCATTGTGTTGGCTTTGCTGCCGTTCGTTTGAAGCGGCTTATGTCGGGCTAAAGCGCAGAACGCTGCTGTCATTAGTCCTGACACCGCATCCCGCCGCGTCTGTAATATAAGGTTCATCGAAATGTAGCGCGAGTGACACAAAACAAGTCTAGCCCTCGGCCAACCAAAACCTTGGGGACATTATGAAGCCTATTCAAAAATCCGCCCGCGCATTCGTCGTTGCCACGGCGCTGCTTACCTTCGGCGCTGCTGCAACCGCGCAAGAGGACAGCCGTCCCAACCTAACGATCGCCGTTGCCGGCCTGCCGCCCACTCTGGAACCTGCGAAGGAGCTCTCCAACGTAGGTACGCGAATTACCTATTCCGTCTATGACACGCTCATCCGCCGCAACTTCCTCTCCGAAGAAGGTGGCGGCGGCTCCGAGTTGACCCCCGGGCTCGCAGAGAGCTGGGAGCGGGTGGATGACCGCACCCTTGAAGTCCGTCTCCGCTCCGGCGTGACCTTCCATAATGGCTCCGGGCTGACGGCCCAGGACGTGGCCTTCACCTTCTCTTCCGAGCGTCTGACCGGCCCCGACACCCTTCTGCCTGAAGGTGCCGGCTACTTCTCAACGCTCAAGAGCGTCGAGGCGGTCGGTCCGCTGACTGTGCGCTTCGTAACCACTGAGCCCGATCCGCTCCTGGAGCAGCGTCTCGCCTCCTGGGCGTCCTGGATCGTGAATGCCGAGGATTGGCGCGAGAAGGCCGAGGAAACCGGCGGCCTGCCGCGCTTTCCGGTCGGCACGGGCCCCTACATGCTGGACGAATTCCAGGCTGATCAGGAAATCCGTCTGGAGGCGTTCGACAACTATTATGGCGGTCGTCCCACGGCCCAGAGCGTGACGTTCCGCGCGGTGCCCGAGGATGCTGCGCGCATCTCCGGCCTCGTCAGCGGTGAATTCGACATCGTCACCAATATCGCGCCCGACCAGATCGCCCAGATTGACTCCTACGACGACATCGAGACTCGCAGCGTCACCCTCGCGAACTCCCACGTGCTGGTCTACAATACCAACCACCCGGTTCTGGCGGACAAGCGCATCCGTCAGGCGCTGAATCTTGCCATCGACCGAGACCTGCTTAACGCCGCGCTGTGGAGCGGTGAGGCGACGGTGCCGAACAGTCATCAGTATCCTGAATACGGCGACATGTACGACGCCAGCCGGGACGACCTGCGGTATGATCCCGACGCGGCAAAGGCGCTTCTCGAAGAGGCAGGCTATGACGGCACCGAGATCGTGTACGCCACCCAACCGTCCTACTACCTCAATGCCCTTCCCGCCGCTCAGGCGCTGGTCGAGATGTGGAAGGCGGTGGGACTGAACGTCAGCCTGAATGTTACCGAGGATCTGAACAATTTGCGCGGCGACGATCTGATGATTCGCAACTGGTCTAACTCCACGCGCTACCCCGATCCGCTCGGCGCGCTCTGGCTGGCCTGGGGCCCTCCTGGCGGCCCGCAGCAAACATGGATGACATGGTCCAACGAGGAGTTCAACGCCGCCGGCCGCGAACTTGAGGTAACCACGGTGCTGGAAGAGCGGCAGGCGCTCGCCACCGAGATGCTGGACATCTGGGCGGACGACGCGCCGGGCACGATCCTCTACCAGCCGCTGGAGACCTACGGTGTCCGCAAATCGCTGAAATGGCAGCCTTATACGTTCTACTACATGGATCTGCGCCCCGATAACCTTGGGGTCGAATGACCTCGCCCGGGACCCTTACATTGGACGGGAGCGCTATTGGCGCTTCCGTTCGTCTTGCAGTCAAGACCGAGCCCGCAAGCATCGGAGAGCCCGCGCTCAACGTCACGGATCTTTCCGTGCGGCGGGGGTCCGTCGCTCTGGTGGAGAGCACCTCTCTGTCCGTGGCGAAGGGGGAGACGCTTTGCCTCGTCGGTGAGAGCGGCTGCGGCAAAAGCCTTACCTGTACCGCTATAATGGGCCTCATTGATGCGCCTCTGGCGGCCGAAGGCTCGATCCGGCTCTTGGGCCGGGAGATCGCCGGCCTACCGGAGCGTCGATTGAACGGGGTTCGTGGGCGGGACGTCGCGATGATCTTTCAGGATCCGATGGCGGCGCTGAATCCGATCCAGCGCGTCGGTGCTCAAGTCGCTGAGATTCTGGCCGTCCACGGCGCGACGACCTCCGCCGCCGAGCGGTCCCGCGCAGTGCTGGCTCTCTTCGAGCGTGTCGGGTTGCCGGATCCCGCGCGACAGGCCCGCGCCTATCCACACCAACTTTCGGGCGGGATGTGCCAGCGCGTGATGATCGCCATGGCGATTGCCTGCCGTCCGAAGGTGCTGATCGCAGACGAGCCCACTACAGCGCTCGACGTCACCATCCAGGCGCAGATTCTGCGCCTTCTGCGCGAGCTTCAGGACGAAACCGGCATGGCGATAGTCTTCGTCACCCATGACCTCGGCGTTGTGGCCGAGATCGCGGACCGCGTCGCCGTGATGTATTCGGGCCGTGTCGTCGAGGAGGCGGGTGTCGACGAGATATTTGACGCGCCCCGCCATCCCTATACCCGTGCGCTCATGGCCTGCCGCGTCGGCACCGGCCAGCCCGGAACGGCTTTGCCAGCGATTACCGGAATCGTGCCAGCGCCTTCCGCTCGGCCTAATGGCTGCGCCTTTGCGCCCCGCTGCGATCATGCCAGGCCGCTCTGTCTCGTTCAGCCTGAGCTAACGGAACGGGGGAAGTCCGGAGCCCGGGTCGCCTGCAACCTCCCGGAGGAAGCGCAATGAACGATCCGATCCTGCAAATGATCGGCGTGACGCGGCGCTATGAGACTGGTGGCGGTTTCTTCTCCAAGCCAACCGTCACTACCGCCGTCGATGATATCAGCCTGACCGTCGCCGCCGGTGAGGTCTGCGCCATCGTCGGTGAGAGCGGCAGCGGCAAGTCAACCCTCGCGCGCCTCGCTGCCGGGATCGACAGCCCTCATGCAGGGCAGGTGCTGTTTCGCGGCACGCCTTATGCCAAGTCGGGAAGCGCGCCTTGGCGGCGCGAGCGCGCCGTAGTCCAGTTCGTCTTCCAGAACCCCTCCAGCGCCCTCGATCCACGCGCTACGATCGCCAGCCAGATCGGCGAGATGCTGACCACCCACGAACGCTGCGACGCGGCCGCGCGGAAGGCGCGTATCGACGAGATATTGGACCGTGTCGGGCTCAGTGGCATGGGTCGCCGCGTGCCGCAGCAGATGTCCGGCGGGCAGTTGCAGCGCGCCGTCATCGCCCGTGCCCTTATTGTACGGCCAGAGCTGCTCATTTGCGACGAGGCGGTGAGTGCGCTCGACGTCTCGGTGCAGGCGCAAATCCTCAACCTGCTGATGTCGCTTAAGGACGAGTTCGGGCTGACAATGATCTTCGTCACTCACGATCTCGGTGTGGCCCGACACGTGGGAAACCGGATCGCTGTGATGCAGAAGGGTCGGATCGTGGAGAACCGGCGCACCAGCCACCTCTTCGATAGGCCGCGCCACGTCTATACCCGCACCCTCCTTGCCGCGATCCCGGCGGCCACGCCAGCTGCCCGCCGCACACGGGATGCCGCTGCGGCGGAGGCAGCGGCATGATGCGCATCGTCGCTCATCGCGGCCATTCGGCCCGCTACAAGGAAAACTCGGTTGCCGCCTGGCGCGGAGCGGTAAAAGCTGGGACGGATTTAGTCGAAATCGACGTCCGGTTCACGGCGGACGGTCATGCGGTCTGCTGTCACGACCCGGATCTTTCGCGACTTGCGAGCGATCCGCGCCTTATCTCGGAGCTGGAGCTCGGTGACCTGGCGGAGCTTCGGGATGCGCATCCGGGGCTAGTGCCGGATCTCGGAGACGCCTTCGTGGAAATTGCAGCCGGCACAGGTCTCTTGTTCGACGTCAAGGATGAGCTCCCTCGGGCGCTTGATCTCCTTGCGGCGGTTCTGGAGCAAGCGGCCCGGCCCAATTGCGTCCTTGGTCTACACTCGCTTCAGGCCGTCCGGCGCATGGCCGGGGTCGCCCCGATCCTCGCCCTCTCACCGCGCGGGTCTGACAGCGACGCCTCCGTCGCTGCGGGCGCGGACATAATTCGTCTTTGGGAGGCGGACGTGCCGTGCT
>JBBSJO010000165.1:0-9886 GCA_038257185.1 Rhodobacterales bacterium | reverse complement strand
GCCGATGCACGGCATGGGTTTCGGCATCGGCGGGGCGGTTGTCACGAACCCCGCGCGCGCGGGTGTACCGGGGTCGGTGGGCGACTTCAGCTGGGGCGGGATGGCCTCCACCTTCTTCTGGATCGACCGCGCGCTTGGCCTGTCGGTGATCTTCTTCACGCAACTGTCGCCTAGCAGTTCCTACCCCTCCCGCGCACAACTCAAGGCCCTGATACACGGAGCGTTGACTTGAGCGGCAGGGTACTCTGGACGCCCTCCAAGGAACGCGCCGCCGCGACGACCATGGCGCAGTTCGAGCGTTTCGTGGGCGAGACGCGCGACCTGACCTTCGAGGATTACAATGCCATGTGGCGCTGGAGCGTCGACGATCTGGAGAGCTTCTGGAATGCGATCTGGGATTTCTTCGACCTGCGCGCCGAGGTGCGGCCAGAAAAGCTGATTGTTAAACGCCAGATGCCGGGGATGGAATGGGGCACCGGCGGGCGGCTCAACTATGCGGACAACACCCTGAGGCACGCGGAGACGCGGCCCGATGCATTGGCGGTCATCGTGCAGTCGGAGACCTTCGGCCGGTCGGAGATGACCTTGGCGGAACTGCGCCAGCGCGTGGCAAGCGTCGCGTCGCACCTGAGAGACATGGGCGTGAAGCACGGCGACCGCGTTGTCGCGATCCTGCCCAATACCGAAGTCGCGATGATCGCTTTCCTCGCCAGCGCCAGCATCGGCGCCGTCTGGTCGATCTGCGCGCCCGACATGGGACACGTCGCGATCCTCGACCGGTTCAAACAGATCGAGCCCAAGGTGCTTATCGCGCAGGATGGCTATACCCAAGCGGGCAAGAAGATCGACAAGCGCGAGGTCCTGGCCGGGATCGGCGATGCACTGCCCTCGCTGATCGCGCGCGTGACCGTGCCGGTCGCGGGTCCATTGCCTGAGGGGCACATCGCCTGGGACAGCCTGCTGGGTCGCGACCTGCCTTTCGCACCCGTCGCTGTGGACTTCGAACACCCGCTCTGGATCGTCTATTCTTCAGGCACCACGGGCAATCCGAAACCCATTGTACATGGTCACGGCGGCATCCTGCTGGAGTCCTGCAAACAGTCCCTGCACAAGGATGTCGGCCCCACGGACCGTTTCTGCTGGATGACCTCTTCGGGCTGGATCATGTGGAATTCGCAGTGGATGGCGCTTGGGCGGGGGGCGACGGTGGCGCTTTTCGACGGGGCCGCGAATTTTACCGACTTCGGCGCCGTCTGGCGCTTCGTGGCGCGTGAAAAGGTCACCTTCTTCGGCGCGGGGGCGGCCTATTTCAGCGCCTGCATGAAGGCCGGTGTCACGCCCCGCACCGAGGTGGATCTGTCAGCCCTGCGGTCCATGAGCGCGACGGGATCGCCCCTGTCGGCCGACACCTATGACTGGATCTACAGCGACGTGAAAGCCGACCAGTGGCTGGCGCCCATCGCGGGTGGCACAGACCTTGCCGGGGCCTTCGTGCTGGGCCACCCGGGCCTGCCGGTGATCGCGGGCGAAATGCAATGCCGCGCGCTCGGAAATGCGGTGCGCGCCTTTGACCCCGAGGGCAAAGAACTGGTGGGGGAAGTGGGCGAGCTCGTCTGCACGGAGCCCCTGCCCTCCATGCCGCTCTATTTCTGGGGCGACGACGATGGGTCGCGGTTGTTCGACAGCTACTTCGACACCTATCCGGGCGTCTGGCGGCACGGCGACTGGATCTCCATCGACGAGAAAGGCGCGAGCGTCATCTACGGCCGCTCCGACGCCACGATCAACCGCAAGGGCCTCCGTCTGGGCTCCGCCGAGATCTATCAGGCGGTCGAGGGGTTGCCGGAGGTACAGGACAGCATCGTCGTGGATCTCGAATTCCTCGGGCGGGAAAGCTTCATGCCGCTGTTCGTCGTCCCTGCGGAGGGCATCCCCTTCGACGATGCGCTGAAGGACAAGATCAACGCGGCCATCCGCAGTCAGGTCTCGGCCCGCTTCGTGCCGAACGAGATCGTGCAGATCGATCAGGTCCCCCGCACCCTTTCGGGCAAGAAGCTTGAAGTTCCGGTGAAAAAGCTGTTGCTTGGCGGTGATCCCGACCGGGTCGTCAATCGCGACAGCATGGGCAACCCGGACAGTTTCGACTTTTTCATCGCCTATGCGGATGCACGGGCCAAGGCCTGAAAGCCCGTCATGACCCCTGCCGAAGAACTTCTGAACCTGCTGGATATCGAACAGCTGGAAGTCGACCTTTTTCGAGGCATCGGCGGCGGCGGAGAGACGACGACGCGCATTTTCGGCGGCCACGTCATCGCGCAGGCGCTGATGGCGGCTTACCGCACGGTACCCGACAGGCTTTGCCACAGCCTGCATGCCTATTTCATCCGGCCCGGTGATCCGGCGATCCCGGTGATCTATCAGGTGGACCGTGCCCGCGACGGCGGCAGCTTCACCACGCGCCGTATCGTCGCGATCCAGCACGGCAAGCAGATCTTCAACATGTCCGCCTCCTTTCAGGTGGAGGAAGAGGGCTGGAGCTACCAGCACGAGATGCCGGAGGCGGGCTCGCCCGAGGAATGGCCGGAGCGGGTCGATCTGCGGGAGAGTGCCGTCGCCCGCATCCCGGAGAAATACCACGACGATTTCCTGCGCGAACGTCCCATCGAGCTGCGCGAGATCGCGCCGCGCGACTTCTTCGAGCCGGATCCGGCGGACGACCGCAACCGCCTGTGGTTCCGCATGCCCGCCGCCAAGGGGCAGACACCGCAGATGCAGCACTGCCTGCTGGCCTATGCCTCTGATATGAACCTGCTGGGATCGTCTCTGCGGCCGCATGCCCTGACGTGGTTTCAGGGCACCGTGATGACGGCGAGCCTCGATCACGCAATGTGGTTTCACGCGCCCATCGACTTTGCCGACTGGCACCTCTACGACCTCGACGCCCCCTGGACAGGGCGCGCGCGCGGGTTCAACAGGGGGTCGGTCTTTGCGCCCGACGGCAGGCTTGTCGCAAGTGTCGCACAAGAGGGCCTGATGCGGCCCCGCGCAAAGAAGTAGACGAGCCGTTCAGCCGAAAACGAAGAAACACAGCTTGTTGCCATCGGGGTCGCGGACGTAAGCGCCGTAGAACCGATCCGGTATCCTTTGCCCCGGGGCGCCGTCATCGGTGCAGCCCATGTCAATCGCGCGCTTGTAGACGGCGTCCACCTCGGCCTTGTCGCTGGCCGTGAAAGCTATCATGGTGCCGTTGCCAGGGTGCGGTGCCTCCTTGTCGTAGGGCTCGCAGATGGCCAGCATCGGCTCGCCGCGCTTGGTGCCGATGAAGGCGATGCGGCCCATGTCCGTGACGACCTTGGCGCCCTTGTCGGCAAAAAGCCCAGTGTAGAAGGTCTTGGCTTTCTCCATGTCCGAGACGCCGATGGTGGTATAGCCGATCATCTTGAAATCCTTGATGTGTGCTTGGTTGATCCGTGGCTTACTTGAGGAACGCGCCGAAGCGTCGGTTCAGCTTGCGCATGCCGCCAATCCAGCGATCGTAGTTCTCTGTCTTGTTGCGCATGTAGTCGCGCACCTCCGGGTGGGGCAATACGAGGAACGTCTCGTCGCGGATGGCCTGCACGCAGGCTTCCGCCACCACCTCGGGTTCCAGCATTCCGTCCTGCGACGCCACGCCGTCCTCGTGACCGCGGGTCATCTCGCTACGCACGGCCTGCGGGCAGAGCACCGAAACCTTGATGCCTTCGTCGCCATGCGTCAGCGCCAACCATTCGGCCAGCCCCACCGCGGCGTGTTTCGTCACGCCGTAAGGCGCCGATCCGACCTGGTTAAGCAGCCCCGCCGCCGAGGCGGTATTGAGCAGATAGCCACCGCCCCGCGCCGCCATGCGCGGCACGAGGTGGCGCGCGGCCCAGACATGGGCCATGACGTTGATCTCCCAGATCTTCTGCCATGCGTCGTCGGGCACTTCGGCGCCACCGGCAGTCAGGATGCCGGCGTTGGAGCAGAAGAGGTCGATGGGGCCGATGTCGGCCTCGACCCGTTCGACGAGCGCGGCGATCTCGGCCTCCTTCGAGACGTCGATGCCGATGCCTGTGCCACCGATTTCAGCCGCCACTGCCTGTGCGCCCGCTTCGTTGAGGTCGGCGCAAACGACATGCCGCGCACCTTCCTCGGCGAAGCGATGCGCGAGAGCCTTGCCGATGCCGCTGGCAGCACCAGTCACGACGACGATCCTGTCTTTCAGTTCCATCCTGGCCCCCTCAGGTCCACATGTTGGAGCCGCCGCAGACGGTCAACGCCTGCCCGGTCATGTATTTGCTCGCATCTGAAGCGAGGAAGACGGCGAGGCCCGCGAAGTCGTCGGGCTCACCCAGACGGCGCAGCGGAATGTCTTCCTTGATGCGCTTCTCGACCTCCGGATTGTCCCAAAGCTCGCGCGCGAATTCGGTTCTCACCAGTCCAGGGCAAATCGCGTTGAAGCGGATGCCCTTGGGGCCAAACTCCGCCGCGAGGTTGCGAACCAGTCCGATCAGCGCAAGCTTCGACATCCCGTAGGTACCGAGCTTGACCGACGGCTTGAATGCACCCACCGAGGACGTGAAGGCGATGGAGCCCGAGCCATTCTCGATCATGTCCGGAACGACCATCTGCGCAAGCCAGAGGTTCGACTGCACGTTGGCCGACATCGTTTTCTGGTAAGCGTCGTCGGGGATTTCCGAAGTGGGCCCGTAGTAGGGGTTTACCCCCGCGTTGCCGATCACGATGTCGATGGGCCCGGCCAGCTCGTGCGTCTTGTCCACCAGCGCCTGCAACTGGTCCTTGTGGCCTACGTTGCAGCTCACGGCATGGGCCTTGCCCTTCCCACGCTCATTGATCTCGGCCGCGGCTGCGTCCAGCTGATCCTGCTTGCGGGCCGAAATGACGACCGTCGCGCCATGGTCTGCCAGCGCGGTGGCCATGGCCAATCCCATGCCCTTGGAGGCCCCTGTCAACAACGCTACCTTACCTGTCAGGTCAAAGAGGCTCATCGCGACGCCTCCGCCCGCGCGGCGGCATTGCCCGCCTTGACGACGGACTGGCGGGAATTGGATTCCTTGTAGTCCTTCACCTCGGCCCGCGCGATGACGTGGTGGTGTACCTCATCGGGGCCGTCCGCGTAGCGCAGTGTGCGCTGCTGGGTGTACATGTGGCTCAGCGGGCTCCACTGACTGATGCCCGTAGCACCGTGCACCTGCATCGCCTGATCAATGATCTGGCAGACCTGCTCCGGCACCTTCGCCTTGATCATGCTGACCCAGATGCGGGCCTCCTTGTTGCCCAGCACGTCCATCGCCTTGGCGGCCTTCAGGACCAGCAGACGCATCGATTCAATCTCGATCTTGGCGCGGCTGATGGTTTCCATGTTCTTGCCGAGGTCGACGATCTTCTTGCCGAAGGCCTCGCGGTTCAGCCCGCGGTCGATCATCAGGTCCAGCGCCTTCTCCGCCGCCCCGATGGAGCGCATGCAGTGGTGGATACGACCCGGTCCAAGGCGCACCTGGCTGATCTCGAACCCGCGGCCCTCGCCCCAGAGGATGTTCTCCTCGGGCACCCGCACGTTGGTGAACTTGATGTGCATGTGCCCATGCGGTGCGTCGTCGTGGCCGAAGACATGCATCGGGCCGACGATCTCCACGCCCGGCGCGTCGATGGGGACCAGGATCTGGCTCTGCTGGCGGAAGGTTTCCGCTTCGGGGGAGGTCTTGACCATGACGATCATGATCTTGCAGCGCGGATCGCCTGCGCCGGAGATGTAATATTTCTCGCCGTTGATGACCCATTCGCCGTTCTCCAGCACGGCGGAGGTGGAGATGTTCTTGGCGTCAGACGACGCCTTGTCCGGCTCCGTCATGGCAAAGGCGGAACGGATTTCACCGGCCAGCAGGGGTTTGAGCCACTTGTCCTTCTGCTCCTTGGTGCCCACACGCTCCAGCACTTCCATGTTGCCGGTATCGGGGGCGGAACAGTTCAGCGTTTCGGGTGCCAGCGGGCTCTTGCCAAGTTCAGCAGCGATATAGGCGTAATCGAGGTTCGCGAGCCCCTCGCCGGTCTCGGCGTTGGGCAGGAAGAAGTTCCACAACCCTGCCTCGCGCGCCTTCTGCTTGGCACCTTCGAGCAGTTCCATCTGGCCCGGCGCGTAGGACCAGCGGTCCTTGCGGCCCTCGCCGAGGCGATGAAATTCTTCGGTGATCGGATCGACGTTCTCGCGGATGTGCTTGATGACGGCGGCCAGCAGCGGCTTGGCCTTGTCCGACATCGCGAGGTTGTTCATGTCCGTTGTGTCTTGCGTCATTTGCTTGCCTCCCGGCCGTTACTTGTTGACCCAGTTGGGCTTGCGTTTCTCGACGAAGGCCTGAACGCCTTCCTTGAAATCTTCTGTCCGGGCGAGGTCTTTCTGCACCTCGCGGCTGTACGCCAGGCTTTCGGGCAACCCGTCTGCCACGGCCATCGAATTGAGGATGCGCTTGGTCGCCTTGACCGAAGAGGGCGAGACGGAACACATGTGCTCGGCCAATTCCATCGCGCGGTTCATCAGCTTGTCATGCGGGACGACCTCGTTGCAGCAGCCCAGCCGCAGCGCCTCTGCGGCGTCGATGGTGCGGCCCGTCAGCATCATTTCCTGCGCCGCCAGCCGTCCGATGTAGCGGGAAAGACGCTGCACACCGGAGGCGGAGGCGAAGAAGCCGACCTTGACCTCGGGCAGCGAGAACTTCGCGTTCTCGGAGGCGATGATGATGTCGCAGGACAGCGCCGTTTCGAACCCGCCACCCATGGCGAAACCGTTGACCGCGGCGATGATCGGTTTTTCCAGATCGAAGCGCGAGGACAGACCCGCAAAACCCGATGCCGGCAGCCCCTTCTTGCTGCCGCTGTTCGTGGCCTTGAGGTCATTACCCGCCGTAAAGGCCTTCTCGCCTGCGCCGGTCAGCACCGCCACCCAAAGCTCCCGATCTGCCGCGAAGGCGTCCCAGCATTCGCTCATCTCCTGATGCATCTCGGCATGGACGGCGTTGTAGACCTCTGGCCGGTTCATGGTGACGATCAGGATGTGACCCTGCTTTTCGGTCTTGATGAAGTCGTAGCTCATGTCTTCAGCCCTCCGGTGTCGATCTCGATGAATTTCCCGCCTGTCTCGGCCAGCTTTCGCAGCGTATAGGCGGGCGCGAAAGCCTCATCCTCGACACCCAGCTTTTCCATACGCTCCAGTACGGCCGAGGGTCCGACCATGTCGCCGTAGAACATCGGCCCACCCTTGTCGGCAGGCCAACCGTAGCCGTTGAGCCAAACGACGTCGATGTCCGAAGGCCGTTGCGCCTTGTTCTCTTCGAGGATCTTCACGGCCTCGTTGATCATCGGGTAGATGCAGATCTCGATGATCTCGTCCTTGCTCATCGTCTTGGGCTCGGCCCCGGTAATATCGCGGATGATCCCCGCCGTCACATCGGACGGGATCGGTTGGCGGTTCTCGTCGTAGTCATAGAACCCTGCCTTGGTCTTCTGACCGCGCCGGTCCAGTTCGCACAAAGCGTCGCGGATCGGGTTCTCCGTCTTCCCACCCTTGGACCAGCCGATGTCGAGGCCCGCCAGATCGGACATCTGGAAGGGCCCCATCTTGAACCCGAAATCGTTCAGGGCCGCATCCACATCCCAGGGCATGACGCCCTGATAGACCAGTTTGTTGGCCTGCTTCTGCCGGGCAAAGAGGATGCGGTTGCCCACGAAACCGGGGCAGACGCCGACCAGCACCGCGATCTTGTTGATCTTCGCTGCCAGATCCATGCAGGTCGCCACAACATCGTCCGCCGTGTGCCGCGCCCTCACGATCTCCAGCAGCTTCATCACGTTGGCGGGGGAGAAGAAGTGGAGCCCGATCACGTCCTCGGGGCGTTTGGTCATCCCGGCAATCTCGTTGATATCCAGCGCGGAGGTATTGGTGGCGAGGATTGCGCCCGGCTTCATCACCTTGTCGAGTTCGGTAAAGATCTTGCGCTTGAGGTCCATGTTCTCGAATACCGCCTCGATCACCAGATCGCAGTCGGCGAGGTCCGCCACGGCCAGACGCCCCTCGAAACGATCCATCCGGGCCTCGACCTCGTCCTGCGGAAAGCGGCCCTTGTCGGAGGACCGCTGGTAGTTGCCGCGCACCACCTTCAGCCCCCGGTCGAGGGCATCCTGCGTGGTCTCCACGATCTTCACCGAATAGCCAGCCGTGGCGAAGTTCATCGCAATGCCGCCGCCCATGGTGCCCGCGCCGATAATGCCAACGGTCTCGATCTTGCGCTGCGGCGTATTGGCGGCGAGGCCTGGGACCTCCCATGCCTTCTTGCCTGCTTCGGCGATGTAGCTGCCGATTTCTGCCTCGGTGGGTGTCGTCATGCTCAAACCTTTTCCTTTTTCAGACATTCCGCGCGGATCGCGCGGCGGTCGGTCTTGTCGGTCGCACCGCGCGTCAGTTCGCCCGTCTGGGTCCACAGCTGCACGGGTATCTTGAATTTCGCCAGATGCGCCTCGAGAAACTGCGCAAGGTCCGCGCAGGTCAGGCTGGCACCCGGCTTGAGTTGCACCGCCGCGCCAACAACCTCGCCCAGCCGGTCATCGGGGACGGAAAAGGCGACAGCCTCCAGCACGTCCGGGTGGCGGTGGATCGCGCCTTCGACGTCAAGGCATGCGATGTTCTCTCCTCCCCGAATGATGATATTCTTCTTGCGGTCGAGGATCGTGACAAAACCCTCATCGTCGAGAATGCCAAGGTCGCCGGTCCGCAGCCAACCATCCTGCAAGACCTCCGCCGTTGCCTCCGGCTTGTTGAGATAGCAGCGCATAATCTGCGGGCCCTTGACGGATATCTCCCCCAAGGTGCCATTGGGCACCGTCTGGCCTGAGTCGTCGACGATCCGCAATTCCTGAATGGGCGGATGCAACTTGCCCGCCGCGTTGGGGCGCGCGACGTAGTCGTCGCCGATCATCCCGATGCCCAGCGCATTGGTCTCCGTCATGCCCCAACCCGTCGCGACTCCCGCATTCGGGAATGCCTTGGCCAGTACCGCAACCTGTGCCGCCGGGCGCTTGGCCCCGCCTGCGCCAACATAATTGAGCAATGGCAGCGTCTCGTTCATCCGCAGCGCCGCTGCCATCAGCTCCGCCGATTGCGTCGGCACACCCAGAAAGCGCGTGACGTCATGCTTCTTGATGAGCCGCACGGCCTGTTCCGGATCCCATTTGTGCATCAGGGTCAGCTTCGCACCCGCAGGCAGGCTAAGCAGGAACACCGGGTGCGTGGCCGTGACGTGGAAAAGCGGCGTGACGACGAGACCCGAGGGGCGCGGCGGCTCGGGTGCGTCGGGTTCCGGCGGCTCCACCAAGGGCGCTGTGACCGATTGCATCAGCCAGCTGAACACTGCGTTCAAGGCCCCGCGATGGGTCTGCACGACCCCTTTGGGATGGCCCGTGGTCCCCGAGGAATACATGACGGCGAAGTCATCATCGGTGTCGATGGACACGTCCGGCCGCATATCGGCCCGCGCACCATCGCGGAGCAACGCGTAGTCATGCGCGCCCTGCCCTGCCGCGTCGCGTACGCCGATCAGGGTCAACCGAAGCTTGTCCTGCAAAGGCGCGATCCGCGCCATGCGCGGCCCGTCCGCAAAGACAACCCGCGCGCCACTGTCGGCAAGGGCATAGTCCAATTCCTCCGTCGTCCACCAGGCGTTGAGAAACACGATGACCCCGCCCATGGAGGAGATCGCCAGCATCAGGATCAGCAGTTCGGGATAGTTGCGCATGGCGATAGCGACGCGGTCGCCCTGCTTCAGCCCCAGATCGTCGCGCATCGCGTGGGCCATGCGGT
>JBBSJO010000164.1:0-9915 GCA_038257185.1 Rhodobacterales bacterium | reverse complement strand
TACAAAAGCGATAACACGCTCCCGTAGCTCAATAGGATGTGCCTTGCCCATCTGAAACCCCCATATCTGCTCTGCAGGCAGGGAATCACAGATCAGACATCATGGGAATCCTGAATCGAAAAGGCTGCAACCCGCTCTAGTCGGGTGGGACAGGTCCTGTCGAGGTAGACGGGGTTTCAGAGGCGCGGCGTGTCAAGCTTCGACAGACAGCGGTCAGGCTTGCCGTTGGCGCGGTATGCCTCTGCCCCGCAAGCAGCGCAATGGAAGCGGACCAGCGCCCCCTTGCTGCCCGCGCGATCCTCGCGCCAGCGACAGCCGCGCGTTGGGGCCCGACGCCGCACCACGATGGCGACAATGACGACAGCGATGACAAGGGCGATCAGCAGCGGCATTTGTGGCGCTCATCCGACCTTTGCCTGCCTTCGCATAAGCGATGACGGCCTGACAGGGAATGGCAGGGCCACCAGGTTCAAACCGCGCGTTCCAGCATCAGCTTCTTGATCTTCGCAATTGCGGCTGCGGGGTTAAGACCCTTTGGGCAGGTCTTGGCGCAGTTCATGATGGTGTGGCAGCGGTAGAGCTTGAAGGGGTCCTCCAGCTCATCCAGCCGCTCCCCCGTCGCCTCGTCGCGGCTGTCGATGATCCAGCGGTAGGCATGCAGCAGTGCTGCCGGCCCAAGATAGCGGTCGCCGTTCCACCAGTAGCTGGGGCAGGAGGTCGAACAGCAGGCACACATGATGCATTCATAAAGACCGTCCAGCTTCTCCCGGTCCTCGATCGACTGCTTCCATTCCTTGGCGGGCGCGGGCGTCTCTGTCTCCAGCCAGGGCTGGATGGAAGCGTGCTGCGCGTAGAAGTGGGTGAGGTCGGGGATCAGGTCCTTGATCACCGGCATATGCGGCAGCGGGTAGATCTTCACCACGCCCTTCACCTCTTCCATGCCGTAGGTACAGGCCAGTGTGTTGATCCCGTCGATGTTCATGGCGCAGGACCCGCAGATCCCCTCGCGGCAGGAGCGGCGGAAGGTCAGCGTGGGGTCGATCTCGTTCTTGATCTTGATCAGGGCATCCAGAATCATCGGACCGCAGGTGTCCAGATCGACGAAATAGGTATCCACCGCAGGGTTCTTGCCGTCGTCGGGATTCCAGCGGTAGATGTGGAATTCCTTCAGGTTCGTCGCCCCTTCGGGTCTCGGCCATGTCTTGCCGCTGGTCATGCGGGAATTCTTCGGCAGGGTCAGTTGAACCATGATGCGTCTCCTTTTCCGGCGCAGGGCGCGCCGCAGCGTTCAGGCCCCCAATGAGGGCGGTATCTTCAGCCCTTGGCCTTTCGGGCAAAGAGCGTGTTTCCGTCGGCCTCCAGAACCGGATCAAAGCCCCGTTCTTTGATCCGGCCAATCAGGTCGGTTTCCCATTCCTCGGCGTGCCGCGTTTCCATGAGGATCGCGTCGGGCAGCCAGCCGTCCGTGTCGAGCATCGGAGCAAGGGCCGCTTCCTCCGCACCTTCCACGTCGATCTTCAGCACGCTGACGTCATAGTCCGCCGCACCGGCCACAAAGTCCGTCAGCGGCCTGATCGACACCAGCGTGCCCCCGTCCCTCACCGCCCTGCGGATCGGCATCAAAGACGCCTGCCCGAAGTTCTGCGCGCGGAAGTTCAGCGTCCCTTCCCCCGTTTCAGCCCCCAGGGCGCAACCCTCGATACGGATGACACCGCCAAGATCGTTCAGCCGGATATTGTGGCCCAGCCGTCCGATCATCACCGGGTTCGGCTCGAAAGCGATGACGCGGCTCCCTGGCCCTGCCGCGAGGCCCAGCGGCACGGCAAAAGCGCCGCAGTTCGCGCCCACGTCGAAGATCAGCGCCTTGCGGCCCTCCACCAGTTCCACCAATGCCAGCAGCGACTGCATTTCGGGCGGCTGGCCGTGGAGCCAGATCATCCGGTCGGTATAATTGTCGCGCGGATCGACGTACATGCGCACGCCCGCGAACTCGACTTCTGCGGGCGGCAGGATCGGGACCAGTTGCTGCCGGGTGGCCTTGTCCGCCGTGCCGAACACTGCGCGCAGGGCAGCGACTTGCGCCGCCTCCGCGACCGGTTCGAGCGTCGGATGGGCCATCATCGTCATCCTTCAGGTCAGTCCGCTCGACAAGGCGCGTGACTGCAGGCACTGCACCGTTTCGGGACGTGACAGCACACCGCGCACGATGGCGGTGGTGTTGTCGTTGACGCCGATCACGGCGGCGCGGGCATATTCACGCACCTCCAAAGCGGTGGAATTGTCGATCACGCAGTCCGTGAACGGTGTGATCAACTCCTTGGGCACCTGTGGAAAGCGGGTTGCGAGCGTTTCGGTGATTACGCCCTTGGCCGCCGTGCGGGCGGTATTGTCCACGGCGGTCTGCACTTCGACGCAGCCGAAGAGGACTGTTGCCGTCATTGCCATGAGGATAACGCGCATCGGCTCAGTACACCCTCTTTTTCGGCGCGATCTTCTCGAGATCGATGCCGCCTTCATTGTGGCTGGTCAGCGGTTTCAGATGCACCCCGCGATAGCCCAGAGACGCTTCGTTGCCCTTGAACCAGACAAGGCTGTGCTTGCGCCATTCCTTGTCGTCGCGGTCCGGGTAGTCCTCGTGGGCATGCGCGCCACGGCTTTCCTTACGCGCGGCAGCGGCAGTGATCGTGGCCACCGCATTGGGCATCAGGTTGGTCAGTTCCAGCGTTTCCATCAAGTCGGAGTTCCAGACCAGCGAGGTGTCCGTCACCTTGAGATCGGAGATCTTACCCGCGACCTCGTCCATCTTCGCCTTGCCTTCGTTCAGCGTCTTTTCGGTGCGGAACACGGCGGCATCGGCCTGCATCGTCTTCTGCATTTCGAGGCGCAAGTCGGCTGTCGGCACATGACCCTTGGCATAGCGCAAACCGTCGAAGCGGCTGAAAGCAGCTTCCACCGACCGCTTGTTGGGCGTCGGCACGGCGGTTGTGGGGTCCACAACGTCCTTGGCCCGGATCGCGGCAGCGCGACCGAAGACCACGAGGTCGATCAGCGAATTGGAGCCGAGACGATTCGCCCCGTGCACCGACGCGCAGCCCGCTTCGCCCACGGCCATCAGGCCGGGCGACACGTTATCGGGCTTGTCGGCGGTCGGCGCCAGCACTTCCCCCCAATAGTTCGTCGGGATGCCGCCCATGTTGTAATGCACCGTCGGCAGCACCGGGATCGGTTCCTTGGTCAGGTCCACGCCTGCAAAGATGCGCGCGGATTCCGAGATGCCCGGCAGGCGCAGGTCCAGCGTTTCGGGTGGCAGGTGGTTGAGGTGCAGGTGGATGTGATCCTTGTGCTCGCCCACGCCTCGGCCCTCTCGGATTTCCATGGTCATGCAGCGGCTGACCACGTCACGCGACGCGAGGTCCTTGTAGGTCGGCGCATAGCGCTCCATGAATCGTTCGCCCTCGGAGTTGGTGAGATACCCGCCCTCGCCCCGCGCGCCTTCGGTGATGAGGCACCCCGCGCCGTAGATACCCGTTGGGTGGAACTGGACGAACTCCATGTCCTGCAACGGCAGGCCCGCTCGGGCCGTCATGCCGCCGCCGTCGCCGGTGCAGGTATGTGCGGAGGTGGCCGAGAAATACGCGCGGCCATAGCCGCCCGTGGCCAGCACGGTCATCTTGGCGGCAAACAGGTGCATCGTGCCGTCGTCGAGCCGCCAGCACAGTACGCCCTGGCATGCGCCGTCCTCCGACATGATCAGGTCGATGGCGAAGTATTCGATGAAGAATTCCGCCTTCTGCTTCAGGCTCTGACCGTAAAGCGTGTGCAGGATCGCGTGGCCCGTCCGGTCCGCAGCGGCACAGGTGCGCTGCACCGGGGGGCCTTCGCCGAATTCGGTGGTGTGGCCGCCAAAGGGGCGCTGGTAGATCTTGCCTTCCTCGGTGCGCGAGAAGGGCACGCCGTAGTGCTCCAGCTCGTAGACCGCCTTGGGCGCCTCGCGGGCGAGGTATTCCATCGCGTCGGTGTCGCCCAGCCAGTCGGAGCCCTTGACGGTGTCGTACATGTGCCACTGCCAGTTGTCGGGCCCCATGTTGCTTAAGGATGCGGCGATGCCGCCCTGGGCCGCAACTGTATGCGAGCGAGTCGGAAAGACCTTGGAGATGCAGGCCGTGCGCAGGCCCTGTTCAGCCATGCCAAGCGTCGCGCGCAGGCCCGCCCCGCCGGCCCCCACGACGACCACGTCGTATTCATGGGTTTCGTATTCGTATGCAGCCATGTGTTCGGCCTCCCGTAAGGCGTAATTGGTTCAGAGCGCCAGCTTGACGATGGCGAAAACGCCAACCGCCGCGGCACCGTAGCTGAGGCAGGTCATCGCGATGATCGCAACCTTCTGGCTCAGCCCGTGTACGTAGTCCTCGATCAGCACCTGCACCCCGTCGTTGAAATGCTTGAATCCTACCAGCAGGGTCAGCGCCGCGATGATCGCGGGGCCGGGACGGCTGTAGTAGGCGAGGATTTCCGCATAGGTGCCGCCAAGGGTGGACCCGAAGGTGAAGCTGAAGAGCGGGATCAGGATCAGAAGCGCGACGGAACTGACCCTCATGGCCCAGAAATGGGCAGTCCCGGATTTGGCGGAGCCGAGGCCCACGGCGCGCTTGCGGTCTGTGAGATAGTGCATGTCTTTTCCCCTCAGATCACGATGACAGTCAGAACGGTCAGGATTACCGACCCGCCCAGACAGGCCCAGCCCAGCTTTTCCGCCGTGGGGATGTCGAGCGCATAGCCATTGTCCCAGATCAGGTGCCGCAGGCCGGCGAGCGTATGATACCACATGCCGAGCAGCGAGAGGAAAAGGACCAGGTCGCCGAACCAACTGGTCATGAAGCCATTGACGAAGTTGAAGTATTCCTCAGACGTGGCCGCGGCGAGGAACCACCAGACGATCAGCAACGCCGTCACCAGCATCGCATTGCCCGTGATCCGCGTGAGGATCGAGGTCATCGAAGTCAGCTGCGGTCTGTAGATCGTCAGGTGCGGTGAAAGCGGGCGGTTGCCCCGGTTCACATCGGCCATAGGTCAGGTCCTTTGTCTATGCATTGGCTACTTGATAGCGTTTTTTGCGGGAGTGTCACGGGGCCTGCGACGTATCGCGCAAGGTTTGTCCCGTCAAATTGTGTCGTTCGGTTCTGACAACGCGGCTCTTGCCGCATTGCAGCCGCCGATCCCGGCGGTTCAACGCAGGTTGCTGAGTTGTTTGGTGGTCTCGCGTTGCAACTTCCGCCGAATCTGTTCGGGATAGTCCTTGAAGCCGTTCGCCGTGATCACGAAGGCCCCCTCGCCCACGATCAGGTTCTCGAAGAAATAGGCCGTGAGATCCGCCTCGTCCGTCTCGATCGCCAGCCCGTTCACCGTGATCCCCCTTTCACGCATTTGCGCATGGCGACTGGGGGGCGGCTCGCCTTCGTTCGAGATGCCATCGCCAGAGACATCGATCACCTTGCGGCGACAATGCGTTACTTCCTCCAGTGTGTGCATGGACAGGGTCAGCGCCTCGCCGATGGCGGTGGAGTAATTGCGCCACAGGCGCGGGTCGGCGGCAATCCGGTCGGCAAGGGCATCAACATCCGCGTGCGAGGCGATCGGGGTCCAGGGCAGGGTCTGGCGCTGGCGCGATGTGCCGGACCACTGGATCAGCGTGAGGCTGGCCTTCTGATCCACAAGCGCGTCCGCCACGATCCCGTCGCGCAGGGCTGCCGAAAGTCCGTCCATCTGGGTACGATATTCACGACTGTCGACGGAACCCGAGACATCGACGGCCAGAACAAGCGCGAGGTCGCAGGGAACCGCCAGACCGGGCCAGACGGAGAGGAGCATACCGATAAATAAACGCATTCCCGAGACCTAACAGATATTGCCGCCTGGACCTCATCACTTTCCGTGGAGAATCTCTGCCGTATCGGGCGTGATCCGAAGCAGTTCGGTCTTCTATTTGTTTCCGGCTTCAGGAGAATATGTCGCTTTCCCGCAAACTTCGTCGAGTATCATGACAAAGTTACTAGTCCGGGTTGCGGGATTCTCGGCCAGGTTGCAAATGCGTTCGTAAACAATTGATTCCGCAGAATTTGCGGCATTATTATGTTATTGATCATTGCGGATGGGCGGATAACCGCCTGTCCACGAGGTCCTGGGGCACTGAGTCCTGAGGGGTTATTAGGAGGACTATATTTTGAAGAATCTGTTTTTAGGTGCGGCGGTCATGCTGGGCATTGCGTCCACAGCATCGGCGGCGACATTCAATTTCACTAGCTACGCGGACGGGACGGATTTCGTGAATACGGACTCCAATTTTCGTCCGGGCGGCGAAGCGGACTGGGCGACCATCGTCGGCGGCGCGGGCGTAGGCATTCTGGATGTGGCCAGCGGTATTTCCGTGATTGGCTCCGGCGTGACCTCCCTCGGCGGGACGACGCATGCCTATTTCGACAGCGGCAGCGCCGGGCTTGGCGTGTGCTCCGTTCTGACAGCCAGCGGCCAATGCAATCCCGGCAACGATGACAACGTCGGTGCAATCGGCGGTTCGGCCAATGCCGGTGACGGAACCTTCGAAACGTTGGTGCTCACTTTCAACCGGCTCGTAAATCTGACCGAAGTCGTCTTCGCCGCAGAAGGCCATGGTGCTTTCACCGGTTCGGTCATTCTCAACGGCACCCTGACATCCGTGGTCGGCGGGACGTTGATGACGGACCTGGTCGGGACGGTCTTCAATTTCGACTACGCTCCCGTCCCACCGGGAACCAACCCTGCGGCGACCAACGAATTCTACATCGAAGCGGCGACCGTTTCGGCCGTACCCCTTCCCGCCAGCCTTCTGCTGCTGGGAGGCGCACTTGGCGGCATCGGCGCTTTGCGTCGTCGCCGCAAGGCAAGCTGAGCGGGCTTCGAATTCAAAATTCGATGATGATCGGGGGGCGCGCCGTAACTGGCGCGCCCCCAATTCCTGGGCCTTGCTGCGGGATCAGCTCAGCGAGCTGTCGATGCCCTTGCAGGCCTCGACCAGACCTTTGACGGCTTCGACCGAGTTATCGAACATCGCCTGTTCGTCCTTGTTCATGGAGATCTCCACCACACGCTCCACACCGCCTGCGCCGATCACGGTCGGCACGCCCACGTAGAACCCGTTCAGGCCGTAGGCCCCGTCGACATAGGCCGCGCAGGGCAGGACACGCTTTTGGTCCTTGAGGTAGCTTTCGGCCATTTCGATGGCGCTGGTCGCGGGGGCATAGAAGGCCGATCCGGTCTTCAGCAGGCCTACGATCTCCGCCCCGCCATCACGGGTGCGCTGCACGATGGCGTCGAGCTTTTCCTGCGAGGTCCAGCCCATCTTGACCAGATCGGGCAACGGGATACCGGCAACGGTGGAATAGCGCACCAGCGGCACCATGGTGTCGCCATGGCCGCCCAGCACGAAGGCCGTGACGTCACGCATGGAGACGTTGAACTCGGTTGCGAGGAAATGGCGGAAGCGCGCCGAGTCGAGCACGCCGGCCATGCCGCAGACCTTTTCGGTCGGCAGGCCGGAGAATTCGCGCAGGGCCCAGACCATCGCATCGAGCGGGTTGGTGATACAGATCACGAAAGCGTCGGGCGCGTGGGCCGCGATACCCTCGCCCACGGACTTCATCACCTTGAGGTTGATACCCAGCAGGTCGTCACGGCTCATCCCCGGCTTGCGGGCGACACCGGCGGTCACGATGCACACGTCAGCCCCTGCGATGTCCGCGTAGTCCTGAGTGCCAGACAACGTGGCGTCGAACTTGGCGGCGGGACCGGATTCCGCGAGGTCCAGCGCTTTGCCCTGCGGAACTCCTTCGGCGATGTCGAACATGACAACGTCGCCCAGTTCCTTGAGGGCCGCGAGATGTGCAAGGGTGCCGCCGATCTGCCCGGCGCCAATGAGCGCGATTTTGGGTCTGGCCATGATGATGTCTCCAACAGGGGTTGCTTTCGCGCCGGGGATAGCGAAATGCGCTCTGTCGCGCAAGTTGCGCCATGGGCATGCGCAGGCGAATGCCCCCGCCAAAGAAAACGGGCCGCCCCTTTGAGGGCGGCCCGATGATCGGTAAGGCTGTTCCAGACCGACTTACTCGGTTGCAGTATAGTCCGGCTGAGCCTTCAGCGCGTCTTCGGTGCTGTCGATGTAGATACGGTAGTCATCGCCGTTATCATTCTTGAGCACCTGAAGTTCGTCGAATGTCACTGCGACAGGCTTCTCGCCCAGACCCAGGAACCCGCCGACATTGATCACGACCTGCTGGACCTTCCCAGCTTCGTCAAGGATCAGGTCCTCAACCTCGCCCACGTTCTCGTCGTTGGCACCGTAGACGGTGGCCCCTTCGAGTTCCTCAGCGCTCATCGCCTGAACGGTCGCCAGATCCGCTTCGGCATAGCCGTCACGTGTCACCGTCGGACGCATCAGCGGCTCACGCTCTACGGCGGTATCGTTCGCCATGTTCGTGTCGGTTGTGGCTGCCGAATCTGTGGCGGCTGCGGTATCGGTCGTAGCCGCTGTGTCGGTCGTGGTAGTGGTGTCTGTTGCAGCAGCAGTGTCTGTCGCAGCAGCGGTGTCGGTCGCAGCAGTGTCTGTCGCAGCAGCGGTGTCGGTTGCGACTGCGGTGTCTGTGTTTTCTACGGGTGTGGCCGCAGTTGTGTCGGTGGTCATCGCCACGTCAGCGTCATTACGCACGAACTCAGGTGCCTGCTCCAGCATCTCCTTGGAGGTGTTGACCACAAGGAAACGGTCGTTCATATCACCGTCTTCGCGCACGATCTTGATCGCGCTCATCGGAACCGAGACGTCACGCTCTCCAATTCCCAGAAAGCCACCGACACCCAGGATCACAGCAGTGACCTGACCGTCCCGGCTGACAATAACGTCGTTGATTTCGCCGAGGTCATCCCATTCAGTCTCCGCACCGGCGGCCACCATGGAATCGTTTTCCATGTCGGTTTCCGCGTTGTAGATGCGCATGCCAATCAGGTTGGATGCCAGAAAGTCATTCTCCTGCATTGCCACGGAGCCGAAGGTCCCTGTGTCCTGCGCGTAAGCGGCGCCGGACAGGGTCAACAGAACGGCAGTTGTGCTCAAAAAACGTTTCATTTTATTACTCCTATGTCGCATTGCGTGATGATCACGCTTCCGTGTGACCAACCCGAATCCGGGCTCAAGGTTCCGGGGCAAATTTGAAATGTGGGCACAGATATAAACTACGACATATTGACCTTGGACCTGGCGTTCTTCTGTATCGCTGGCCCGGCTGTGCTTTTCGCGGGTATCTCAAAGGCCGGTTTCGGGTCGGGCGCAGCCTTTGCCGCTGCCAGCGTGCTTGCGCTTGTGGTTTCCCCGGGGTTGGCGCTCGGGGTGATGCTGCCGATGCTCATGCTGATCGACGCAGGCTCGCTCCGCCCCTACTGGCGCAAATGGAGCGGGCGCGACGTGCGGTTGCTGCTGATCGGCGGCGTGCCGGGGGTTGCGCTGGGAACAGCTTTCTATGCCGTTGCTTCGCCCGATCTGCTGCGGGTGCTGATCGGCGGCGTGGCGGTGGGGTTCGTGATCTGGCAACTGGCCCTGAAGGGCGGACTGATCCGGCTGGCAGGGCACCAAATGCCGGATTGGGCCGGTCTTGTATGCGGTGTCGCCACGGGCTTCACCACCTTCGTGAGCCACGCGGGTGGCCCCCCGGCAGCGGTGTTCCTGCTCAGCCGGGGGCTGACGAAGACCCAGTATCAGGCCTCAACGGTGATGCTGTTCTGGGCGCTCAATATAATTAAGTTCTTTCCCTATGCCGCGCTCGGCCTTTTCACCGCGCAGACTTTGAAAGCCAACCTGGTCCTGGCACCCTTTGCGCTTCTGGGCACATGGTT
>JBBSJO010000163.1:0-9921 GCA_038257185.1 Rhodobacterales bacterium | reverse complement strand
GCCTGACCGGCACCGCAGGCGATGATATGCTTGTCGGCGGGGTTGGCGATGACATCATGTTTGGGCTGGCCGGCAACGATGGGCTGTCGGGCGGGGCGGGGGCCGACATCATGTACGGCGGGGCCGGCAACGACACGCTGTCGGGTGGTGTCGGCAACGACCTGCTTTACGGCGAGGCGGGGCGCGATGTGCTGAATGGTGGGGCGGGGGCCGATACGCTGAACGGCGAGGCCATTGACGCCGCCTTTGACCCCGTCGCGGCGCAGGTGTTCCGGCTGTATCAGGCGACGCTCGACCGGGCCCCGGATCTGGGCGGGCACATGGCTTGGACCGGGCGGTTGCTGGACGGTAGCCAGACCCTGCTGCAGGCTGCACAGGGCTTTGTCGGCTCGACCGAGTTCCAGAACCGCTATGGCGCCACCGACAACACCGCCTTCGTGACCCAGCTTTACAACAACGTGCTGGACCGGGCCCCCGATGCGGGTGGCCTGGCCAACTGGGTCAACGCGCTGGCGGGCGGCAGTTTCACCCGCGCCCAGGTGGTGGTGGGGTTTTCGGAAAGCCTCGAGTTCCGCACCAACACCACCGCCCCGGCGCTCGAATTCTCCCGCGCCGGGCTGCAGGCGCAGTGGTCCGATGACGTGTTCCGGCTCTATCAGGCAACGCTGGACCGGGCCCCGGACACGGGTGGTTTTGCCGGCTGGACCGGACGGCTGGCCGATGGGGTCGGGTTTCTGGATGTTGTCACCGGGTTCGTTGCATCCCGCGAGTTCCAGAACCGCTACGGCGCCACCGACAACAGCCAGTTCGTGACCCTGCTCTACAACAACGTGCTGGACCGCGCCCCCGATGCGGGTGGACTGGCGGGTTGGACCGGGCGGCTGGACAGCGGTGCGATGACCCGGGCGCAAGTGGTTCAGGGCTTTGCCCAGAGCACCGAGTTCGTGCGCAGCTCCACCCCGGACCTGATCGCCTGGATGAAGGCGCAGGGCCCCGACGACGTGATCACGGGCGGCGTGGGAAACGATCTGCTGTTCGGCGGTATCGGCGCCGATACCTTCGTCTTCAACGCCACCGAGGACGGCCGCGACCTGGTCGCCGGGCTCGAGGCCTGGGACACGCTGCGCTTCGACGGCTTTGGCTATGCTGACGCAGGCCAGGCCCGCGCCCACATGACGCAGATCGGCGACACCGTGGTGTTCGACGACCAAGGCGTCAACATCGTCTTTGCCGCCACCCTGATGAGCGAAATCACCGCGGGGATGATCAATGTCTGAAGGGGGGGCGAGGAGCGCTGTCGGCGCGGCTCATTCAGCCTGGCGGTCTCGATCAAGGTATAGGCGATGGCCTCGGCGTTATAGATCGCCGGGCCGCAACCGATCGTTCCCAAAAGTCGCTTGTATTCGATGGGCGTCCACACACGAAACCTCGGCGGCGCATGCTTTGAGGCAATACAGATGACACAAGCGGCACGAAACCTGACTTGATGCATCCTGGCGGAGCCCCAAACCTGTCCAAAAAATGAGGATCACGTCACAGAGAACCCTCAAGTTTTGCTGCGCCACATGGTCGGGTTTTGACAAGCTATTGACAGCTTGTGTATGTTTTCGGATTCTCCCCTCATGACGGACTTCCAAGACCCACTTGTCGTAAACGAAGCACTGATCCGCGCGGCCTATCGGCTGATGCTTCATCGTGAACCGGATAGCCCCGATTCCGTCGATCGCGCCGTGGCCTATTTCAAAACCGTCGAGCAGATCGAACAGACTTTGCGCAATTCCGACGAATGGCGCGTGAAGCAGATCCAGAACTTTCTGCAAGCCAGTTCGCAGAAGATTGTCCGTTTTTACAGCAAGAAGGGCTTTGCCATGTTCCTTGATCTGACCGACACGTCGGTCAGCGGGCAAATATGGTTTGGCGACAATTTCGAACCTCACGTCGAAGCGTTGTTGCACAAACACGTCGAATGGTCGGACGCCTTTGTCGATGTCGGCGCAAACGTCGGCTGGTTCACAATGATCGTGGCACACAAGATGCGATCGCTTGGCACTGCCGGGATCGTGCATGCGGTCGAGCCCAACCCGCGTCTGGCAAGCGTTCTGTCCGCGAACATCGTCGATGCGTCCCTGACAGAGTGTGTCGTGGTGCATGCCATGGCCGCATCGGATGACATCGCACTCGTCGACTTGTGGGCACCGGGCGGGCATGCCGCATCTGCCAAGATTCTGCATCAGCGCTGGCAGGACCGCGCCCTGAACACCATGTCCGGGGCCGACCCTGAACCCGAGCCCGCTGACGCTGCAGAGCAGGATGCCGACACGGGCGGCTGGTCGGCCCGCCAGCAGATCGGGATGCATGCGCGCCTAGCCCGGGTTCCAGGCGCACCTCTTGACGCGATCCTGGAAAACCGGAGCAGACGGATCGGGCTGATGAAGATCGATGTCGAGGGCCATGAACCGCGGGTTCTGTCCGGTGCCCGCAAGATCCTGACGCAGGACCGGCCCAAGCTTGTGTTCGAGGTGAACCCGCCCTCTCTCGAACTCAGCTCCGGCATCGGCCTCAAGGCTTTCATGGAGCAACTCAAAGAGATGAAATACGCGGTCTGCGATCCTGAGGACGCCACCAGGACGCTGGACGCCAATGGCATGGCAAACCGTCTGGGCAGCAAGGGCTACAACGACTTCCTCGCCGTACCCGAAGACTGACCCGTGCTGCCCGGTTCATGACTCCATCGCAGACCCAAAGGAAGGCCAACTCTCTTTCCCTTGCCGCAGGCATCGCATAAGTCTGATCCAAGTCGGTTCAAGGAAAGATCGGGCACCATGGTTAGTCTTCTGTCGGAAAAGCATCGGACTGCGTTCGTCCATATACCGAAATGCGCCGGAACGACGGTGACCCGCGCGCTGCTCCGGCTTGGGGCCCACAAGGACAAAACGCAGAATGACTGGCAGAGCAGCCACGAGGTTCCCGGAATCCCCGAAGCGATCGCCTCGAATATCCTGCCCGCGGCACGCGAGAAGGTCTATGACGGCCATGCCCGCGCGCGCGACTTTCTTCATGTGCTGGGGCCGGAAAAATGGGCGAATTTTCGCAGCTTTGCCATTACCCGCAACCCATGGGAGCGGTTGCTGAGCACGTACCACTTCATCCGGCGCGACGGCAACAGCACGATCTCGATGATGATGCGGGCAATGACCTTCGTCGATTTCATCGAGTGGCACTGTCGGACCGCTTCCGCGCCGCAATTCGACTGGCTGCACGACGCTCAGGGTGCGCTGCTGGTCGACGAGGTGGTTTCGGTCGATCAACTGAACGACTTTCTCGAACGGCGCGTCGAAGAGATATACGACGTCCGTGAAACCTTTGCGCCCGAAAATCCCTCTGATGCACGGCTGGTCAGTCTCGAAGAGGTTTTCTCGTATGTCCCGCAAGAGACAATCGACCTGTTCACCCGGGTCTACGCCCGCGATTTCACCTTTCTTGGCCTTGATCCGGTGCCGCCGGGCGGAAAATGGCAGGGACCGGTTTTCGAGATGGGCGCGTTTTCCATCGGGAAAAGCGGGTTGCCGTTTGACGACGATCAGGTGTCGCTGTTGGGCGCAGAGGGTGTAAATTCGGTATTGGCGCGGTCCATCCGCAGCGCCCACATCCGCGCCCGGCTGGAGACGGACAAGTTGAAAAGCGATAATCTTGCGCTGCAAAAACAGGTCAATCAGCTGCGCGCAAAAATCGTGGAAATCAAGAAAGACGGGATGAACTGACCTTGGCTGCTGCCGTTTCAACGGGGCGCGATCGCAGCGCTCATCCGGCCAGCTTCCGAGCGCCAATTTCTGCGCGGGCGGGATCCTGCCATTGCCCATGCCGGACCGTTCGGTCAGGCGTCGTTTCAGTCCATCCACCGGCAGAACGCCGCAATTGAAAGGCCCGACCATGTCCGATACCCTTGATACGCCAACCGCCGAGATCCCCGACCTGATGTCGGACAAGGTCCTCGACCGGTTCCGCGACGTCCCTTGCAATCCTGATTCTGCCTTTATCTACGATTTCATGGGACAGCGCAGCCATGTCGATTTCAACGGCCACTGGACCGGCAAGGGCGGCACGCAAAAACCGATGCCGGTCGGCAACTGGGAATGGATTCCGGTGCTCTGGGCGGCGACGGCGGCAAAGGACAGCGGGCGCGACCGCTTTACGATGCTGGAATGCGGCGCCGGCTGGGGGCCGTGGATCATGGCCGGATACGGTGCGGCGCGGCAATTGGGCATTTCGCAGATCGCTATCGTCGGGGTCGAGGCGGAACGGCAGAAATACGAATTCATCCTTCGCCATTTCGCAGACAACGGCGTCACCACGGATCAGGGGCGGGCAGTGCATGGTATCGTCGCCGCCGATACCGGCATCGCGCTGTTCCCGGTGGCCACCGACCCGTCGCTGCAATGGGGCCTCAAGACGCTGGGCGTGGTCGGCACGGATCGCGCAAAACTGCTTGACGACATCCGCGCAAAGCCGGTCCCCGGGCGGTCGGGGTTCTATACAGTTGCAAAGTATCCCGGCGAATACAATCTTGTCGATGCCTACAGCCTGCCCGACCTGATGGGTGACCACGACCTGATCGACATGATCCACTTCGACATCCAGGGGGCCGAAGGCGAGGTCATTGCAGCGGCGATTGACGAGATGAACCGGCGGGTCCGTGGGATCTTTGTTGGCACCCATTCCGGCGAAATCGAGGCATTGCTGCGGGCGCTGATGCCGGGCCATGACTGGTTGTGTGTGAAGGACAAGCCGCAACCGCGCGGCCCCGACGGTGTCCTGCGGGATGGCACGCAGGTCTGGCTGAACCGGCGTTTCCTGTAAGCTGCCCACAGTCAGGGCTGGCCGACCTGACAAAGCTGGCCGACCTGATGCTGACTGATGCCGGCCGTCTTTTGGAGCGGGGTATCCCCGTAAGGCAGACTACTTTTTCGACACACGGGGCTTGCGCTTGCGCCTGCGGATCGGCGGCGCGGCGGAAACAGGCGCAATTGTGATGCCCATGGCGCACAGCCGATCGCATTCCGCGACGGTCAGGAGTTCTTTCATGACGCTGTGCACCTTGTCCAGTCTGATCTGGCGGCCCATCCCGCTGATGCCGCCATAGCGCCCCAGGATAGTCTCCAGATCATCAAATCGTCGTGTCCGCACAAGTTGGAATGCAAGATTGTCGATGTAGTTTGCGGCAGGTCCGTATGTCATCACGATATGGACCATGTGATCGACAATGGATATCCGGCCGTCGCTGCGCTTGCGCGAGATCAGGCTTGCCTGCGCGATGGCGCGGCCCAATGCGATGTCCTGCTCGGGCATGGCAACGATGGCGTCGTCAGAACAGCGCAGCGGAGCCGCATAGATATCGGCAATGCTGTCGTCGAGGGTGCCGATCCGTTCCAGCCGCGCGGTGATCTCTTCTGGCAGGCTGTCGGATTCCTTGGAGACGAACAGAGGCTGCGGCGTGTCCGGCAACCCGGACAGCCCCAGAAGCGCGCAGGTCGCCGCGTAATCTGTCCTGATGGTTTCGCGGGTCGTATCCGACAGCCGGGTGGTGTCGAACACCCGGTTGATGGTGCTCTGGCCATTCAGCAAGGTCTGGGCCAGCAGCGGCGAGAAGTCGGCGCGCAGCAGCTTGCTGAACTTGCGGTTCACGATCAGCAACTGGCCGGCAGGCAGGGTGAACAGCCCCTCGCGCAGGCTGACCGTAATCGGCCGGTCGGCGTTGTAGAACACCCGCGGCGAGGTAAAGCCGGGGGCCGGGTTGTTGTCATAGTCGAACCCCCAGGTGTCGGGTAGTCCGGCAAACCGGCGCAGCGCGGTCTCGAAGGCCATGTTGTCGCCGGAAAAGCTGAAGCCGTGCACCCGGTCGGCACCAAAGGCGGCTTGCAGGCGGCGGATGCGCTCTGCCAGCGGGTAGAGATACCTTGCCAGGGCTGAAGGGCTGTAGATGCTGTAGTCGGACAGCCCGTAGGTGAGGAAGTTCTGCGCCACGTCATGCAGGTAATGCGAATAGGCCCGCTCCAGCGGTTCGCGCAGGCAGACCACGATCTGCACATCCTGACCCTCCAGTGCCAGGACCATGTTTTTCAGCGTCGTGTCCACGTCGTCGATGTAAACCGGCGTCGAATCGACGAAGACCCGGCCGTCCTCCGGCGCGAAATGGGCCAGATAGTCCTGCAGATCGGCGGCGCGCCGGAAATAGCCGATCTCCTTGGTGAAGGTGGGCATGTTGAAGTGATCGGGCATCTCCTGGCACTGCGCGTAGAGATAGGTTGTTCCCGATTTCGGCAATCCGACCACGATCAGGAAGCGGTGGCGCGGCCGTTCGGCAGGGTGGTCGGCGGGGTGTTCGGTCATGTCAGTCAACTCGGGTTGGATCGGGCATGGCCACAGCCATCACGAGGGTTGCGGTGTCTGTGCCGCAGTGTATCTGCCAAAGCGGGCGCGGCACGTCAGGTGTCGCGGGACGAAAACACGCCGACGCGCCGGACGAAAGCCCCGAGTTCCCGATCATCGGTCGACATGCCCAGTTTCTGCGGACTGGTGCTGGCTGAAAGCTTCAGTCCGATCACGATATTTGCCCCGATCCGCAACGCATCGCAGGGGATCATCAGGGTGAGGCCCGAATCGTCCCTTACCTCGACTTCGGCCTCGACGTCGATCCATGCGCCGGTCCCGTTCGTGTTGTGACTGACGATGGCCTTCAACAGGCGCGGCCCCAGAACCCCGGATCCCACAAAGCCCATGTCCAGACGCACAATCATCCCGCCCGCCCCGCTGCCGGATGCAGCATCGGCCACGCGGGTTGTCGTCGCATCGGGGGCCAGGAGGGTCAGGCAGATCAGGCCGTCGGTGCCATTCGACCAGGCCCCCTCGGTCTCGACCTCGTGAAAGTTGCGCAGGGCGGCCGGATGGTTGCGCAGGGTGGAAATCTGCATCCATCCGTCCAGTGGAATCGCATGGCAATGCTCGGCCAGGCTCTTGAAATTCAGGAACAATCCGTCTTTCGTGATGTACCGGGCGATCTTCTGCCCCGGAAGCGGGAAAGCCTCGGCCCTGCCCACAGAGGCATCCAGCACACCATAGGTCAGCACCAGCTTCTGCATGTTCTGTTCGCCGTCGTTCCACAGTTTGCTGTTGTTCACATGGTTGGCGAGCCACCAGCGTTGGTTCTGCCGCCGCTGGATCTCGTAGGCGTTGCGCCGGTCGATCAATCCGAACAGCGGATCGCGCATGTTCTGGATGAACCGCGCGAAATCCCCGGGCACCGTGGACATCGCGAAGCTGTCCAGCCCGGCGATGCGCACCTTGCGCCCGCCCCGGTCGAGCAGGTGGCGCAGCAGCGAGAGCTTGCCATAGATGGCCAGGAACGACTGCAGCACCATCGCTTCGATCGGCAACAGATCGCGCTTGTCGATGCAGCGCATGGCGTTGATGAGGAAGGTATCGCCGTCCAGATAGACGAAGTCCTCGACCGCGTAGTCGCGCGCGCCAACATCGATGGCTGCCGGTTGAAGGGTATCAAACACCAGTGTTTCAACCATATTCAGATCGGCATCGGTGAACGCCTGCGCCAGTCTGCCGAACCTGGCGACAAGGCTTGGTGCGGCGCAGACCCAGTCGAGATCGAGCCGTGAAAGATCCACCGGTGCCGGGCGCGCGCGGCTCTGGTCGGCGGGCAGGATAAGCAGTTCCAGCACGTTGGTGATCGCCGGCGGGCTTGGTTCGAGGGTTTTCGCCTCGGTCGCGATGGCAGCCTGGCGTTTGCGCTTGGCGGTGGCAAAGGCTTCGATCCGCTCGGGCGTGACATGCGCCTGCCAGTCGACCAGCGCGCCGTTGTCCAAAAGCACGATGTCGTGGCTGTTGAAGGTGGTTCCGGACTGCTTCAGCGCCAGCAGGATGGCCTTGTGCAGGGCCTCTGCGACCTTCGTTCCGGCGGCAGAGCTGGCGGATATCTGGTCGATCTCGTCCACGCCGGGTACCCGCTTGCAGATCGCCATGAAGATGGCGTGCAGGCTTTCGAGCAGGGTCGGAAAGATCAGATCGCCCAGTTCGTAATGCTTGCGCCAGAACTGCTTGGGCGCCGGCGCGCGGTAAAGCGCCCGGCAGGCGGTGGCGACGCCGGCTTCGGGAACCCCCAGTTCGCCTGCGAAATCTTTGCGGCCGTCCGGACCCAGTTCCAGGTAGCGCTCGTAGGACGTCTCGTTCGTCCCCAGCAGCAGCGTCCGCGACATGTCACCGATCACGCCGATCACGTCATGGCGCAATATCCTGGCGGTATTGCTCATTTGCGCACGTTTGCGGAACCCGCGCACCCGCGCGACCGCCTTGTCGTAATGGTGCGGCTCGCGGACGTAGGCGGCGATCCTCGGCAGGTCGTCCTTGGTGGCAAAGATCGCGCCGTCGGCCATGTCGAGGAACGGCTGGTGCGGCGGCAGGAACAGCGGGCGGTCGAGGTTGGTGACGAAGCGGGCGGTGGCCGAATTGTTCCAGTGGTCGTAGTCGTTCTGCGGCAGATAGAAATAGTCCGCCTGCAGCAGACGCGCCATCAGTTCGTCGTCGGTGACCCAGCCCTGCCCGAAGTCGTGGTCGATGCCGGCATCGACCAGCGACGTCTCCAGCTTGTCGGCCTCGGTGGGGGAGCTTGTGACGACGCTGCCGACGACCCTGCCGCGCAGTTCCTTGGCCAGATGGAACAGCGAATCGAAGTCCTTGCCGCCATGCTGGTAGAACCCGAAGAAGCCGATCACCTCGGGGCGCAGGTCGCGGTCGGGGCTGTAGTCGTGCCCTGGCACCGCGACCGGCGATATCCCCAACTCGAGTGCGGGCAGGAAGAAATTCCGCGCCCCCGACGACACGAAGCTGACCTCGGTGATGCCCGACTGCAGAATCTGGTTCTGCCGACTGTAAAGCAGATGGTGATCGGTATCGAGCAGCGAGTGGTGGATGATGATCGGGATACAGCCCTTGTCGCGGCCCAGCACTTCAAGATTGTGCAGCAGCTGGGTGGTGGATTCCCCCTGGCTCAGGCGCGGGTTGAGACCGTCGAACAGTCCGGGACCGTGATTGATAATCACCAGCGAGCGGTCGAGGAACGCGTCGTCCAGTTCGCGCACCGCGCTCGAGGTGCGGGCGACATGCACAGTCTCGCCCATGGCTTCGAACTGGCCCGACAGATACCGCCCGTATTCGCCGATACCGCACTGTTTTCCGTGGCTTGGCGAGATGAAAATGACGTTGTTGATGCCATCTTTCAGGCGCGCCAGAAAATGGCGCCCCTGATGATGGCCATAGAGCGAGAAATGCAGATCCGGATCCAGGATCACCCCCCAGCGGCGCGCCTCTCCGACATCGGGAAAACTGGTCTCATAATTCTCGGGGGAACCCATATTACGGATTGCCGAAGGGCCTGCACCATGAAAAACCCGGTTTTCAGATACTGTCTTGAGATCATGAAAATCGCCGGGATTGCGATGGGGGGCCATAAAAGCATCCTTTTTCAGAGCGGTTCAACAGGGGATTAGCTCAAATCACAGCTTGCGTCAGTGTCCAAGTTTCCGGGGGCAGCGCGATCCTACTTCAAACAGGCTAATCCTGACTAGGACAAGTATGACACTTCAACTTTGCACGTACAGTTGTATAACCGATAAGGTAGTTATGTAATCTAGTGACCCCAATATCGTCACACTCCACCCTCAGTGAACAAACTTGCTGACCTGCCCCCCGGAAGTTCCCTCAGCCTGATGTAGAGTCTGTCCAACCCTAAAGGAGCAGACGAATGAGAAAGAGCCGTTTCACGGAAGTGCAGATCATCGGCATGATCAAGGAGCAGGAAGCTGGCCTTCCTGCCACTGAGTTGTGCCGAAAGCATGGGATCAGCCCGGCCAGTTT
>JBBSJO010000162.1:0-9959 GCA_038257185.1 Rhodobacterales bacterium | reverse complement strand
CGACAGCTTCCTTCTGAGAGTTTTCCTGACCTTTGAAATAAAAGAGCTTTCGGGGCAGAACTCCTCAAGTTGAGCAAGTTTGGTCAGGATTTGTTTGCGGATAAAAATGCAGTCACGGCGTCTGTTCTCTACCTCTTGGGCAACAGCCAAAAGTTCGTTCGCGCGTTCGATCAATGGTGAGAGAGAAACCCCGTAGCTGATGCATTGGCCGTCTGATGACCGAACACGATACCGTTTGCGGTTTGGACTGTCATGGCGTGTCATGAAACCCAGTTCGAGAAAGCGATCAATGTGTCTACGGAGTGTTCGTTCATCAATACCCCCAACACGGCGGCAGATCTCAGAGTTGGAGGCAAATACAGTTTCGCCGTGACCTGGTTTTAGGAAGCTGAGCAAAGCCTGGAGCGTTTGCATGTGACCAGGCCGCAGACCGAACTGAGTGTGGGAGTCCCTGAGGGCTCTGAAGATGGCCCAGACATCTGTTGCGTTTGTCGACGGTGCCTCGCCGGGGACTGGATAAGTCTCTTTTCTTTTGATGGACAGTTTTGTGAATGTCATGCTTTTATCAACGAGGACCGCTTGGCCCACAACTTCCCCGTTTCTTCCCGCAAGTGCGCGCGCGAGAAGGCAATAAAAAGATGTCCACCGAATCGGTGACTCTTGACCGCTTTGTTGGAGGTTGCTACATCATAGGTGCAAAACTGATGATGAGGGCTCTCCAGGGGAAACCTTGGGGGGCTCTTTTAATTTTGGCCTTCGTCTCTCTCCTCTGCTCGTGTTTCTCGTTGTAGCCGGGGTCAGGACCCCGAGCCTCTCTTATTCCGCCATTGGTCGAAGATCTGACGAAGCATTGCCTCGGCGTGCTCTTCGACCCACTGGCCGAATTCTGGGTTGTCCTTTCGCGTGACCTTTATGGCGACGGATCGATCATCAATCGCAAGCATGGCGAGCGGACCGCCATCTTCATCTCTGATCACAGTGGAATGAATGGTGGCCTTTTGCTTGGGGGCTCCACGCGCCTTGCTGGAGGCTGCATTAAAGACCGCCTGAAACTTCTCAGGGCTTGGCGTATCGTTTTTCACCAAGGGAAGTGTCTTTCTTGCGATGTCTACCAAGGGCACTTTCCCAGACAGAGCTGCCAAATCTCCCCATTGGCGCCGACCGATGCCATGCGCTGGACCAATGAGGCGGATGAGTTCGTCGGGCAGTTGCTCGATCACGACGCGATGATTTGAGACGCCTTGCCGTGTGAGGCCCAAAGCGTCCTGAATAACTCCTGGCTTGTACCCTGCTTCCTGCATTTCCTTGATAAAGAGCGCTTTTTCGATGAAAGAGGGGTCGAGTCGCAGATTGTTCTCTTGGCCTTGCGCGATCAGTGAAGCATCATCGTCCAGAATTCGCACAATCGCCTTAACTGTTCCGCCAACTTTTCGGATGGCTGCGAGGCGGCGGCGACCATAAACGACACGATACCGCTCTGGCTTGTCTGAAGGGCGTACCATGATTGGCACTTGCTGACCATGTTTCCGGATGCTCTCCGCAAGCTCATCAATACTGTTGTCTTCCAGTACGAGGCGGTCACGCAGGCCGTCCATGTCAATCTGGTCAGGATCGATGTCGCGGATCGAATTGGCTGTGATCTCGCGCAAGGAGTCACGTAAACCGCCTACGGAGCCGGGAAGCTTGGAAGACTTGGCCGGGGCAGGGGGCACAGTTGTGGCTTCGGTGTTTTCTTTCGGAGGTTGATTGAAGATGTTGCGGGCCATCAGCGACGCCCCCATGCCATCTGAATCGTCTGCTCGAGCTCGTCTGCGACGCTGTTTACGCTCGTAAGTGCCCGGTCAAGCGTCTTTCGGATGAGCTGGTTAGGATCGACCTCGTAGATTGTCTGTTGCGTCATGCCTGCATCAGAGATTGCGGTGGATTTCAGCATGGGTTCCGTCATGACCTGCCCAGCCAGAATTGACCTTAGGTATCCGGCCATCTGTGTCTGGGGGCCGTCCGAGGGTTCGTATCGTGTGACCAGGAACTTGACGAAGTCCCATGTAACGCGCCTGCCGATGGCTTCTTCGACGGCCTTTATCGTCTCGGATGCCAACTTGAGGAATTGGCTCATTGAAGCAATATCGAGCATGCCTGGCACAACGGTGACCAGAAGGCCGGTCGATGCAGACAGTGCCGTCAACGTCAAAAAGCCCAATTGTGGGGGGCAGTCGATCAACACGATGTCATAGTCAGCATCGACTTCTTCCAATGCCAAAGCCAGACGTTCGGCGAAAATAGGCTGGGCCCTGCGTGCAAGCGCGTTTGCTGTCTCGGTTTCGTACTCTGAAAGCATCAGTCCGGCTGGGACCATGTCGAGCTTGTGAAAATAGGTTTTCTGGATGACCTCTGAGAGCGGAACCTGATCCTCATATCGCAAAGCATCGTAAATGGTGCCGCCGTCCGCGAACTCCAGCTCAGGACGGAAGCCGAAGAAAGTGGTCAGGCTGGCCTGCGGATCGAGATCAAGCACGAGCACACGATACCCGCGCAAAGCAAAGCGCTGCGCCAGGTGTATCGTCGCTGTAGTCTTGGATGACCCACCCTTGAAATTGACGACCGAAATCACTTGGAGACGATCATTGTCTCGACGCCCAGGGCGATAGGCGTCCGCGTTCTTTCCAGTGCGACCAAGGATGTCGCGTAGAATATCTACTTCCTCGGCGCTATAGAATCTATGTCCGCGACTATCAGTGTGAACCTCGGGGAAGCTCCCGTCTTTGTGTCGATTGCGCAGGTTCGACGTGCTGACCCTGAGTACGCTTGCAACTTCAGTCGAACTGAAGCGGCGAAGAGACTTGCGCTCTTCAGGCTCAAACGCAATTTTCATCTGCCGATCGAGCGACTCGGCCAAGTTGTCGGCAAAGGCTCCGATGTCAGCTGAGCCTATCCCTTGCATAATTCCAGCGCTACGATCATCCATGTTCTGCTGCCTCTCGTGGCCTTTTCGAAGGCTCTTTCTCATTCTGACGGCCAAATACCCACCTGACGCGGTTTGTCGTCAGAATGGAAATGTCATGAACGCGCAATTCCAGCAAGAAGAATCTAGATGTAGTGGAAAAGATATCCACAGCATCAACGGCATGACCAGTGGCCATAGCAGGTTAAGGTATTGGTAATGTGTTGTAATGTCTTACTTCTGCACTGGTTCCCGTGACGCTAGAAATTTGGCGAGATGTCGACTTAACCCCTGCTCATGGCTCGCAAACTCGCTATTTCATAACCAGATTATAAGTGATTCCGTGGGCTTGAACGCGTTCAAGTGTCAAGGAAGGCTTACTAAGCGTCCATTATAGCAATCCTAGCCTTCCGGCGCGTTCCAGCAGCATCTTCACAGATGACGGCTGCGATCTAGATCGCCCGCGCGGCGTGCGTTCGCGCATCGCCTCCAGCCGATCGCAAACAGCCTGAAGCGTGATGTCGGGATCTGCGGCCTTGATGCCTGCGACAATGGCGGGCAGGCGATCATCCGTTGCGCGGCGCCCGGCACGCCCTAGCACTGTTTCTGCTAAGCAGCCGTCGCGGACATAGGCGCTCACGGCGCGCAACAGGCGGCTTTGCGTCCAGCGCCGCGCCTCGGGCGAGGGGCCATTGATGATGCGCAGCACATCCTCCCAAGCCATATCGGGCCCAGCCGGCGCACATGGGCCACCCAATCTTGTGCCGTTTCGTTCAGACGCTCCATGTGGCCGTCCTGTCGCGCCAACCGCACCTTGCGAAGAGCGGCAGGATCCTTGGCTCGCAGACGAGGGTTCCAACCGACGCGTCCCTTGGTGCGGGCGCTGGCCAGCCCCGCTTTGGTAAGCTCACGGATCAGCGCGCGTTCGAACTCGGCCGCCGCGCCCAGAACCTGTAGCGTGAACTTGCCCTGCGGAGAAGCAGTGTCGATCGGGTGCAGCAGTGAGCGAAAGAAGGCCCCTTTGGCCTCCAACCGTTCGATCACCTTGAGTAGATGGGACAGAGATCGCGCCAGACGATCAATGCGCACGACAACCAGCGTGTCGCCCTTGGCCACGCGCTCCGACACCCGCGCAAGGACCGGTCGCTCCCGGTTCCCGCCCGAGGCCTGTTCTTCTTGGATCTCTGCGCAACCCGCGGATTTCAGGGCCTGCGTCTCGGGCAGGGGGGGGTTGATCCTCGGTTGAAACGCGCGCGAAGCCTAGCAATGGCATCAAAACAAGCCTTTTGCAGTTTCATATAGCGCCACTAAACGACCCTTTGGCGGCAATTTCACAACCCCGCCGCCATGTTAGCTGCGGGGCCAGTTGGCCTTGTAGGCTCTCTACGATGGTTCGGCGGACATAGTCATCGGCGGTATCGAACAAGCTGAAGGCGCGTGTCGGAGCGCGCCGCTTGCGAGGGCCCAGAGACTTCCGAAGCCGGATCTTGCTGCACACCTGAGTGCGGTTTATACTCTTTCGTCATACGTGTATTTCAGGAGGCCACAATGGGTCGGGTAAAAGTGAATCTAACGCTTGATGCAGACGTCGCCCGAACCGCGCGGTCGCTTGGCCTCAATATGTCTCGGCTTGCAGAAGCTGCGATTCTCGAAGCGGCCAAAGTCGAGCGCAACCGTCTGTGGCGTATTGAGAACAAAGCGGCGATCGCGACATATGCCGGGGAAGTTGCCCGGGATGGATTGCCTCTGTCGCAATTCAGAAGCTTCTAGGTCACGGCTGGTATGGCGCAGTTCGATCTATACCGCCTGATAGGCGGTCAGCTTGTAGTTGATCTGCAAACCGATCTGATTGGCATCGCGGCGTCCCGCATTGTCGCGCCCTTGCGAGAAGAAGGCCGCTATGCGACTTTTCCGGGTCTGACACCCTCAGTCGAGATAGATGGGGCCATGTGGATTGTGCGGGTTCAGGAGCTTGCCGCCATCCCGGGCACGGAGTTGCGCGAACCCATAGGCTCTCTCGCCAATCATCGCGATGCGCTCAAGCGCGCGCTGGATATCCTGATCGACGGCGTCTGACCTGTTACGCGAGTCGGCTTGCGCCAGACCTCAGCGTGATACGCGACAAGGAAGGGCAGGGGGTCGCCCGGCGAAAAGTGGCCCCTCTCCTCTCGTCACGCGCGCTGGAAGAAAGTGTATCCTGTTGGGTCTGCGGGCGATTTAACGGCGTTTTCCGATGAGCGCCGGGCGTGTCTATATATGTCCGATAAGGCAAACTTATTGGACATTATTTGGCTCATTAAGGAGCGGCGGTTTACCTCTTCCCACTAAACCTAAAACGCCGCCTTAAATGATCTTTGCCAGCAGACGCAGCAGCGTTTCTCTCTCGCGCTCTCGCAGGGGTGCGAGGGTTTCATCAGTGACGCGGATCGCGGCATCGACGGCTTCGTCAATCAACTTGACGCCTCGGGGCGTCAGCGAAACGAGGTGGCGGCGGCGGTCTTTGGGGTCGCGGCGCGTGGCAAGCAGATCGCGCGCAATCAGGCGATCCACCACGCCTTTGGTGGTAGCGCCGTCCATGGCGACCGAGCGGCCCAACAGGTTCTGCGACATTGGTCCGTCTTCGGCTAGTCGGTGCATGACGGAAAACTGTGTTGTGGTCAGTTTGCCGGGCACCTGTTCCAGGAAGATCGTCGAATTGCGCTGGTAGGCTTTGCGCAGCAGAAAGCCGATCTGCGCGTCCAGCACATATCCGTGCTCTGCGCTGGTGCGCGGCTGTGGGGGCTTGCTCAACGGGCTCTCCTTGATTGTATCCGGTCGCAGGTAAAACGCCGGGTGCGGGGTAGCAATACAGACGCCGGGTCAGACCGACAGATAGGCATCGCGGACTTCGGGCTGGGCTTCAAGGTCGGCAAAGCTGCCGTCGAACTTCTTTTCGCCGCCTTCGATGATGATGGCGCGGTCGGCCACGGCGCGGGCGAAGTGCAGGTTCTGTTCCGAGATGACCACAGTCAGCCCCTCGGCCTTGAGCTTGAGGATGGTGTTGGCCATCTCTTCGACGATCACCGGCGCGATACCCTCTGAGGGTTCGTCGAGCAGCAACAGCAGCGGGTTGCCCATGAGCGTACGCGCGATCGTCAGCATTTGCTGTTCACCGCCCGACATGTGTTTGCCGCGGTTGCTGCGGCGTTCGGCGAGGTTGGGGAAGATGTCGAACAGCTGTTCGACGCTCCAGAGTGGCGCGCCGTCGCGGCGGGGCTGGCGGCCCACTTCGAGGTTTTCCATCACCGTGAGGTCGGTGAAGATGCGGCGGTCTTCGGGGACATAGCCGATGCCGGATTTGGCGACGCGAAAGGCAGGCGCGCCGACAAGGTCAGTGCCTTGAAACATCACGCGGCCCGCGCGGGGGCGCACCAGTTGCATGACTGATTTCATGGTGGTGGATTTGCCCGCGCCGTTGCGGCCCAGCAGGGCCACGACTTCGCCGCGGCCGATCTGGAAGGACAGGCCGTTCAGGATATGGGCCTTGCTGTAGTAGCTGTGAATGCCGTCGACGTTAAGCATCCTGTGCCTCCTTGAACAATGTGCCGCCGCCCAGATAGACCTCCTGGACCTGCGGGTTCTCGCGGACCTCGGTGGCGCTCCCGTCGGCAATCAGCTCTCCCCGGTTCAGCACCATGATGTGATGCGCATGGGCAAAGACCACGTCCATATCGTGTTCGGTGAACAGCACCGACACGCCCTGGTCGCGCACGATGTCGGCCACCAGTTGCATCAACGCAATGCGCGCCGCGGGGGCCATGCCGGCGGTGGGTTCGTCCATCAGCAGCAGACGGGGGCGGTGGGTGAGGGCAATCGCCAGTTCCAGCCGCTTGAGATCGCCATACGCCAGAACAGAGCAGGGGCGGTCGGCCTGATCGGCCATCGACACGGTTTCGAGAAATTCAAACGCCTCGTCGCGGTAGAGCTTCCATGCGCGGGGCAGGACCGAGAACAGTTTGCGGTGGTGGCTGATCAGCGCCATCTGCACGTTTTCGATCACGCTCATCGACTGGTAAGTGCCGGTGATCTGGAAGGTGCGTCCGACGCCCTTGCGCCAGATGTCGCGGGGACGCTGGCCGGTGACGTTCTCGCCGTCCAGAAACACCTGACCGGCGGTGGGTTTCAGCTGGCCCATCAGCATGTTGAAACAGGTGGATTTGCCGGCACCATTGGGGCCGATCAGGGCTTTGAGTTCGCCCTGTTGCACCGCAAAGGACACGCCGTTGACGGCGACAAAGCCATCGTAGCTTTTCTTGAGGTTTTCGACGCGCAGGATCTCGGTCATTTGACGGCCTCTTCGCTGGTGCCGCGGAATTTGGCCCCAAGTTTGGCCCATGTGCTGCGCAGGGTGCCGACGATGCCTTCAGGGGCGATGATGACCACGGCAATGATCACAAGGCCCAGCACGAGACGCCAATATTCAAGGCGGGTGAGCCAGTCTTCGACCACGGTCATGAAACCTGCTCCGACAACACCACCCGCAAGGGTTTTGACGCCGCCGAGGAAAACCACGATGAGCGCGTCGAAGGAGGCGGCTATTTCCAGTTCGGTGGGAAATACGGAGCCTTTGGAAAAGACGAATATGCCGCCCGCCAGTCCGGCCATGACACCCGCCAGTGCGAAGGCTGCGTGCTGGACCCGTTTCACGTTGATGCCCATCGCCTCGGCCTGACGCGGGCTGTCGCGGCCGGCGCGCAGGGCGTAGCCAAAGGGCGAGTGGATGATGTGGCGCAGTACAAGGATGCCGCCGATGCCAAAGACCAATGTGAAGTAGTAGAACGGGATGGTGCCGCTGAGCCAGCTTGCTGGCCAGATGTTGACCAGCCCGTCATCGCCGCGCGTTACGTCGCGCCATTGATAGGCCATCGACCAGACCAGTTGCGAGAATGCCAGCGTGAGCATGGCGAAGTACACCCCGCTGAGGCGGATACAGAACCAGCCGATGCCCAGTGCCAGCAGACCGGCGGCGAGGGGGGCGAAGAGGAATGCGATCTCCATCGGGGTGTCGAGGTGATAGACCAGCAGCGCCGCCGCATAGGCACCACCACCGAAGAAGGCCGCGTGGCCAAAGCTGACCAGTCCGCCGGTGCCGAGGATGAAGTGCAACGAGGCGGCGAAGAGGGCAAAGACCACCATGTCGATCAGCAGGATCAGCACGAAGCGGTCGGCAAGGAAGGGCAGGGCGGCCAGTGCCAGCAGCAGGGCGGCAACCAGCATCTGACCGGTGGTGCCATAGGGGCGGATCGGGGTTTCGGGTGCGCCGACTTGTCCGTGTTCGCCTGCGACCTCCTCGCGTCCCAGCAGTCCATAGGGACGGATGATCAGCACAACGGCCATCACGACGAACATCAGCACCAGTGTGGATTGCGGCAGGTAGGTGACGCCAAAGACGTTGAGCACCGAGATCAGCACGGCGGCGATGAAGGCACCGGGCAGTGAGCCCATACCGCCGATCACCACGACGACAAAGACCGCACCGATGATGTTGAAGTCCATCAGCAGATCGGCCCCGCCCTTGGGCAGTTGCAGCGCACCGCCCCAGCCGGCCAGCGCCGAGCCGAGGGCAAAGACGCCGGTGAACAGCCACGCCTGATTGACGCCAAGCGCGCCGACCATCTCACGGTCCTGGGTGGCGGCGCGGACCAGCACGCCGAGCCGTGTCTTGGTGATGAGATACCACAGGGCAAAGAGGATGAAGGGGGTGATGGCGATGATCACCAGATCGTACTTGGGCACGGGTTCGCCAAAGATGCGCCAGACGCCACGCAGACCGGGGGCGCGGGGACCCATGCGGTCTTCGGCACCCCAGATCATCAGGGCGAGGTCCTGGATCACAAGGATCACGCCGAATGTGGCGACCAGCTGGAACAGTTCGGGCGCGCGGTAGATCGGGCGGAGCACCACCATCTCGACGAACGCACCGATGGCGCCGACCACAAGGCCGGTTATCAGGATCGCACCCCAGAACCCGACCGTGCCGGGCAGCACCTCCATCAGGGTGACGCCGACAAAGGCCCCCAGCATGTAGAACGACCCGTGGGCAAAGTTCACGATGCGGGTGACGCCAAAGATCAGCGACAGGCCCGAGGCCACGAGGAACAGCGACGAGGCATTGGCGAGGCCTGTCAGGAGCTGGGCAAAGAAAAAGGCCATGCGGAAGATAATCCTAGGGCGGGCACCGCCAAGCGGTGTGTCATGTCAGGGAGGAATTTGGCAGGCGGGCGTTGTGCCCACCTGCCAGGGGCATGGCTTATTCGGCCGGACGCATCGCCTTGATTTCTTCGTCCGAGGGCATGTAGCCGTCGGGCGATTTATAGGTCCAGTCGACCATCACGCCCTTGCCGTCTTGCAGCGCGAGGGTGCCGACATAGGCGCCCATGTTCGACTGGTTGTCGATTTCGCGGTACATCAGTGTGCCGATAGGCGTGTCGGGGATTTCCAACCCTTCAAAGGCGGCAATCAGCGAGGCCGTGTCGGTCGCCCCTGCCTTTTCGATGGCGGCGGCGATGGATTTCACATCGAGATAGCCGACAAGCGAGCCAATCTTGGGGGTCTCGCCGGTTTCGGCGATATAGGCGTCGACAAAGGCCTTTTCCGGGGTGCCGTCAGCAAAGCCGTACCAGGGATAGCCGGTGACGAACCAGCCTTCGGGGGCTTCGTCGCCCAGCGGTTCCAGATATTCGGGTTCGCCGGACAGCAGGCCATAGACGGGGCGGCCGTCGAAGAGGCCACGGTCCCCGCCTTCGCGCACGAATTTGGCAAGATCGGTGCCGAAGGTCACGTTATAGATCGCGTCGGGTTTGGCGCGCTCGATGGCCTGCACCTCGGCACCGGCGTCGATCTTGAACAGGGCGGGCCATTGTTCGGCGACGAACTCAACCTCTGGCTTGAGCCGTTTCAGGTTTTCCTTGAACGCAGCGACGGCATCCTGACCGTAGGCGTAGTTCGGCGCGATGGTGGCGTATTTGATCGCATCGGT